>JBAZLY010000054.1:0-2748 GCA_041650035.1 Candidatus Omnitrophota bacterium | reverse complement strand
CGTTATGGAGAGGAGCAAGAAAGCGACTGCCGAAACGATCGTCTATGACGCCTTTGAGATATTAAAAGAAAAGGCCGCTAAGCCCAATGTCCTTGAGCTGTTCCAGCAAGTCCTTGATAATGTGAGGCCTATGCTTGAGTTAAAGTCAAGGCGCGTTGGAGGTGCTACGTATCAAGTCCCGGTGGAAGTTACGCAGGCCCGCGGTATCGCTATTGCGATGAGGTGGCTTAGGAATTTCGCCAGGCAGCGTAAAGGGGGGCCTATGAGCCAGAGATTAGGAAATGAGCTGATAGACGCCTATCAGAGACAAGGATCGGCTGTAAAGAAAAGGGAAGATACGCATAAGATGGCTGAAGCCAATAAGGCATTCAGTCATTTCAAATGGTAGAATGCTATATGGGTTGCCGGTTATGGATTTTTATTTCCGGCCTATGATTTAAAACCGGACACCTTAAAATGCTTACAGTGCTGGATAAACCAATACAAACAGGTAAAATGAAACAGGCGAATGCCCTTAATAATTTGCGCAATATCGGGATAATGGCCCATATAGACGCTGGTAAAACAACCACAACCGAAAGGATGCTGTTTCTTGCCGGCAGGATATATCGGATAGGCGCTGTCGACGAGGGAACAGCAACCATGGATTGGATGACGCAAGAGCAGGAAAGAGGCATTACGATAACCTCGGCAAGTACCGCCTGCAAATGGAGAGAATGCGATATAAATATAATAGATACCCCGGGGCATGTGGATTTTACTGTTGAGGTGGAAAGATCGTTGAGGGTATTGGACGGAGGGGTGGTCGTCTTTTGCGCTGTAGGCGGGGTTGAGCCTCAAAGCGAGACAGTGTGGAGGCAGGCTGATACATATAGGGTCCCGAGGATCGCCTATATCAATAAGATGGACCGCATGGGCGCAGATTTTTTCTCGGTGGTAAAACAGATGCGCGAATATCTCGGGGTCAAGACGGTACCAATTCAGCTGCCTATGGGTTCAGAGGGGGAGTTTAGGGGTGTGATAGATTTGATTGAGAAAAAGGCCTATGTGTACAGAGGCGACAATATCGATGGCAAATTTTGTGACATTATTGATATTCCCGATGAGTATAAAGAGATATCAGTCCGATTCAGGCGCGACCTGCTTGAGGCTGTTTCGGACATAGATGAGACTATCATGAACAAGTATTTGGACGATGAATCCGGTATCTTAAGCAGTGAGATCAGAGAGGCATTGAGGAGAGGTGTATTAAGGTTTAAGATGGTGCCCGTGCTTTGTGGTTGTTCGCTTCAGGGCAAAGGGGTAGATCTATTGCTTGATGCAGTTTGCGATTACCTGCCTTCGCCTATCGATGTTCCGGCTATTGAAGGTGTTGACCCCCGGAATGGGGCTGTTAAAAAGCGTAAAGCATCAAAAGATGAACCGTTTGCGGGACTCGTTTTTAAAATAGCAACAGACCCGTATGTCGGTAAGCTTGCATATTTCAGGGTATATTCGGGTTTTATACAACAGGGGCAGAGTGTATACAACGCGGCCAAGGGTTTGAGGGAGAGGGTTACCAAGATAGTCAAGATGCACGCCAACAAGCAGGAAATAAAAGATATGGTTAGCGCGGGTGACATAGCCGCCGCCGTGGGTCTTAAGGACACCAAGACTGGGGATACTATATGCGAGGAAAAGCAACCTGTTATTTTGGAGAGTATGCATTTCCCCGAACAGGTCCTTTTTGTGGCAATAGAACCGAAATCAACGAAAGATCAAGATAAGCTCGGGCTGGTGCTTAGGAAATTAGAGGAAGAAGACCCGTCATTCAGTGCTCGGTATAATCCGGATACGGGACAGACAATCATTGGCGGTATGGGGGAACTGCATCTTGATATCTTGCTTGACAGGATGGACAGAGAATTCGGTGTGAAAGCGAATACGGGCAAACCCGAGGTTGCTTACAAAGAGACATTACGTAACAGGGCAAGTTCGGTCGGCAAGTTCATACAGCAGACGGGCGGTCACGGGCAATACGGCCATGTTGTTTTTGATGTGGAGACAGGCGAGAGAGGTTCAGGCGTTGTTTTTGAGAATAGGATCAAGGGGGCTGTGATACCTAAAGAGTTTATCCCTTCAATCAGGGAAGGGGTTATGGACTCCGCAAAAAACGGCACCCTTGCCGGATATCCCGTTACGGATATCTACGTTAAACTAATTGACGGATCATATCATGATGTTGATTCGTCGGACTTGGCGTTTAAGACAGCGTCATCCATGGCCTTAAATGACGCGCTGCGAAAAGGCGGTTCCGTGCTGCTTGAGCCTATTATGAAGATAGAGATAACGGTGCCTGAAAATTTTTTGGGCGACGTAATAGGTGATTTCAATTCAAGAAGAGGCAAGATAGAATCGATAAAACCCAAGGGAAATATACAGGCTATTAAGGGCTTTGTCCCTCTGTCAGAGACGTTTGGATATGCTACCGCATTAAGAAGCTTGACTCAAGGCCGGGGAACATATATAATGGAGCCCGCTTATTATAGTGAGGTGCCGGCTTTTATAGCGGGTAAGATAATAAATTTTTAAAAAAAGGAGACATGTCAAATGGCAAAAGAAAAATTTTTAAGAACGAAACCTCATCTCAATATTGGTACCATAGGGCATGTAGACCATGGCAAGACGACTCTTACATCGGCCATTACGATATGCCTTAGCAAGAAGGGTATGGCTGAAGTTCGTTCATTTGATTCTATCGACAAGGCC
>JBAZLY010000053.1:0-2989 GCA_041650035.1 Candidatus Omnitrophota bacterium | reverse complement strand
GCATTAACCGCCACTATAAGTATCTGCAGGGGCAGTGTTGCCAATGTCATATGCCTGTAAAATGATTCCAGCGTGCTTAACCCATATACGGCCGCCAGGACCAGCAGGACAACCGCGGTGATAATAGAGATCTTAACCCAATGGTCTAAGAAAAAAATCTTTATTCGTTTATGCAGTAACATCATCAGCTCCTTATTTTTAGCACTGTTGCGGCGCGCGTTAAGCTGCTATCGGTTAAGCCAATTCCTTTAAGGCCCTTTCCAATTCTTCGGCTTTGGGCGCTATGCCATGCCATTCAGCTCTATTCTCGATAAATGAAACGCCTTTGCCCTTTATCGTATGAGCTATTATCATTGACGGCTTGCCGGTTACGGTCTCCGATTGATCAAGGGCCTGTGTAATCTGGCTGAAATTATGTCCGTCTACCTGTATAACATGCCATCCAAAAGCGCTCCACTTGTCTTCAAGAGACAGCATGTCTTTTATATCGCGTAAAAAACCGTCTATCTGTAGTTTATTATAATCAACTACAGCGCAAAGATTATCCAATTTATAATGCGATGCCGTCATTGCCGCTTCCCATATCTGGCCCTCGTTAGTTTCTCCGTCGCCTAAAAGGCAGTAAACCCTTATCCGGCTTTTATCAAGCTTCGCGGACATGGCCATGCCGTTGGCTATTGAAAGGCCCTGCCCAAGCGAACCTGTCGAGGCCTCAAGTCCGGGCAGGCCTATCTGGGGATGGCCCTGCAGGGAAGAGCCGAGCTGCCTTAGTGTCATCAGTTTATCGTTTTGGAAAAAACCACAAGCAGACAAAACAGCGTATAAGGCAGGGCAGCCGTGGCCTTTTGAAAGCACAAACCTGTCCCTTTCCGCCCATTGCGGATTATTCGCGTCATAGCTAAGTTTATATCTGTATAATGACAACAATATCTCCACGCACGACAATGAACTGCCTGTATGCCCGCTTCCGGCCTTTGAGAGCATGGTCAGGATATCCCGCCTGATCCGTTTAGCCTCTTTTTCCAATACGGCAATATCGGGTATTTTCACTATGTTGCTCCTTTATCTTTTAAGGCCTTTTCCAGTTCCTCTGCCTGCTCAAAAAAACCTTTTTTTCAAATACCGCGCCTAAGTAAAAATACGGCTTCTCGTAATCAGGGTTGGCGGCCAATGACCTTTCAAAAAACGTTATAGCCTCTTGATGTCCGTCTTAAAAAAAACTTACTATACCCATCAAATATAAGCCGTAATAGCCATGCTATCGATCAACGGCAAGGGGCTCTAAATATTTTAATGCCTCGTCATATTTCTTTGTCTGTATATAAACCTCTGCTATGCCTGCGCGGGCCGGGGCATAATCAGGATAATCGAGCAACATCTTTTCATATTCTTGTATGGCGTCTTCGAAAGACCCCGCCAAGACAAACACCATTGCCAGGTTTGCCTGAATACGACAATCATCCGGTTGGGCGATGATTGCCTGTTTAAAATAATCGGCAGCCCGGACATAATCTTTTTCAAGTTCTGCCATTACCGCTAACGCGGCTATCGGTGCTGTATAATCAGACCGCAGGTCGATGGCCTTGCGGAAACTCTCCCGGGCGGAACATGAGTCGCCCAGTTTGAAATACAAAAGCCCGATATTAAAATACAGATATGGGGAAAATTCATCCGCCTGAACAAGCCTTTTATATACCTCGAGCGCGTCCTGATGCCTCTTTTCCATTATATAAATATCGGCAAGCGAGGCCGATGCCAGGATATTCCCGGGGTCCTGCCGTATTATCGGCTCATATTCTCCGGAAGCAGACCCCATTTGGTCTTTTTCAAAATATAATGCCGCGAGCAGAAAACGCGCGTTGAGGCTATCGGGATTAAGCCGTAATATATTATCAATCTCCCGCCGCGCGCTGTCATACTGTGCTAGGTCCAGATAAGAAGAAGCTATTTTGAAATTAAGATACTCACTATCCGGAGCTTCCTGCAGAGCAAGTTTAAACTCATCAAGCGCGCTTTGGTATTCCTGCCGATTCTCAAAGATAACACCCATCAGGCAGTGCGCGAATGCCCGGGCATTCTGCCTCATAAGCGGCGTATCCTCAAAACTCAAACCCGGTTTTTTTAAGCAAAAGATACTGCCCAAAAAAGCGGAAACGAGATCCGACGCCTTCGCTCTGACCGTGCCGCATATATGTTTTCGGCAATCGTAGACGTCCGCAGCAGATAAAGGCAAAAAACGCCGCCGTCAGAACGGACAGATATAAAACGAGCCTTAGGGCAAACACCTTAATTCGATATTTGTTTATATCATACTACTGTTTCTTTTTGTGGCGCATCTTACGCAGACGTTTCTTCCTCTTGTGTTTTGACATCTTTTTGCGTTTTTTCTTCTTTCCGCATGGCATGGCACATCTCCTTTTTCGCGGGTTTAAGGACTTTCTTGTCTAATAAATCGCCTTATTAAGCGGGTATTCTATTATCCCCTGTGCCCCTGCCCTTATAAGCGCGGGTATCAGCCTTTTTACTTCCTCTTCGTCAATAATGGTGTCTATATCAAACCAGTTCTTGTCCGTAAGGCAGGATATAGTGGGCCTTTTCATCGAAGGAAGTATTGCCAGGATCCGGCACAGGTCTTTTTGCTTTACATTCATCTTCAGCCCAACCTTGCTCTCGGCAAGTATAGCGCCTCTCAATAACATGGCAAGCGATTCTATCTTTGTCTTTTTCCATTCGTTTTGCCAGGTCTTTTTATTCGCTATCAATTGGGTAGTGGAATAACAAACTGTATCCACAATGCGCAGTTTATTGGCCCTAAGACTTGAGCCTGTTTCCGTGATCTCCACAATAGCGTCAACGAGGCCGGCGGCAACCTTTACCTCGGTAGCACCCCAGCTAAACTCCACATCCGCTTTAATCTTCTTTTTCTTTAAAAAAGCCTTGGTAACGCCCACAAGCTCGGTCGCCACGCGTTTACCATTAAGATCTTTGA
>JBAZLY010000052.1:0-3060 GCA_041650035.1 Candidatus Omnitrophota bacterium | reverse complement strand
TCCACATTCCACTCCAGATTTCTTCGGTTGAAGAGACAGCTTTTATCCGCCAATAGTATTGTGTTAAAGGTTCCAGCATTGGAACGAAGGAATAAAGATGTTCTGTAACATTTACCATTTGAGTTACAAAGCCCTGATAGATAACTGAATCAGGACTAATACCCAACCAGACCTCATAGAAAACATCCTGGCTATCATTATAATTCCCCTGCCAGGATAAATCACTGCCTGTAGATACATTTACTGCATTTCTATTTGGAACAGGATAACAAGGAGAAAGGGAATTATAACTTGTTGTTGACCAAGGTAAAGACCAACTTTGAGACAGCAGCATTGACTCATAAGAAATAGGATTACCATCAAGATATAGCAATTGCAGATTAGTCAGACCATCTAAAGGACTGATGTCACTTATATGGTTCTGTTGAAGATACAGATCTTGCAGATTAGTCAGCTCCACTAAAGGATTAAGATCACTTATCTGGTTATTATTAAGATAAAGATTTTGCAGATTAGCCAGGCCTGCTAAAGGACTGAGATCACTTATCTGGTTATTATCAAGCTGCAAAACTTGCAGATAAATCAGCCCCGTTAAAGGACTAAGGTCACTTATCTGGTTATAGCCAAGATCAAGCTCTTTCAGATTAGTCAGCTCCGCTATAGGACTGAGGTCACTTATCTGGTTATGATTAAGATATAACCCTTGTAGATTAACCAGTTCCGCTATAGGAATGAGTTCACTTATCTGGTTACCATTAAGATCCAGCATTATCAGAGTAGTCAGCCCCTCTAAAGGACTAAGGTTACTTATATAGTTATAACCAATATCTAGCCATTGAAGATTAGTCAGATCAACTAAAGGACTGAGGTCATATATCTGGTTACTGTCAAGATACAGCCCTTGCAGATTTGTCAGCACCGATAAAGGACTGAGATCACTTATTTGGTTATTAAACAAATACAAAGAATCCAAATTAGTAAGATATTGAGCACCTTCTATACTGTCTATATATCGCCACTGAGCATATAGAGCTCCAGTTAATCCATTCAGATCAGCAATGGTAGGTTGATAGTCAGAGGGTTGACCTAATGCCTCATTTATTGCCATTCTAAAATTGTTATCAGGAATATAGGCAATAGGACTGGTAACTACATATTCAGCAGGAACAGTGACAAGAGGAGAAACAGGATCATTGGAGGAGAGCTGCAGTTCATAGTTATAGGTGCCAAGTGTATCTCCTGGAATAAAATTCAGGATACAGATTACCGAAGAATTGGGTTCTATAGTTCCGAAGGAAGGAGAAAGGTTGATTTCCGGCATTATGGATATTCCATCTCTATCCATATCTTTGTATCTTTTGTTATTATCAGCTGTGTTTTCAATTTTAGGGTGTAGTTCCCTTGCTGTGTTATTTTCCTTAGTAAGATAAGCATTAGTTCCCGTTTTCTGTTCTGCCCGGGATAAAACAACATTGCTATTCCAGATAAGGGAAGCAGTGCCATTATTGGCAATAGTTATTTCTCTTTGTCTGGTTTCTGCAGTAGTTAATTCATCATAAATACTGGTAGGAGTAACAGAAATAATTGGCTGATAGTAGCTCTCACCGGTGGTGAAACTCCACATTCCACTCCAGATTGTATCAGATGGGGCAATAGCTCTTAGTCGCCAATAGTATTGAGTTAAGGGTTCCAGCATTGGAGTGAAGGAATAAAGATGTTCTGTAACATTTACCATTTGAGTTTCAAAACCCTGATAGATAAGTGAATCTGGACTAATGCCCAACCAGACCTCATAGAAAACATCCTGGCTATAATAATAATTCCCCTGCCAGGATAAATCATAGCTTATAGATACATTTACTGCATTTCTATTCGGATCAGGATAACAAGGAGAAAGAGGATTATAAGTTGAACTATGCCAAAGTAAAGACCAACTTTGAGACAGCAGCATTGATTCAAGGGAAATTGGATTATCACGAAGATCCAGTCCTTGCAGATTAGTCAGCTCCACTAAAGGACTGAGGTCACTTATCTGGTTAACCAAAAGAATCAGCTCTCTCAGATTAGTAAGCCCCGCTAAAGGACTGAGGTCACTTATCTGGTTATATCCAAGATCCAGCTGTTGCAGATTAGTCAGCCCCGCTAAAGGGCTGAGGTCACTTATCTGGTTATAATAAATCCTCAGCTCTTGAAGATTAGATGTCTCTGCTAAAGGACTGATATCACTTATTTGGTTCCAACTAAGCCAGAGATATTGAAGACTAGTTAATCTTGCTAAAGGACTGAGGTCACTTATCTGGTTATCACTAAGCTCTAACACTTTTAAATTATTTAGCCCTGATAAAGAACTGAGGTTACTTATCTGGTTATTTTCAATATATAGATATTGAAGATTAGTCAGCCCCGCTAAAGGATTGAGGTCACTTATCTGATTACAGCTAAGAATCAGATTTTGCAGATTAGTCAGCCCTGCTAAAGGACTGATGTCATTTATATTGTTTAAAAGAAAATTCAGATTTTGCAGATCAGTCAGACCCGCTAAAGGACTGAGATCAATAATCTGGTTATTATAAAGATTCAGTTGTTGCAGATTAGTCATTCCCTCTAAAGGGCTGAGGTCACTTATCTGGTTTACATCAAGATAAAGCTCATGCAGATTAATTAGCCCCGCTAAAGGACTGAGGTCACTTATACGGTTATCACTAAGATCCAGCTTTTGCAGATTAGTCAGATATTGAGCACCTTCTATACTAAGTATATTCCTTTCATTAGCATATAAAGTTCGAGTTAATCCATTCAGATCAGCTATAGTAGGTATATAATCAGCAGGTTGACCTAATTCCTCATTTATTGCCATTCTAAAATTATCATCCGGTATCAGATTTACAACCTTATAGATAACATTGGAGAAAGCGGGTTCGGAGTAGTTATCATAATCGTAGTGAGCTATAATAGCCCATTTGTAATATCCGGTAGGCAGGTTTTGCCAGTTAGAATCATAAAAGTTAAATTCGCCTGTTGTATAACCGATTTGTTCCCAAAGGTAGGGTTCATTTTCCT
>JBAZLY010000051.1:0-3382 GCA_041650035.1 Candidatus Omnitrophota bacterium | reverse complement strand
ATACAGATTACTGAAGAATCAGGTTCTATAGTTCCTGAGGAAGGAGAAAGGTTGATTTCCGGCATTGGGGATGTTCCCTCTCTATTTATATCTTTATCTCTTTTGCTATTGGCATCTATGTTATCAATTTTAGCGTTCAATTCTCTTTCTGTGTTATTTTCCTTAGTAAGATAAGCATTTGTTCCTGTTTTCTGTTCTGCCCGGGTTAAAACAATATTGCTATTCCAGATAAGGGTAGCAGTGCCATAATTAGCAATAGTTATTTCTGTTTGACTGGTTTCTGCAGTAGTTAATTGATCATAAATAATGGTAGGAGTAACAGAAATAATTGGCTGATAGAATTCCTCACCGGTGGTGAAACTCCAGATTCCACTCCAGATTTCACCACCAATTAAAGAGACAGCTTTTATCCGCCAATAATATTGTGTTAAGGGTTCCAGCATTAGAGTGAAGGAATAAAGATGTTCTGTAACATTTGTCATATAAGTTTCAAAGCCCTGATAGAAAAGGGAATCAGGACTAATGCCCAACCAGACCTCATAGAAAACATCTTGGCTATGATCATAATTCCCCTGCCAGGATAATGGATAATTTACCAAAACATTGGTCGCATTTCTACTGGGATCAGGATAACAAGGAGAAAGGGAATTATATTCATAGGCTACCCAAGGTAAAGACCAGCTTTGAGACAGCAGCATTGACTCATAAGAAATAGGATTACCATCAAGATTAAGATAATTCAGATTAGTAAAACCCGCTAAAGGACTGAGGTCACTTATCTGGTTATAATAAAGATCCAGATTATTCATATGAGTCAGCCCTGCTAAAGGACTGAGGTCACTTATCTGGTTATAATTAAGCCACAGATATTGAAGATTAGACATCCCCGCTAAAGGACTGAGGTCACTTATCTGGTTATAATCAAGAAATAGATAATTCAGATTAGTCAGACCAGCTAAAGGACTGATGTCACTTATCTGGTTTTCAGCAAGTTCCAGATGATACAGATTAGTCAGCTCCGCTAAAGGACTGAGGTCACTAATCTGGTTATTTTTAAGATATAGATTATGCAGATTAGTCAGCCCCGCTAAAGGACTGAGGTCACTTATCTGGTTATAATAAAGATTCAGATTATTCAGATGAGTCAGCCCTGCTAAAGGACTTATGTCACTTATCTGGTTATAATAAAGATCCAGCTCTCGCAGATTTATCAGACTCTCTAAAGGACTAAGGTCACTTATCTGGTTATACCGAAGATACAAATCTTGCAGATTAGTAAGAGCCGTTAAAGGACTGATGTTACTTATCTGGTTATTATTAAGATATAGATAATTCAGATTAGACAGACCTGTTAAAGGACTGAGGTCACTTATCTGGTTATCATAAAGCCACAGCTCTTGCAGATTAGTCAGATATTGAGCACCTTCTATACTTGTTATATTCCAAGACCAAGCATATAAAGCTCCAGTTAATCCATTCAAATCAGCAATAGTAGGTTGATATTCAGAGGGTTGACCTAATGCCTCATTTATTGCCATTCTAAAATTGACATCAGGAATATAGGCAATAGGACTGGTAACTACATATTCTAAAGGAACCGTGATCAGAGGTGAAACAGGATCATTGGATGAGAGCTGAAGTTCATAGTTATAGGTGCCAAGGGAATCTCCAGGAATAAAATTCAGGATACAGATTACCAAAGAATTAGGTTCTATAGTTCCAGAGGAAGGAGAAAGGTTGATTTCCGGCATTGGGGATGTTCCCTCTCTATTCATATCTTTATCTCTTATGCTATTGGTATCTATGTTTTCAATTTTAGCGTGTAATTCTCTTTCTGTGTTATTTTCCTTAGTAAGATAAGCATTAGTTCCTGTTTTCTGTTCTGCCCGGGTTAAAACAATATTGCTATTCCAAATAAGGGGAGCAGTGCCATCATTGACAATAGTTATTTCTGTTTGACTGGTTTCTGCAGTAGTTAATTGATCATAAATAATGGTAGGAGTAACAGAAATAATTGGCTGATAGAATTCCTCACCAGTAGTGAAACTCCACATTCCACTCCAGATTGTGTCAGTTGGGGCAATAGCTCTTATTCTCCAATAGTATTGAGTTAAGGGTTCCAGCATTGGAGTGAAGGAATAAAGATGTTCTGTAACATTTACCATTTGAGTTTCCAAGCCCTGAGAGAAAAGGGAATCAGGACTAATGCCCAACCAGACCTCATAGAAAATATCCTGGCTATGATCATAATTTCCCTGCCAAGATAAAGGATAATTCACCAAAACATTGGTAGCATTTCTACTGGGATCAGGATAACAAGGCGAAAGGGGATTATATTCATTGGTTGACCAAGGTAAAGTCCAGCTATGAGACAGCAGCATTGATTCGTAAGCAATAGGATTATAGCTAAGATTAAGTTCTTGTAGATTAGTTAGCCCCGATAAAGGACTGAGATCACTTATCTGGTTATAACTAAGATGTAGCACTCGCAGGTTAGTCAGATCTGCTAAAGGACTGAGGTCACTTATCTGGTTATAACTAATATGCAGTATTTGCAGATTAGTAATATCTACTAAAGGACTGAGGTCACTTATCTGGTTATACCAAAGATGCAGATAATACAGATGAGTCAGACCCGCTAAATGACTGAGGTCACTTATCTGGTTGTCACCAAGATCCAGATTTTGGAGATTAGTCAGACCCGCTAAAGGACTGAGATCACTTATCTGGTTATGACCAAGATGTAGCACTCGCAGGTTAGTCAGATCCGCTAAAGGACTGATGTTACTTATCTGGTTATTAACAAGACTCAAATGTTGAAGATTAGTTAGCACATCTAAAGGACTGAGGTCACTTATCTGGTTATTATCAAGCCACAGATTTTGCAGATTAAACAAACCAGTTAAAGGACTGAGATCACTTATCTGGTTAGTAGCAAGATATAGAACTTGTAGATTCGTCAACTCTGCTAAAGCACTGAGGCCACTTATCTGGTTATCATAAAGCCGCAACTGTTGCAGATTAATCAGATATTGAGCACCTTCTATACTAATTATATTCCGATCAGAAGCAAATAAAGTTCCGGTTAATCCATTTAGATCAGCAATAGTAGGTTGATATTCAGAGGGTTGGCCTAATGCCTCATTTATTGCCATTCTAAAATTGTCATCAGGAATATAGGCAATAGGACTGGTAACTACATATTCTAAAGGAACCGTGATAAGAGGTGAAACAGGATCATTGGATGAGAGCTGAAGTTCATAGTTATAGATGCCAAGGGAATCTCCAGGAATAAAATTCAGGATACAGATTACTGAAGAATCAGGTTCTATAGTTCCTGAGGAAGGAGAAAGGTTGATTTCCGGCATTGGGGATGTTCCCT
>JBAZLY010000050.1:0-3470 GCA_041650035.1 Candidatus Omnitrophota bacterium | reverse complement strand
GCCTGTTGGCGTGGCAAAAGAACTGGTGGATTTTTTGCCTGTGTCCAGGGTTATGAAAAGGCCGGCAGGCGCGTTCTATCTTGAGTATAACAATCCCAAATCCATAGGTTATATCGCCCCCTTTTATGGAAATTTCTCCGTTATATTAAGAGCATACGCGTATATATTAATACTTGGCAGGGAAGGCCTCACAAGGGTTAGCGAGTATGCGGTGCTTAATGCCAATTATTGTCTGTGCAGGCTTAAACAGCATTATGATATTGCCTATGGCAGGCGTTGTATGCATGAATGTGTCTTGTCCGCCCGTAGGCAGTCTGAAAACGGTGTCAGGGCATTAGATATAGCCAAATTTTTAATCGATAAAGGGTTTCATCCGCCAACGATTTATTTCCCGCTCATCGTTAAAGAGGCTATGATGATCGAGCCGACCGAAACGGAATCAAAAGAGACATTAGATAAATTTATAGAGGCAATGATAGAAGCCGCCGAATTGGCACGGACAGACCCGGGTAAATTTGCCGACATGCCTGCAACTACCCCTGTAAGGCGTCTTGATGAGACCCGGGCCGCGCGCGAGCTTAATCTGCGCTGGAGGCCCGATGCCGGGTAATCGGCCCGGCCACAATATCCCGAAGATTGGTAGTATCTGCCGAAAAATATGAAGAGATGGAGATTGCTTGAGACAGGTGAAGGCGACTGCCGGTTAAATATGGCCGTGGATGAGGCCCTGTTCCAGGCATATGACAGCGCGGTATCGCTTCCGGTATTAAGAATATACGGATGGAACCCCCCGGCACTTTCCATAGGCCTTTTCCAAAACCCTTTAGAGGAGCTTGACCTTGTAGAATGCCGCAGGCGGAATATAGATTTTGTAAGGAGGATGTCCGGGGGAGGCATTATATTTCATGACAAGGAGCTCACATACAGTATTGTTTGTTCCGAGTCGGATATCCAAAAGGCATGTTTTGCCAAGGAGATATATAAGTATCTTTGTGTTTTCTTGATCGAGGCATACCGTGCGATGGGGCTTGCCGCCGGGTTTTCTCTTTCCAGCAATAAGGCGCCGAGATCGGGTTGGGTTTGTTTTCAGGGCAGGGAAAAATACGATATCGTAATAGGCGGTAAAAAGATTGGGGGCAATGCCCAGCGGAGAAGGCGTGGCTTGATATTTCAGCACGGGTCAATACCACTTTATACGCGCCCGGGATGGCTTGCGGGGTTACTTAGGGGTAGATTGCCGGATGATTGCGGCAGTCCTTATTCCTTGAGCCAGGCTGCCGGCAGGGATATTACGTCAGAAGAACTCAAGGGTTATCTCATAGAATCGTTTCAGAAGAGTTTTTCCGCGCGGCTTATCCGCGATACGCTTAACCCCGCAGAGGATGGCCTGCGCGGCCAACTCTTAACACGTAAATACGAGACGGACAGATGGAATCTTCATGCTGACAGCAACCCGGACAAGGCCTTCGTGGCTCAATAAGAAAATAAATTTAAAGGACTGTAGCCGGATGAAGGCGTTTTTAAGGGGTTTAAGCCTTCATTCGGTGTGCGAGGCTGCGGCCTGCCCTAATATATCGGAGTGTTTTTCGAGGGGTATTGCGACATTTATGATCTTGGGCGGCAATTGCACAAGGGGTTGCAAATTCTGCAATGTAGAAAAACGCCTGCCGGGCGAATTGGATAATGCCGAACCTGGTCATGTGGCAGAGGCGGTCAAACGCCTCGGTTTAGGTCACGTGGTAATTACAAGCGTTACTAGGGATGATTTAGAAGACGGGGGCGCCGGTCATTTCGCGCGGACAATACGCTCTGTGCGCATGCTGAATAATGATACGAGCATAGAGGTGCTTATCCCGGATTTTAAGGGCAGTATTGATGACATAGGCAAGATTGTCTTCGCGCGCCCTGTTATTATAGGGCATAATGTTGAAACGGTGCCGAGGCTTTATCCAAAGATAAGGCCGCAGGCCGATTATAAGAGGTCACTGACCGTATTACGGGCCGTAAAAGGGTTATCAAACGGCGGCATTTTCACAAAAAGCGGTATAATGCTTGGTCTTGGCGAAAATGAAGAGGAGACGCTTGAGGTATTACGTGACTTAAGGCGGGAGGGTTGCGATTTTTTAAGCATAGGTCAGTATCTCGCGCCGGGCAGGCGGTATTATCCTGTTAAGGATTACATAAGCCCTGATGTCTTTGAATACTATAAGGATAAGGCGAAAGAACTTGGTTTCAAATATACGGCAAGCGCCCCTTATGTGAGAAGCTCTTACAGAGCGGATGAATATATAAAACCGGAGAATTGACCATGAAGATTGTGGTAACTGGCGGGGCAGGTTTTATAGGAAGCGCCTTTTTATGGAAACTCAACACGCAGGGTATAAAAGATATTATTGTTGTTGACGTCACAGACAAGGCCGAATACAGCGCGAATATGAAGGGCAGAGATATTACCGGATATATCGAACGTGACGATTTTCTCCGTATGGCCGAGTCAGGCCGGATGGATAAGAGTATAGACATGATAGTGCATTTGGGCGCCTGTGCCGATACAACGCAGACAGACAGTGAATATCTTGGCCGCAATAATTTTCAATATACCAAAGCGCTTGCCTTGTGGTCAATCAAGAATAATAAGCCCTTTTTCTATGCCAGCAGTGCCGCGACTTACGGCTCGGGCGGGGCGGGCTATAGCGATGATGACTTGTTTACCCCTAAGCTTAAGCCGCTAAACGAATATGGATGGTCAAAACACAAATTTGACTTATGGGTACTGGATAATAATATCACCAATAAGGTTGTCGGCTTTAAGTTTTTTAATGTCTACGGGCCTAATGAATATCATAAGCAGGATATGAGGAGCATGGTAAATAAGGGTTATTATCAGATAAAGGAAACAGGCAGGCTGAAGCTTTTTAAGTCATATAAGCCTGAATATAACGCGGGCGGTCAGATGCGGGATTTTATATACATAAAAGATGCTGTTGAGGTAATGTGGTTTTTCCTTATGAATCCCGATAGGAGAGGGATATATAATGTGGGTACGGGCCATGCACATACCTGGAATGAGCTTGGACGCGCGTTATTTAAGGCCTTGGAGATAGGGCCTGACATAGAGTATATCGATATGCCGCAAAACATAAAACAACAATACCAGTATTTTACCCAGGCCGATCTTACTAAATTAAGGGCCGCCGGATGCGATTACCGGTTTACTGATATAGATACGGCTGTCAAAGATTATGTCGGTTATCTTGAGCTTGGGAGATACCTGTAGTCCTTTCGCATGCCCGAAGTATCACAGCGCGGCCTGCCCGATATCCCGCGCGCCTATGGATTGCCCCCGGGTTATTATAAAATTTTAAATTAATTCGCACTTATAAGTTACGCTTTTCCTGTGGGCGCGTAACTTATGTGCATAGTCTTAGATCCTTCGGATACTCTCGGCTGTCGTATCCTCAGGATTAATT
>JBAZLY010000049.1:0-3514 GCA_041650035.1 Candidatus Omnitrophota bacterium | reverse complement strand
GAGTCCCCACTTGTTCCACTCGTTCCAGAAGTTGAAGCAGTAGCAGAAGTATTACTTGTTCCACTTGTTCCACTCGTTCCAGATGAACCTGACGTTCCCGATGAACCACTTGTGCCCGAAGTTCCTGATGATCCTCCGCTAGTTCCCGAAGTGCCACTAGAACCAGATGTTCCACTTGATCCTCCACTTGTTCCAGATGTCCCAGATGAGCCATGAGTTCCTGTGGTGCCAGAACTTCCTGACGTACCTGAAGTTCCAGAGCTGCCCCCAGAAGTTCCTGAAGTCCCAGAGGATCCATTTGTTCCTGAACTACCAGACGTACCAGAGCTTCCTCCTGTACCCGTAGAACCAGAACTCCCACTTGTGCCTGAAGTTCCGCTGCTACCACCAGACGTACCAGAACTTCCACTTGTACCAGAACTTCCACTACTTCCACTAGTACCTGTTGTTCCGGAAGAACCACTTGTACCTGATGACCCTCCAGAAGTTCCACTGGTACCTGAACTACCAGACGTACCAGAGCTTCCGTTAGTGCCTGATGATCCACTTGTACCAGATGTTCCACTTGTGCCTGAAGTTCCTGAACTACCACTTATACCAGATGTTCCAGAAGTGCCATCATCTCCAGAAGTTCCAGATGTTCCGGAAGTACCCTTAGTGCCTGATGAACCTGATGTTCCAGAACTTCCACTGGTTCCATCTGTTCCAGACGTTCCAGATGAACCATCAGTGCCATCTGTTCCAGACGTTCCAGCACAAGATGTCCCAGATGTACCATCTTGCCCACTACTACCAGACGTTCCAGAAGTTACTCCAGTTCCAGATGTTCCAGAAGTAGAAGACGTTCCACTACTCCCTGAACTTCCACTTGTTGAACTTGAACCACTAGAACCAGAAGTAGAACTAGAACCTGATGTTCCACTTGTTGATGCTGTTGCAGAAGTATTGCTTGTTCCCGATGTCCCTGAAGTACCAGATGATCCAGAACTTCCTGACGTACCTGAAGTTCCAGATGAACCTCCTGATGTTCCAGACGTGCCTGAAGTACCAGAAGTTCCACTTGATCCTCCTGATGTGCCAGATGATCCAGAACTCCCTGACGTACCTGAAGTTCCTGATGAACCTCCTGATGTTCCTGAACTACCAGATGTTCCTGATGAACCAGAACTGCCAGAAGAACCACTGGTTCCAGAACTTCCACCTGAAGTCCCTGATGAACCTGATGAACCACTCGTGCCACTAGAACCAGATGAACCTGAGCTCCCACTGGTTCCTGAAGAGCCACCTGACGTGCCACTAGTTCCTGATGATCCAGAACTGCCAGATGTTCCCGAGCTACCTCCTGATGTACCACTAGTGCCTGAACTTCCAGAAGAACCGGAAGAACCAGAAGTACCACTAGATCCTCCTGATGTTCCTGAACTACCAGAGGTACCAGACGTACCGGAGCTTCCGTTAGTGCCGGATGATCCACTTGTGCCAGAACTACCAGACGTTCCACTTTCTCCAGATGTTCCTGATGATCCAGAAGAACCAGATGAGCCTGAACTACCTGATGATCCACTTGTGCCTGAAGTCCCAGACTCCCCAGAACTACCCGAAGAACCTGAAGTCCCATTTGTTCCAGACGTTCCTGACCATCCTGAAGTTCCGGAAGTAGAACTTGTTCCAGAAGAACCAGATGTGTTATATATAGTTTCACCAGAAGAACCAGAAGTGCCAGATGAACCTGAACTCCCACTGGTTCCTGATGAACCTGAAGATGAAACAAAGCAATAAACATCCATTAATTAAATACCTATTTTAATTTTAATTACTGCTACATTAATGATTTTACTTTCTTTTTTTCCTTATTTTTTCTTGGTTTTTTAATTACCTCTTCCTCTTCTTCAATTTTATTTTCATCAATAACTTCTTCCACTTTAATATCTTCTTCTATCTCTTTCTTTTTTTCAGAAGGTAATTGGGAAGGGATCTTGACTCCCTTCTTCACCTTTGGTGTTGGTGTTGCATCTACTTCCAACACCAAAGGTTTAGCAGAAGGTTTCACATTTGAAGAATCACTCTTCTTTAAGACCTGTTGTTTATCAGTATCACTTTTTACAACGATACTACCATTATTAATTAAACCTTGAATGAACCAATGAGCTGCCAATGAATCCGGGACAGTGTGGATTCCAGGTCTAAGAATCCTCTTATCCGGGGCTGGTAACTGTATGGGTCGTTTCAATTCAATCTTCATAACACCTCTCCTTTTTTAGTTAATGTTAATGAAATTACCGTATTATTACTACTGACTAAATACCATCAGCGTAATAAAGAGTTTCCGGGTAAACAATTTCCATCACACCAAGACGACCAAAGTAGGTTGTCAGATGGTAAATGCTTCTGTATTCCAACGGAGTCCTCTGTAAAGGAACCAACGGATAACGTACCCGATTCTTGTCCTGAGAGTAGCAGACCATTCTGTCTGTGGCAACTTCAGGAGATCCAGCAGGTGTTCCACAGCCAGTCAACCACTTGCAAGGTTGAATGTCGAGTTTCTTTCCATTGATCTTCAATGAAATACTGTTGTCTTCCAAGAACTGAAGAATGCTGATGTTTCCAGCATTGGACACTTTCTGGGAAGTGATATACGCGAACTGGGCGGGAGGAAGCAAAAGCTTGCTGGGGCATACTGCATATGCAGCAGCTTCCCAACAACTCTGAAGAAGACTGTTCACATCTTCCAGAATTTCATCTGCTGTCTTCGTTGTCCATTCCGTTGTTCCAGAATCACCAGTGGCAACGCTGGCTGAAGTCACCTGATCTGAATTTAACAGACCATATTTACCGAGATCAGTGTCACCGATGTAAACCATTTCATCGATGTCCATCTGATACTTAATCTGCATCGCTTGATACTTCTGAGCATCCACAGGACGACCCATTTGCTGTGCAGAAAGAAGTTCCGGAATGGTGTAGGAAATCTCAATTCCCCAGAGATACAAAGGAGAACTGGTCTTTCCGATATCCAGTTCTGGTCCGGCGATGGCATTGGAATTTTTACCAATCCAATTTTTGCCTTTAGGGTTCGGTGTGCCAGGAGTTCCGAAAGAACTGTTTGTGAAACTTGATACCTCATCAGCAATTGACACATCTTCACGAAGGTCGATATCTCTTCCCCACGTTACATTGTAAAGTGGTTCATGCAAGGTCTGGTCAAGTCTCTCAAGCTCACCTATCAAAAAGGCACCTGTACTGTCAATCGTATACTTATCATAAGTCAACATAGTTAAAAATACCTCCTATTTTTCAAATGTTATATTTTTTGCTTCCATTTATCATCGTTTAATAATTAAAAAACAATCTTACAGATTGTACTCAATTTCGACAAAGCCGTTGCTGTCAACAACACCTTTGAATTTGGCACCAGTAACTGCAGTAGCACCACTTGAACTTGCTTGAATTTTTCCTGTTGAATTGTTCACATATACTGCACCTTCAGCAGCAGCATTGTCGTCGGTACAATCAA
>JBAZLY010000048.1:0-3633 GCA_041650035.1 Candidatus Omnitrophota bacterium | reverse complement strand
GGCCGAGGAGCGCGCCAAGATAACCAGGTCGCAGTATTCTACCGGTTTGGCATCTTTTAATGATTGGATTATTATAGAGGACAATCTTGTAAAGGCTCAAAAGGCCTATTTGGATACCCGCGCGGATATGCTTATCGCCGAGGCGTATTGGATACAAGCCATAGGAGGCACGCTCGAATATGATGAAAAATAAAATAATTTTCGCGGTTGTTTTGACAGTAATAATTGCCGCCCTCATGCCGTGGGTAAGGTCATTGGCCGGCCAAAGGGTTAAGACTGCACAGCCGGTAATTGTGATGCCTTTGATAGGCGATATAGCGCGGATTGTTGCCACGACAGGTGTAGTAGAGCCCCAGAACCGCCTTGAGATAAAACCGTCTATAGGCGGCAGGATGGACGAGATATTGGTAAGGGAAGGCGACATGGTAAAGACTGGTCAGGTATTGGCATGGATGAGTTCAACCGAGCGGGCCGCGCTTATTGATGCCGCGAGGTCGCAGGGAGACGAGGTGCTGAAATACTGGCAGGATGTCTATAAGAGGACGCCTGTTATCTCTCCTATTGACGGAGAAGTCATCGTGCGTTCTGTCGAGCCGGGGCAGACTGTTGTGACATCCGACCCGATGCTGGTATTATCAGACAGGTTGATCATCAGCGCGCAATTTGATGAGACCGATATCGCCAAGGTCAAGTCCGGGCAGAAGGCCGCTATAACCCTTGATGCTTACCCGGATACTAAACTAAACGGCATTGTCAGCCATATCGCGTATGAATCGGAGATTGTTAATAATGTTACGATATATGACGTGGATATTGTGCCTGATAATATACCCGAGTTTTTAAAATCCGGTATGAGTGTCACTGCCGAGGTAGTTGAAGAGTCAAGGCAGGCTGTCATGACAATACC
Organism: Candidatus Omnitrophota bacterium; assembly: GCA_041650035.1. Lineage (GTDB taxonomy): Bacteria > Omnitrophota > Gorgyraeia > JABMRG01 > JABMRG01 > JAQUQI01. The sequence goes on along the minus strand of JBAZLY010000048.1, from coordinate 2,726 downwards.
GTATAACGCAGTCCATTACGACAATGGCAGGCAGTATGTTGTGATCCGGGATGCCGCTACAGGTAAGCCCAGTGAAAAGGACGTGCTAATAGGCCTGTATAATGACAAGACGGCAGAGGTGCTGTCGGGGCTTAGCGAGTTGGATAATGTTGTCTTACAAAGCAACTCATATACGCTGCAAAGAAAATCTTCGGGAAACAGCCCGTTCATGCCGTCAAAGAAAAAATGATAAAAATAAACAGCCTTTATAAGTCATATGGCGTGGGAGGTGCCGCTGTCAGGGCATTGGATGGCGTTTCTCTGTCCATAGCCCAAGGTGAATTTGTGGCGATAATGGGCGCTTCGGGTTCAGGCAAATCAACACTTATGCATATGCTTGGTTTTTTAGACCGGCCGGATAAGGGTTCTTATGCAATCTTTGGAGCGGAGGCTTCTCAATTGTCCGATGATAAATTGGCGCATTTGAGGAATAATCTTATAGGTTTTGTGTTCCAGCAATTCCATTTGCTTAGGAATACTACCGCTATAGAGAATGTGGAGTTGCCGCTTATCTATTCGGGTAAGAAAGGCCTGATAGAGGCCGCCGGCAAAAGGCTTGATATGGTGGGCCTGTCCAAGCGGTATAGGCATCTTCCGAATCAACTCTCCGGAGGCGAGCAGCAGAGGGTAGCGATAGCCAGGGCCCTGGTAAATGACCCGATGATAATACTCGCCGATGAACCCACTGGTAACCTTGACACGAAGAGCGAAGAAGAGGTAATGAAGATACTTCTATCCCTCAACGAGCAGGGTAAGACCATAATTATGGTTACCCATGAACATGAGGTTGCCGCTTACGCTAAGAGGATAATCGTTATGAGAGACGGCAAGATAATCTCCGATAAACGAAAAGGGCCCCAGCTGCTGACTGCCGACAAAGGCGGCGTATCTATAAAAAATATAATATCGGAGATGTGCAATTATCTTGGAGAGATTGAACTGAAAGAACATATCAGGCAGTCGTTTAGGGCTATATCGGCTAATAAGGTTAGGTCTTTGCTCTCGATGCTTGGGATATTGTTTGGTGTTGCCGCGGTTATAGCTATGCTGGCGCTGGGTCAGGGCGCCCAGCTATCGATGGAGAATAGGATAAAATCATTAGGTTCGAATCTGCTGTCCGTGCAAGGTGGTTCCGGAAGGGTCAGGGGCGTGGCAGGGGGGACAGGCACTGTGACCCGTTTTTTGCCGGCGGACGCTGATGCCATTGCGAACTTGAAGCCTATGGTTGACAAGGTCAGCGGTTATGTAAGCGGCAACGGGCAATTGGTGCATAAAAATGAAAATTGGAGCACGCGGATCGAAGGCGTTGACTATGATTATGCCTCTATGAGGGCTACCATGCCCGATGTCGGCAGGTGGTTTACGCGGGATGAGATTAACGGGCGGCAGAAGGTCGCCATATTAGGACTTACGGCAGCGGAAAAACTTTTTACCTCCGGTAACCCTGTCGGCGAAACGATTAAGATCAACAGGATCAATTTCAAGGTCATAGGCCTTGCCCCCCAAAAAGGCAGTGCCGGCTGGAGGGATCAGGATGACATTGTTTATATACCCGTAACGACTGCTATGAAGAGGGTGCTTGGCAAGGATTATCTCGACGGCATATATGTTGAGATGGTGGATGCCGCCTCGATAGAGGAGGGCCAGGGCAAGATAGAAAAGCTTATCATAAAAAGGCACCGCATATATAAAAACCCCGCTGATTTTTTTCACATACGTAACATGAGCGAGATGCAGGAGATGTTGGCCAGCACTACCAGGACCATGAGCCTTTTATTGGGCTGTATAGCGGCTATATCCCTTCTGGTAGGCGGTATCGGCATAATGAATATTATGCTTGTGTCCGTGACAGAGCGCACCAGGGAGATAGGTCTCCGAAAGGCAATTGGCGCGCGCGCCAAGGATATCATGACGCAGTTTTTGATAGAATCGGTTGTGATGACATTAAGCGGAGGTTCTTTAGGCATTATCCTGGGCGTATTATCAGCCTTCTTACTATCGGTATTTGCCGGATGGGCCACGCGCGTCAGTTTTATTAATATAATTCTTGCCGCCGGTTTTTCAATAGTGGTGGGTATATTTTTCGGCCTATGGCCGGCGAAAAAGGCCTCAAGGCTTAACCCCATCGAGGCCCTGCGGTATGAATGAAAATCTCCGCCAGAACGCGGCCCCGGCATGCTTATTGTTTTTTTAAGCCCCTTTTCCTTGACTTGGATAACCCTCTATAATACAATAAAAAAAAGCGAGTGGCGCATATAAGATCTTGCAGGTCATGTTGCGCCCTGCGCGAAAACCGTTCTGTCGCGTTATTTTCTAACGGAGCTCATATGAAAAACAATCTGTCCCGCCGCCTTGCTGTTATGATTTTTTTTCTTATCCTCTGCCGCCCCGCGTCAGCAGACGGGCCCGGGATAGAGGTATTTAAGGTTTCCTATCAGTGCCGCGATCTTAAGGGTAATCCGCGCTGGGATGCCGCTACAGAGATCTTGCTATCCCCTGAAGGTGAGCAGGGTGTAAATAAGATCATTGAATCAGGTGCCGGCACATATAGCGGGTTCAAGGACAGGATCAGCTGGATATCCGAGCTTCAATATGTTGACACAGGCGTAAATATAAGGCCCATAAAAGGGCTTACAAGGATATATGACCAGTCCGGCAATCTGATTTTAACTGAAGAACAAGGTTTT
>JBAZLY010000047.1:0-3991 GCA_041650035.1 Candidatus Omnitrophota bacterium | reverse complement strand
GACCCCGCGGAGACGCCTATATATAATTATGTCGTGCCCGGTTATTTTGTAGCGATGCTTCGCGTGACTGATTCCAGCGGGAATATTGATACCGATTATATCCCGGTATTCTGCGCCTATCCCGCCTCTTATAGCAGCGCTATAAAGGCCCCCAAGGAAGGCCAGGTTATCGCCGGAAATTCCGTAACTCTTTCTGTCGATGTCTTTCCTGATGACTCGGGAATCAACAGTGTTATCTTCCAGTATAGTTCTAACGGAGGTATTACATGGTTTGATATCAGCCCCGGCCATCCGGTTATATCATACGCGGTTTCATGGGATACTACGGCGCGCGGGAATGGCACCTATTATGTCAGAGCCATAGTAAACGGTGTTTCCTCGTCAGATTTCAAGCCCATGGCTCTTACGATAGATAACAGCGCCGCCGCGCCCGATGTCTATGAAAATAATGACGGTACCTATGTAAAAAGCCAGGTTATAGACCCGTGGCAGTCAAGCAGTATGGTGCTTTTAGACGGAACACGCATAGATATGCCTTATGGGTCTGTCCCCGGCAGCAGCGTTACGACTCTTACTTCTCGACAAATCACGATCCCGGGCGCCGGCAACACTATAGATGTTACTATGACAGGATTGAGTCAGTTCCTGAAGGATATAACTATCACAATACCTTATCCTGATGACGATGATGATGGTATTATTGACGGGACCAATATCGATGAAAATACGCTTGTCTTGAAGTGGTATAATGAAAATACCGGCGAATGGGAGATGCTGTATAATTCAGTGGTATATCCTAATGAAAATCTCATTTCCGCGCAGGTGAACCATCTAACTATTTTCGGCTGGGGTGTTTTGGCAGGAGGCGCCGCGGCCGTTTCTGCCGGAGGCGGTTCATCGCACGGTTCGAACTCGGTTGCCAGCTATTGTTTTATCGCGACAGCGGCATACGGCACCCCTATGTCGGCAGATGTGCTAACCTTAAGGGAATTCAGAGATAATTATCTCCTAACGTCAAGGTTAGGTGCAGCATTTGTTGAAACCTACTACAGGTTTAGCCCGCCCGCCGCCAGGTTTATATGTGATAAACCTGTCTTAAGAAGGCTTGTAAGATTTATCTTAAGGCCTTTTGTCCTGTTTGCCAGGGCAAAGAACGCCCGGTATCAGTCGGGCCGATAGGGGGGGGATCCTCGGCGCGGGAAAGGGTGTGGTTGACATGAGGGACAAGATCACGGTTGTGATAACGGTCTTATTGGTTATGACAGCGCCTTTTGCCTATGCCGGGAGACAGAATAATGCTCGAGGATTATTACCCGAGGCATTATCGGAAAGGTTTCAACTTCGGGGCACGCTTTTTACCGACAGCCTTAATCCTTTGGCCATAATAGAGGATACCCGCAGCGGTCAGGTTGTGATGTATGAATTAGGCGATGCCGTTGAAGGCCTTAAGATTACCAAGATACTAAGAGGGGAGATTGTGTTGTCCTTCGCGGGCAGAGAGTATGCGCTTGCCTTCCCAGATGGAGGCGTTCTGCAGCCGGTTATTTTTCCAGCCAATGAAGGCAAATGGTATAATATTAAAACTGAAGGTAATACCATTATTACTGATAGGGCCACTGTGGTAGGGGCGATATTAAGGGTGAAAGATATCATGAAAGACTTAAAGGTGGGCCCATATTCGGAAGGCGGGGAAGGGTCTGGTATGGCAGTAGCGAGATTAAATGAAAAAGGTATATTGCAGGAGATCGGAATAAAACAGGGTGATATAATAAAGTCTGTAAACGGACTTCCTTTAAACAGCCCGTATCAGGTGATAAACGCTTATCGCAGGTTAAAAGACAAGAATGAGCTGGAGGTTAAGATCATTAGAAACGCGAGCCCTATGGTTCTTAACTACAAGATTGAAAAATAAAAGTCTCTTTTTTGTGAGATTTGTGTTGAACGGTCAACCTGTCCTGTGCTATCCTGAAAATGACATATACTCGGCGGGGATAGTATGCTTAACCTAAAGGGAACGGGTATATTCCCTTTTTTTTATTCGCCCGTATATACCGAAAGAGGCAATAAATGACGCAAAAAATATTAACTTTAATGTTTGTAATGTCAGTAATCCTGTTATCCGCAGTTATCACATATGCCTCTGATATTAAGGAAAAAACCCAATTTACACCCTGCCAATATAAGGGTGCTTACAAGTATTATATGGATCGCGGTGAAAGGTTTTTGTCGGATGAACAGTATGAGTCCGCTATTGAGTCATTTGAAAGGGCGTTGATCATACAGCCTAATTCCCAGCAGGCGCGTTCAAAGATCGTAATGGCAAGAGAGTCTTTAAGCGGCAAAAAAACAATTAGCGGGTCAGCAGGCAGAGAGAGGGTTATCCAGTTCGCGGTAAACCAGGCATCTGAAACGTCCGATGAGCATGCCCAACCTGCCAAACGTGTGATAATATCCCGTCAAGGGTCTGAACCGGAGGATATCGAAGCAGAAATCGGCCTTCGCGGGCAAAGGTCTGCAGGCGCTTTAAGCCCAAAAGCAGAAGAGCCTTTAGTTTACGGGGCCTCGTCAAGGCCTCAAGACGTAACCCGGTCAAGTCGGATTGTCCGTGACGAGCTATCGGATGGGGCTGGATCTCTTCAGCCCGCATACACGACCCCCGCCGTGCGCCGCCTGCCTAAGCCCGGTTATCGTATCACGCCGGTTCCATCAGCATTGGAAAAAAGGGAACGCGATATAGAGGTAGATGACACCGGCAGGAAATACCCGCGCGAAAACTATCCATCTGGATTATCATATCAGGCCCCTGATAACAGATCCTCATTTGAACCTGATATTGAATCCCATGGGCCGGTTTTGAAATACCCGTCAGCCTTATTACCCGCGTCCCGAGAAGAGGATGAAGCGCCTTCCTTGTATTTCAATGAGCCCTTTGAATGCAGATTGCCGGTGTTCCAGGAATTTTCCGACGGGTTCAATTATAAGATACAGGAAGGAACCGGTAATATAAACAGCTATATAGCGCCTTCGGTTATGCGCGGGGAATACCGTATAGCTTTTGGCGCTGACAGCGGCGGATTTTTATGGAAAGACGCCAATGCGGATTATCACAATATGCCAGGTAATACAAGCTGGAGGTTTTTATACGGCGAGGACAGACATAACAGCTATGACAAGGCCATTTATTCCAGGTTAAAAGTCGATTTAGATGCGCGTATAACCGATAATATCAGTGGTTTTGGCCAGATGGTAATAGACCCCTGGACCTTTGTAGGTAAAAAGAAAGTGTATGTGACAGGTTCAGGCGGCGACGGCATGGAGTTGGAATACAAATACTGGTCAAACACGAGGTCAACGATAAACGAGACCTATAGGACCGATAGAGGGGATATTGTTAGGATAAATGAAAATAAGGTTAAGGATGATAAGACCTCGTCAGCCAGTTATGCGGGTTTAACGGATTGGGGTAGCAACACATTTAACGTGCCGGAAGAAGAAATAGACAGAATGTATGTACCTATAAGGAAACTATGGGTTGAGTATAACGATGACCCGTATAAGATGAAGGTATTTGCCATGGCTGGACAGGAAGAGGCGCTTACATCCGATGACCCTATGCGCCTGTCAAACAATAAAATATGGTGGGAGGAAAGCGCCTGGCTTGACCGGTATGATGAGAGCAGGGTCTTTAGCAGATCGGAAAATCCTCTTAAAAAAGGGCAGTGGGTCAGGAACCTGTCGTTTATGGCAAGGGATAGTGAGGATACAAGGCTTACATTCCTGCGCGGCGCTTCCTTTAATGCGGAATTTCCAAGCGGTACGTCTGTCAAGATGGTTGCGGCGACGCCTAGAAGCCTTTGGGATACCTATGAGCAGGCCTCAAGTATACCCGCGGCTTTTGAACTGCGTTCGCCTGTTACAGACAGGCTTACATTAGGGGGGTTATACACATTTAAAGGCGGCGTATATAAACAGTCATTGGAGGCAATGAATA
>JBAZLY010000046.1:0-4065 GCA_041650035.1 Candidatus Omnitrophota bacterium | reverse complement strand
TTATCGCTGGCAACAGGAATTGTAACAAGATACAGACCGTTACCACCTATGCCCTCCATGGGCACGGCGCCTTGAGGCATCTCTTGCGATCCGCTGATATCATCTAAAAAGCTCATCACCTCATGTATTGTGCCCAATGAACGCTGGAAATTTTGGGTCTCATCCAAATATTTACCCTGCTGATATTGTGTTTTCATCGGGGCAAGGTTTTTATCCGCGCCAGACCCGGCAGCGTCCTTAACGGTATTGTTATACACGATAAATCCGGCACAGGCAGCCATCGACACAATCAAAAAAGACTTCAGGTAAAACGCTAATTTTGATCTTTTCATGACAAGCTCCTTTTTTTAAGTATTCCCTCTGTAATATCGCGCGTATTCTTCCGCCTGGTCCACAAATTTCTCAAGCCCACTTTTTGCGCCCAATAAGATCGACCTATATAGGGCGCTGGGATCAAGCGACTCTATCTTCGGAGTTACGACTATATAGGATACACCTCGTTCTTTTAAAAGTGTGGTAATGCCGTCAGTATGGAACCCCCCCGAAACAAGAACAGCGATATCAGCATTGTTGTCCCTCATCGCATCCATCGTATTTTTAACAAGTACGGCGTCCCTTTCCTCGGCGATATTATAAAACCTCTCCATGTCGGGAAGCCTTGCGGCAATGTTCCTGAAGGCCGGATCAAGATTATATGACAGGTTATATCTCTTTGCCATATCGCTGATAAAATTTACTATATATCCTGGGGCGAACTCTTTCCTGTTAGCCCTGTAATACTTAAGGTCTTTTGCCGTTACCTTAAGGCTAAATAGGTCTCTTAAAACGCGCATAATACGGCACATCCTATCTATCCCCCGCTGAAAATTGTCGGTAAAAAGAGACTCCTTAACAACGCCTTCAATCGCCTCAATCTCCTTAAAAAGAGCCGCATTATCTATATCCGAATACATATTTATATATTCAATATAAAGACTAAGTTGCGGATAATCCTTCTTAAGGTCAATCGATTTCTGATCACCTGTTGCCGAGGCCAGATAGTTGTAAAAAGCCCTTGGGCTTAAAGCGCCTGTCTTAAAATGGAGACTGTTCTCAAGAAACCCTGACAGGACCGTGGGTTCAAGCGTCTTGCTTAACCTTTCAATATATTCCGCGCGCTCGTCATCCACCTTTAAAAAGTCTATTTCCCCCTCTTTTTCAACAACCGAGACAAGTTTCATAAAAACAGGGTAATCCTTCGGGTCATACCCTTTTTCGAGAAAAAGCCCGTTGAGATACAACGCGTATTGCGAAAAATCAAGTATCTCATTTTTATACGCGGTTACCTTTTCATCAAATTCCTTAAGGACACCCGCATACGCCTTAACCTTTATGGAGTCTAATATGCTTTTTATGTTATCATAAAATCTGATATTGTCCGCTTCGGCCTCCAGCGATTTCACATAAGCGGCGACATTATTCTTATGAAGACTTTCGTCGTCTACCCCCAAAAACACAAAATCGCCATGCCGCATCATGTGGGCATATCCGGCCCCGTCAATACGCCCCGCCTTCAACATATACTTGATATTGAGCTCTTTTATATCATCGTTAAGACGCTTGGCATAAGGCGATGTCTCGAGCCTGCCAACAGAACCCTCTATAGCAACAAGGCCTACATGGTATTTGTCAAGAAGTTCGTTTATTATATTATATATGGACATCTGCGCGTCATAGTTACAATGCAAATCCTGTATATGCACGATAACGCCATTGCCTTTTTCGGCAAAAAAACTTTCACGTATAACACCGTAATTTTCGGACACCATCTCATTAATATTACCGATGGGCTGGGCAATTGCTACGCCACCGCGCGTTATACATAAACTCAATAATAGAATTAGAAGTCGTTTGGCCATAAAACTCCGGTTAGAGATACATATTTTTAACTTAATATGATATTTTAAACATCTTTAAATAGGTATATCCCCATTACAACAGCTTATCAAGTCTTTAGCCTTGCCGGATCAAATAGATTAAAATCTATACTGTCCGCCTAAGGTTATGCCAAATGTCTCAAGTTTATTATCGGGCATTTCATGGCTTATAATGCCGTCGTCTATTCTCTGCGTCTTCCTTAGATGCTGCATATCATAAAAACCGCCAAGGTTTAGATCAAATCTGTCGGATATAGCATAATCAACACCGCCCTCCGTGTGCCATATGTCCCCCCTGTCACAGGTAAGCCTGCCAATACGGCTGTTGTTTATCGGGGCATAGACAAAGGGCGCCCAATAACCGCTCGTATAAAAATTAAAACTATTAACAGGCCCCGCGTCTATCCTGGCACCTATACCGGCATAGGTAATATTAAAATTTTCACTGACCTCTCCAAGCTGGGGCACATTATTTAGAGCCGATATCTGACCGCGGGAGAATTCCACCCTTCTGTATCCGGCATGAAGCATCGGGGTAACCGACACATATTTTGAAGAATTTGCTATCGCCCATCCGATATTGGCATTGAGATCCGCGCCCCTCAAACTCATATCATCGGTCTGATAAGTGCCCAAACCTTCATATTCCCATTTTTCCTCATCCTCAAGCGTGGTAAATAGGCCTAACCTTATGCCGCCTTCCCAGTATTCCCTGTCATAAGCGTCAAGACCCAGGTCAAGCCTCAAAAGATAATTATCCCAATTTGACTTAACCGGAACACTGTCAGAGTCCTGTTCATAATCGGCCCAACCGCCGGAAACCTTGGCGATAAAAACCGCGCCAGGTATGGCCGGATTGAGCGGGCCAAAAGCATTGGGCCTTGGATCAGTAAGCGCCGAATCCCCACGATTATCTGAAGGTCCGAATTTTCCTGTGTAGGAAAATCTGACTATGTGCCTTGTATCCAGGGCGTTTATGTCATCATGCTCTTCGGGATAGGCATAATCATAACCTACATAAGCGCCATACATTACCCTCAAATGCTGGTCCTGATTTATCTGATAATCAAAGGCCGCGAAGATATTATGATGACCGTCAAAATTATAACCTTCATTCGTAACTACCTGCTTATACAGATCCCTCTGCCTTGTGTATTGATAAAGGAATCCCAGGGTTGTCCTCGGGCAGGGTTTTAATTCAAATTCAATACCCTGGGCAGTGGGGTTATCATCAATAGCCATGGCATATTTGTTCTCATTGTATGTGTACTTAAGCGTGACCTTTAACGGGGCAAAGGGATAATAGATAAAACGGGCCTTATAAATATTGTAATACTTGTAAGGCGGCAGGCCGAAAGGCCCCTGACCGTAGAGGGCAGGTACGATCTGATCCCATAAAATACCGTCTTTGTAATACTCGTCCACCCATTCGGTGTTCAATAAACCTCTCGGATAATCCTTGGGGTCATTGGTTGTCTCAAATATACCTTCAGCCGTAAAATAATCGGTCAGGTCATACTGAAGGCCCGCGGAAAAAGCACCTATAGAAGGGTCTTTACCGCCTTCAACGGCTTCATTCTTAAGCCACACATCTTCATAAGAGAAATAATCGGTAAAGGCGCTATAGGAGCTCTTCGCGTTTATAAGAGGGTCAACGCCTTCTTTTGTCTTTGGCAGATGCTTATAAAACCCAAGGCCTTTTATCGTCAGCTTGTCCGCCGGCTTATAAGTTCCCTCAAGCCTGTATACATCCTCTACATGGTCATTCGAATCATTGTAAACGGTCCTGAAATCAAACCTCGTGTCAAAAGGTATGTCGGGAAATTCCGCCTTGGCGTTAATATTAAAAGCGTTGCGTCCGACGTCAATCCCGTCTCCGAACATTGACGCCTCGTTCTCCGGATTTATATCGTCAAAATATATATGCTTGGCAAATTCAAATTCCTTCCTTGTAAGCCTGTAATTTGAAAGCCCGGGGGAAAACCTCTCATTCATGCCGGCAAACATCGCCTTTATCTCATACCTGTCCCCTTTGCCTCCGGTCGTGTTAATCGGCCCCTGGCTCTGCAGTCCAAGACCTCCCGCGTATCCGGTATAATCAGTATTATAACCATTGGCCTCATCAACCTTCATATTACTCACCGCCATC
>JBAZLY010000045.1:0-5003 GCA_041650035.1 Candidatus Omnitrophota bacterium | reverse complement strand
AAGAACAGTTTCAGGAATATATGGTTTTCGGCAGATTATAACGAATTCAGGCGCAACGGCCTGAACCTTTCAAAAGGGCATCCTTATTTCTCCAAAATGGGAAATGAGGCTGACGCCAGGACAGGTTGTTATAATTGCGATAATTTATGGCAGAACATACCCATGCACAGGTTTCTGGAAAAGTTTAAGACAAGTCCTGTCTTGCTCAAAGCCGGCGAGGCATTGCTGAAATTCGCGGGCGAGAAATAACCCGTCCGGGATTAACGAAGCGGTTTTATATGAGTCTTTTATCCGATAGGTTTTTGTTGAAGGAAAACAAGAGGCGGCTTCTCAATATCAGGGGTATTATAAACGGCGCCGTGGCTTTTAAAGGCCCCGATGTCGTGCAGATCGACCTGACGGACAGATGTCGCAGTCATTGCCTGGCCTGTTGGCTGCATTCTCCCATGTGCGCAGAACAGTCCGCCGGCGCCTTTGATGACTTGGATTTCCCGGTTATAGAGGATATCATCAATGATGCCGCTTCATATGGTACAAGGGAAATAATAATATCCGGGGGAGGCGAACCCTTTTTATACCCGCGGATATGGGATGTCCTGGAATTGATCGAAAAGACAGGCATGCGTTTTCGGATAAACACAAGCCTCAACGAGTGCGGCATCGGCGATATGAACAGGATAGCGTCTTTTAAAAAATTGGCATCTATTACCACGAGTATCTGGGCCGCGGAAGGTCAATTATACGCCCGGCTCCACGGCAGACGCGATGCGGATTTTCAAAAGGTAGTGGATAATCTGACGGCGTTCAACAGCGTTAAAGGCCTTGGCCCGCGGGCGGTATTGTTCTGTCTTATTACAAGTCTGAATTATCGTTGTATCCGTGCCTTGAGGCAATTGGCCGTTTCTTCAAAAAGTGACGGTATAGAGTTTGGCTTGCCTGATACTATTCCGGGGGTTACGGACAGCTTGCTTCTCAATAAAGACCAGTTAGTTGTTCTCTATGAGGATTTTTCGCGCCTGTGCCGAGAAAAAAATACCGCAGTCCGTATAATAAACGGGGACATCTTTGCCGCGAGGGTGTTAAGCCGAACGGCCCCCGCAGGAGAATATGACAGCCCTATTGCCGATGCGCGCTGTGTGGCGGGCTGGATGTTCCTAAGGGTTAAGGCGAACGGGGATTATAATTCTTGCCTAAAATCCCATCGTATGCCGATAGGCAATGCATACAACGAGAGTATTTACTCCGTGTGGAATAATGCCTTACAACAGAGGTTCAGGATGGAGTCTTTAAAGATCCCGAAAGATGCAGGATACTTTGCTTGCATAGGCAATGCAGACAAGGCGGGCGTAGGGTGTAAGCGCGTGTGTGATAATACATTAATTAATAGAAGTCTTTATAGGTTTGTGGCGGGTTTGTTCCGGTATGGAATCGGTAGGCATAATGAAAAAAATTAAAAAATCCTTTGTTATATTGTTTATCCTTATTATCAGCCTTGTTGCGGACGCGGCATTGTTTCTTTTAAAAAAGATGAGGCGCAGTTTATATTTTCCCGGAGGATAGCAGGATGAAAATACTGATGATTGGCCCGCATGATATCTATTCCGCTTCCGAGCCGTGGACTACGCGTATAAAAAACTTGGCGTATCAGTTCGCGAAGAAAGGCCATGCCGTTAAACTTATCTATTTCCCCCTTGACAATAATAATGCGGGCAGACGTTTTGAGGAAAACGGTTATGAGGTTATATCCTTAAGCAGGCGCCTTGGCAGCCGTGTGTTTCTGGAAAACATTGTCAAGGTGACAAGGCTTGCCGGCTGGGCGGATGTGGTGCATTTTCAGAAATGTTATTATTACGCGTCGCTGCCCGCTTTAATAGGGGCCTGGTTTAAAAATAAGCCTTCGCATTATGATTGGGATGACTGGGAGACCAAGATCTTCTATTATTCAAACCCGAAGAACCGCGTCTTAGGAGGATTTATCCATATCCTTGAAAGGCTGATCCCGCTTGCCGCGGATACTGTATCGGTATCAAGCAAACGATTAAGAGGGCTCTGCTTAAGGTTTGGGGTTATGGAGGACGATATATTCCCCGCCCCTGTTGGGGCTGATATCAGCCGATTCAGGCCTTGCCCGGAATCATCGCAGGGCATCAAGACGCGATATAATATTGATCATCATCTTGTTTTGTATATCGGCCAGCTTCACGGAGGCCAATATGCCGAGCTTTTTATTAAGGCTGCCGGGTTTATACGCAGAAAGACAAATGATGTGACGTTTATGATCGTAGGTGACGGCTATAGGGCGGGCGAGTTAAAAGAGATGGCAGCAAGAGAGGGCCTGGGGGCTCGCATGATATTCACGGGCCCTGTGCCGCACGAGCTTGTGCCTTTTTATATTAATTCGGCCGATGTTTGTGTCGCCTGTTTTGAGGATAATGATATAACACAGTGCAAGAGCCCTTTAAAGATAGCGGAGTACCTGGCCTGCGGCAAGGCCGTAGTCGCCAGCGACGTAGGCGAGGTGGGCAGTATGATAAATGACGCCGGATTATTAGTTCGTCCGGGTGATTATTCCGCATTGGCGGAGGGTATATTGAAACTGACCGCTGATAATGAATTGAGGCGGGCCTTGTCGTCTAAGGCAAGGGCAAGGGCGCTTGAAAAATATAACTGGGATTTTACCGCGTCTTCTTTATTGGCGGCTTATAACAGATACTTAAGGGGTTAGATATATGTTGATCAAAAGGATTAAGAAGGCATATGCCTTTAGAGCGACGCTTTTAAGCCTTGCAGCCGGGGATCTTAAATTGCAGTATTCAGGTTCAAGGCTTAATATATGGTGGGCCGTGATTACCCCTCTGCTTCTGGCAGCGAGCATTAATCTAATCTTTACAAAGGCATATAAGATAGATACCCCGAATTACACCTTTTTTGTGCTTTCCGGCATAATACCATGGATGTTCTTTTCCAATTCCGTATTGACGTCTGTAAACTCGTTTGGTAGCCATGCCTCGATAATGAGACAAGGCGTGTTACTGCCGGAATTTATACCGCTGTCAGCCGTTCTGTCAGCCTTTTGCACCTTTTTAATAGGCCTTGTTTCGCTCCTGCCGTTATTCGTTGTCTTAAAAATAAAGGTCTTAACGGTTATTCCGTTCCTGGTTTTTCCCGTTTTCCTGCAGTTGATCTTTACCGCCGGACTTGGTATGATCTTCGCGAGCTGGAACGCGTTTTCAAAGGATGCAAACCACTTCTTTTTTATAACCCTGACTATATGGTTTTGGGTGACTCCTGTATTTTATGCCCTTGATATGCTCCCCTATCCCTATCGCTGGATAGGCCTGTTTAATCCAATGACGTATTTTGTCGCTTTGTATAACCAGATATTATTTGAGGCAAGGCCCCCGTCATTGAACTGTCTGGGGGTTGTTTTTATCGCAGCGTTATCTTGTTTTTTTTCCGGGTATCTGTTTTTCCTGCGTAAAGAGAAAGAGATCTTAAAGAGGGTTTAGATGAGAGCTATTGAATTTAAAGGGGTCTGGGAAAAATACAATATCCAGTTTATACGGAATAATGAGGTATCCTGGGAGCAGATATGGGCTCTTAAGGATATTAATCTTGATGTCGATAAAGGGGAGGTACTAGGTATAATCGGGGATAACGGCGCGGGTAAGACGACCATGTTGAAACTGGCTTCAGGCAAATTGATACCGGATAAAGGCCGTGTCCATATTGACGGGAGGGTGTCTGTGTTGATGGATCTGGGCGCGGGTTTTAATCCTGAATTCACCGGCAGACAAAACCTCGCTCTCAACGCGCGGATTTATGGACTGGATCCCGGTATACTAGCGCAACGTATGGATGAGATGATAGATTTTTCCGGGCTGGGGAAATTCATCGACGCACCTATAAAGTATTATTCTCAAGGTATGTATATGCGTTTGGCATTTACCCTGGCTATTTTTATCGAACCGGAGATACTGTTGATAGATGATATACTTTCCGTAGGTGATCAGAAAGCCCAGGAAAAATGTGTTAAAAAGGTATTTGAATTAAAGCAAAAAGGCATGACTATCGTCCTCGTAAGCCATGATATGAGCATGATAGATAAATTATGCACGCGCCTCATTCTGATGGAGAACGGCTCTATAGTCCAAGAAGGCGGCCCTGGCAGGATAATATCATATTACCTGGAAACGGTTGGCGATAAGTCGGGTATAGCGGCAGTGAAAACAGACAGGGTTAGGGCGATATTTAATAATGGCAGCCTGTATTTGCGCTATAACGGGTATGCCGTATCAAAGGCCCCGGGTCTCTATGTGTCATGCCGGTATCAGGACCGGGACAAAGAGATACTATCGTTTAATCTGTTGTGGGAGGTCGTCAGCTCTTCGACGGAGAGGGTTATTGCCCGGGGCAGTCTGCCTGATGGGACGGTTTTACAGGAATGGGTAATTGAGTTGGACGGCCAATGCCTTAATTGGTTAATCAAGGCTCAAGCGCGAGACCTGAAAGGGCTAAGGGCTGACCTTATGTTCATTCCGCGATATAACAGATGGCATTCGCTTGACGTATTGGGGGATTTCCCGGACTTTGTTTATAAGTCTGGCTGGCATGATCTAAATGTGAATAATACGCAGGATATGGCGGCCGGTATCTCCGGAGCTCCGGCGGATATTGAATTACCGGGTATTGTCCTGGAACAGGTATCTGCCCGGCAGCAACAGGTTAAATTTTTTAACACAGGTTATCAACAGGAGTCGCGTGTCCTTCAGATATCTGCGGCCGGCCTCAACACGCTATCAGCAAAATTGATTTTTTTGCCTGAAAAAGATGAATTTTTACAATATCTTAATACACTTAGAGAAAGACGCGATAGCAAACTCGCCCTTAAGCAGCATGAGGAATATCTAAGCCGCAGCATATCAAAGGATAAGCTGAAACTCTTTGTTGACCTGGAAAGCAAATCCATAAGGCTTTATTATGACGGCAAAGAGCTCACCAAG
>JBAZLY010000044.1:0-5177 GCA_041650035.1 Candidatus Omnitrophota bacterium | reverse complement strand
CCGCCTGTCTCCGGGCCCTGTTGTCGGTATTATCTCCCGCCTGTCAAAGGTGAAAGGGCATAAATACCTTATAGGTGCTTTCGCTAAGCTTTCTCAAATGATACCGGATGCCCAGTTGCTGATAATCGGTGATGGTGACCGCAGGTACAAGGACAGCCTTATGTCCTTGGCCGAGGATTTAGGCGTATCATCAAAGACATTTTTTTTCCCTTCATGTAAAGATACAGCCATGCCCCTTTCCGCGATAGAGGTATTTTGCCACCCTTCTTTGCAGGAGGGGTTAGGGCTTTCCATATTGGAGGCAATGGCTATGCGCCTGCCTGTTGTTGCTTCAAATGTGGGCGGTATATATACTTTAATAAGGCATAAGGTAAACGGCCTGTTGGTACCTGCCATGAATGAGCGCGCGCTTGCGGAAGGCATCGCGCAGATTATTTCCGATCCGGACATGGCCCGCAGGATGGGTATTGCCTCGCATCAGGCGGTGCTTAAGAATTTTACCCTGGACATTATGAGAGATAAGGTCATAGAGGTTTACAACAAGGTCATGGGGCGTTGATATCTTTATGAACATGAAAAGAATACTTATTATAGAGCCTAATTGGCTTGGTGACATACTTTTTACCACTCCGTCTATCCGCGCCTTAAGAAGCTCGCGCCCGGACGCGTTTATAGCGGTCATGGCCCACCCTAGGTGCGCCCAGATGCTTGAAGGCAATCCGTGCGTGGACAGGTTGATATTGTTTGACGAGAGACCGATCTACGCGAAATTGATCAAAAAGGCGTTATTAATACGTGAATTAAGGAATATGAAATTTGACACTGTTATATCTTTTCACAGGTCAATGAGTAAACTGTTCTTTGCCTGTTTGGCGGGTATACCGCGGCGTTTAGGTTATTATACAAGGAAACGGTCGTGGTTGCTTACCGACCCTCTCGCGGAAGACGAAATGCCCCTTCACAGGGTTGAATATTATTTGAAAATATTAAAAAACTCGGGCATCGACTGCGATGATAAGGATTATGAATTCCACATACCCGATGCCGTCTTAAAGGATGCTGTCAGTGTTATGTTAGCCGCCGGACTGGATAGCGGTGAGGATTATTTTGTGATTAATCCGGGCGGCAATTGGGACCAAAAGCGATGGCCGGCGCATAGATATTGCGCGTTATGCCACAGGCTCCACGAAATATACGGGCTTAAGATACTGATCACCGGCGCCGAAAAAGACATACCTTTAGCTGCCGGCATAATAGGCCCGGATAAAGGTTTTATGATAAATATGTGCGGTAAGACATCCCTTAAACAGCTTGCCTGCATTATGCGTATGTCAAGCCTGGTCGTCTCCAATGACACAGGGCCCATGCATATAGCCATAAGCCAAAAGGCGCCGGTACTTGCATTGTTCGGGCCGACATGCCCTGATATTACTGGTCCGTATGGCAGAGGCAGATACAGGGTCCTGCGTAAATGGTATGACTGCGCGGTACCATGTTATAAATTGTGCCCCGGGCTTATGTGTATGAATGCTATATCCGTTGATGATGCGCTTGAGGCGGCAGGGGCCTTGCTGAATACGCCTGATAAGCTCCGCACGGTATAACCAGACAGCCTAATATATGCTGAAAAAAGACACGAAACTTAAGAGAATATTGCTTGTTCGCACGGACAGGCTTGGTGACCTCGTGCTTACGACGCCGGCTATCAAGGCTGTGCGCGGGGCGTATCCTGACGCGCATATTGCCATGATCGTCCGTCCGTATACAGAAGCTGTCGTGAAAGGTAACCCGTATATTAACGAGGTCATTGTGTATGATAAGCTCTCAAGGCACAGATCATGGTTTGCGAATTTCAAGTTTGCCATGGGTATCAGGCGTATGGGGTTTGACGCGGCCGTGATATTCCACCCGGCTAACAGGATGCATATAGCGGTATTTTTGGCGGGCATACCGCGCAGGATAGGTTATGATAACAAGCTTGGTTTCTTGCTTACTGATGCGGTAAAAAATACCAAACGTCTCGGTATAAAACATGAGAGGGATTATGCCATTGATATGCTTAAGCTGATTGGGATAGGGCAGGGCGAAAAGGAGCTTTTCTTTAATATAGACAGTTTTTCGAAAGACCGCGCCCGTTCCATTTTAGCAGCGGAAGGCATAAAGGATGGAGATAGATTTGTTGTTATGCACCCCGGCGCAAGTTGCCCTTCCAAGATATGGCCGTCGGAGAGGTTCGCAGGATTGGCAGATACCCTTATCCGGAATCATGGCGTAAAGGTAGTTATTGTAAGCGGTAAGGCCAAGACGGATATATCATGCGCCCTGTCAGTCCAGAGGTCTATGCATAATGATCCCGCGATGTTTACGGGCACCCTTGATTTGGGTTGTCTCGGAGCTGTCATAAGAAGGTCGGCTCTGTTCATATCAAACGATAGCGGCCCTGTCCACATAGCGGTTGCGGCAGGCACACCGGTAGTTGATATATTCGGCAGGGCGCAGCCCGGCCTGGGTCCCTTAAGATGGGGGCCGTTGGGGGCGAGGGATGTGGTTATACATAAGGATTTAGGTTGCGGGCAGGCATGCCTTGCGCACGACTGCAAGAAAAATTTTGCCTGCTTGATGTCTGTCAGCGTAGACGATGTTTATAGGGCCATTGTTTCTATGGGTCTGTTCTAATTTGCCGATATCAACCCTATTAAACCCATTGACACATTTATATATACTTGTTATAATTATTACATTTGACGGATTGTAAAGACGCGTCCCGGCAGGATACTATGTACAGCAAAAAGTTTGCAAGATTCTATAAAGTCATATCGCATATGCCTGCATCGTCTGTCCTCGTTATCGGCGATATCATGTTGGACAGGTTTATATGGGGTACTGTATCACGCATATCTCCTGAAGCGCCTGTGCCTGTGGTCTGGGCTAAATCAGAGTCTTTTATGCCCGGGGGCGCTTCCAATGTCGCCAACAATATACGCGGCCTGGGTGCCGATGTGTATATCTGCGGGGTAATAGGAGATGACGAACCGGGCAGGATACTTGTTTCAGAGCTTGCCAAAAACGGTATCAAGGCGGATGGCGTAGTGCTTGATAAGAATAGACCGACTATTCACAAGACAAGGATCATAGCGCATCATCAGCAGGTTGTGCGTATCGATAAAGAGTCGGATGGTGCGGTGGATAGGGGTATTACAAGCGCGATAATGTCATACGCGAGATCCAAGATAGACAGCGTGGACGCAATTATTATTGAAGATTACGGAAAGGGTATTATAAACCCCTATCTGATAAAAGAGCTCCTCCGACTGGCCCGGGGCCGTAAAAAGATCATTACGGTTGACCCCAAGGAAGAGCATTTTAATTTGTATACCGGTGTCACCTCTATTACGCCTAATCGCAGCGAGGCGGAAAACGCTACAGGTATTAAAATAAAGGACGGCCGCTCATTACAGAAGGCCGGTAACAGTTTGTTGAAAATGCTAAGATCCGAATCGGTGTTGATCACGCTTGGCGAAGGCGGCATGGCATTATTCCGTAAGAACAAGCCTTGCGTATGCATTCCTACCGTCGCCCGGGAGGTCTATGATGTCTCGGGTGCCGGAGACACTGTTATAAGCGTCTTTACCCTCGCCTTATCCGCAGGAGCGAGCATGGAAGAGGCCTCTTATATAGCTAATGCCGCTGCCGGGGTTGTTGTCGGCAAGCTTGGCATAGGCATATGTAATACGCGCGAACTAAGATCGTATCTACGTAAGATCAGGCCGGATAATGGCAGAAGATGACAACCCGGGCGGTATTTTTAACAACCCGGTTTTATTGAGGAGCTGAACATGACGAGCGTAGGTATAATACCCGCAAGATATGGGGCAAGCAGGTTTGAGGGAAAAGTTATCGCCAATATAGGCGGCAAGACCATGATACAGCATGTCTGGGAAAGGGCAAAAAAGGCCCATTCCCTCGACGATCTTATAATAGCCGCTGATGATGACAGGATAATAAAGGTGGTCGAGGCCTTCGGGGGCAAGGCGGTCTTCACCTCCAAATCTCATCCCTCGGGCACGGATAGGCTTAGGGAGATAGTCAATCCGCTTGATGTTGATATAGTTGTCAATATACAGGCGGATGAACCTCTTTTGCATCACTCCATGATAGATAACCTGGTTGATGCCATGCGCGCTGACAAGGATACGGTTATGTCCAGTCTCATGAAGAAGATATTGCATTTTTCGGATTTTGAGAATCCGAATGTGGTGAAGGTCGTGGTCGATAAAAATAATTTTGCCTTATACTTCTCAAGGAGCTCTGTCCCTTTTATAAGGGACAGGAAGAAGCATAATACGCTTGCGGCAGATGACAGCATTTTAAAAGAGGAGAGGTTTTATAAACACATTGGTTTATACGCCTATACAAAGGATTTTTTATTTACCTTTGCCAATCTGCCGCAGTCTTTTCTTGAACAATACGAAAGGCTTGAACAATTAAGGGCACTCGAAAACGGTTATAAGATAATGATGATTGAGACCAGTTATGACACTATCGGTGTTGATACCCCGGAAGATCTTGAGCGGGCGAAAATGATGCTTGACAAATCCGAGGGATAATCTCTGTCGTGAAAAATCATATTGTAAAAGTAGGCGATATCGAGATAGGCCGCGGCAGGGGGCTTGTATTGTTTGCCGGCCCTTGCGTGATCGAGGACGAGAGGCAGGCGCTTTATCACGCTGAAAGGCTTTTGAAGATAGCCGACAGCCTTAATATGCCTTTTATATTCAAGAGTAGTTATGATAAGGCGAACAGGTCGTCATGTGAGTCTTTTCGCGGGCCGGGGCTTATGAAAGGCCTTAATATATTAAAAAGGGTCAAGGAGCGTTTGGGGCTTTCTGTTGTCAGTGATGTCCATTGCAGGCAGGAGATAGAGGAAGCGGCCCATGTGCTGGATATAATACAGATACCCGCCTTTCTTTGCAGACAGACGGATCTGTTGCTTGCGGCGGCAAAAACAGGAAAACCTGTCAATGTCAAGAAGGGGCAGTTCATGGCGCCTTGGGATATGAAAAATGTGCTGGTTAAGATTAAGAGCGGCGGCGGAGGCGATATACTGTTGACTGAAAGAGGAACCAGTTTTGGTTATAATAACCTGGTCAGCGATATGAGGTCTTTGCCTATCATGC
>JBAZLY010000043.1:0-5417 GCA_041650035.1 Candidatus Omnitrophota bacterium | reverse complement strand
GAATAGACTTCAGCCATAACCGCTTTTAGCAGATCGGCGCCGGTTCCCTGAGAGGGAGAATTAAACAGCTCCGTATCCCTGGCCAGGCTTCGGCCATCCTTCCAAAACCAGGCTCTTCTTCTGCCTGTTATGGTCCGAGTACAAACCAGAGAAGAGGCCTTAAACCCTGTCTCCTTAAAATGGAAGAAATGAGTCTTAGGAAGGTTCTTTGAATTCTTCTGTAATTGATGGAAAGCCGCCACTCCTGGGTAAGTAGCAAAGAAAGTGTTTCTTATCTTTTCAGCCTCCTCCAGACTCATCTCTATGCCGTATTCGTTCTTTGCGTTCTCTCTAAACCTGGTAGCAGAGACTCCATAGATTAGGCCAAAGTTCGCGCTCTTTGCGCTCTGTCTCTGGGCTTTGGTGACTTGATCTAATGGGACTCCAGCCAGTTTGGAAGCTGTCAGTTTATGGAGATCCTGGCCGCTCTGGAAGGCCTCTATCATGGTCTTATCCTGGGAGAGACAGGCCATTATCCTAAGCTCGATACCTGAGAAGTCAGCCTTAACCAGTTTCTTCCCTGGAGGAGCTTTGAAGAGCCTCCTCATAGCCAGAGCATCCTCTCCCCGCTTTGGTATTTGCTGGGCGTTAGGCTCCCTGGAGCTAAATCTCCCTGCTCTGGTTGCTAGCTGGAAGTATCCAGGATGAAGCCTCCCATCAATGGGAGAGAGCTTTAGCAGCCAGTCCTCCATAAACTTCTCCTGTCTGGCCAGCCTACGATATTGGAGGAGATCTCCAGCCCAGGAGCAGCCAGCCTGAGAGAGGGCTTTGAGATCTTCCTCCTTGGTAGAACTGATCTTATGCCCCTGGGTCTGAAGAAAGGCTAGGACATCCTGAGAGCTGGCTGGATTTAGGTGGTGAGAGGGTTTCTTTCCCTTCTTTGGCCTGGGCTCAAAGCCTGCCTCCTGAGCTTCGGCCTGGAGGCTCTGGAGAAGCCCCTGGGCCTGGGCTTTCTTCTGCTCCATCAAGGATCTACAGGCCTGGGTATCTAAGGGAAGGCCTGTAAGCTCCAGCTCGATAACAGAGGGAAGAGCCCTAAACTCCAGCTCTGCTATATGCTCCAGGTTATTCTTTTGGAGAAGTTCCTGGAGGATGTCATGGAGAGGGAGAAGGACCTTAACATCCCTGGCCGCGTAAGCCTTCTGCTCTGGGGAAAGAGTCTCTGCTCCCCAGTTGCTGGCCTGGAGTTCTTTGGAGAGGAGTACTCCTAAATGTCTCTCTGCAAGGGCTCTGAGGTTCTGCTCAGGGAGTACTTTCTTCCAAGGGAATTTTAGGGATTTAGGAGCTGCCTCCAGTTTATACAGGCCAGCCCAGCACACCTGAGAGGCCAGCATGGTATCAAAAATGTTTGAAATATGCAGCCTTCGGCTCTGGGAGGCCTGGATAAAGGAGAGATCGAACTTTAGATTATGGCCTACTATCTTTATGCTGGGATTTTCTGTAAGGTTGGCCAGGTCTTGGAGAGGAGAAGCTCCTTCCCGCCCCAGCTCCCAGAGGTCAGCCACATAAACCCGCCCTGAAGGGAGGGAGAGCTGGCAAAGTCTGGCCCTGGAGGAAAGAGGATCTAGGCCCGTTGTCTCTAGGTCTAAGCCACAGATCCCCGCCGCTTCTATCTCCTGGAGAGCCTGAGCCCAGGCCTGGGGAGAGGAAATCTCTATCAGATCCAAAGTTGTTAAGTTATTGTTAAGGTTTGACATGTGACATGAAATTGACAAATTGACAGGATCGGCCTGGGGTTGGACAGAATAGACAAAATTAGACAAAACCTCCCCCTGATCCTGGGAGAGGGTAGCCTGAGAAGATCTCTTTTTTGGAGTCGTACGTACGACAGGATCAGGCTCTTTTTTTAGAGCTGATCGATCAGGAGCCCAGAGGATTAAGGTAGTCATTTCCTGAGCCCCTCCAAAACTTTCCCGTCTATGGCCAGCACTTCGTAAATCTGGCCTCCTATTCTTTTCTTTACCTTTCTGGCTAGACCGTGAGAAAGGAGCCGCTCCAAAAGCTCCTCCTGGGTAAGGCCCAGCTCTGGAGAGAAGCCCTCGCTCATGAAGAAGCCTCCAGGATGAAAGGTAGAGGGTACCTGAGGGTACCTTTGCCAGGTGGAGGGTACCGGAAAACCGCTAGCTGTAAGGCTTTGGTACCCTCGGTACCCTCATTTTTACATAGGGTAGCTGATCCTGAGGGAGATATTACATGTATACCAATGTTTTTTGCTCTCTCACATGCGCGCGAGATAATAGAGGGTACTGAGGGTACTGAGGGTACTATTGATTTATTGATATTGATTTTAGAGGTACCCTCTACCATTAAAGGTACCCTTGGTACCCTCCACTTCCCCCTTGAAAGTCTAATCTTCATTTTCTCCCTCCTCTTGGTTGAAGGCCTTTTCAAGAATGGGAAGGACCCTAACCTTAGTTCCTGCTATTTTTTTCTGGATAACCCGCCGGTCCCCCTGGCTTCTATCCAGGAGGCCTTTCTGCTCCATTGAATCTAGAAGGGAGTTCTTGGAGAGGGAGAGCCCCTCCTCCTGGGTTCTCAGATACTTTACCACCTGCTCCCAGGCTGGGCCATAAAGGAGGTAGTAGACTCCCTTCTCATCAGGCCCCCAGCCTATCTTTTGAGTTACTAAGGTACTCTCTGCAAGCTCTGGTTTTGCATCCAGCATTGTAGCAAAGTAGATCCTCCCTAGAGTTTGCAGCTCCAGGAGAGCCTCAAAGAATCGTTTAGTTGGCTCTTCCCTTTCCGCTACCTGGGCCAACTCATCAGCTACTTGATTGAACGTTTCCCAGGCCTCCTGGAGAAGTGTAACCGCCTTCTCCTGGTTAAGGGCTTCCTGGGCTACAGCATAATTGATGAAGGTGTTAAACCCTAGATAAAGGAAAGCTACCGTTTCATCAAGTCTCCTATGCCTGGTTCTTGTTTTGGAGTCTTTCTTTGCCTTCTTTCTTAAGCGCTCAAAATCGTCTGGGAGCTGGGGAATAAGAGCATCAAGCTGGGGAGCTAGATACTCCAGGTATCCCCTCATAGCATGGGGAAGGAGAGCCTTCTGAGCCTGAGCCTGGGCCTGGGTAAGCTTCGCCTCGTTTATGTCCTCCTTCAAAAGATGTAGCACTAAGTTTCTGGCCAGGGAGGAGCCTGATAGATTCATTGTCTCCCCTGAGCAGAGAGCCAGACCCCTTGGAGGATGTCCTGGCATAAGCTCAGAAGTTGATTTTAATTTGCCCCTTCCCTGTCTATCGCCCTGGTTCCTGGTAAGATATTCCAGTACTCCTTCCAGCCTTAACCGCTCCTTTAGATCTTTGGCTGGGTAGAGATCATCAACTACCAGAAGGGCATCTTTGGCTTGGAAAGCCATTTCCTCAATAGATTTAGGGGTGTCTCTGAAATTTGCAGGAAGGCCTTTTGGCTCAAAGTTGCCATAGTGGGAGAGCAGGAGGGCAATTATGGTAGACTTGAAAGAGCCTGTAGTTCCCCAGAGAAAAGTTACATGGCCCGGCTCTATCCTGGCCTGTCTTAGAGGCTCGCAGAGAGGGGTTAGCCAAACCAGAGCATACAGAGGATACATTATCCCCTTAGGCCCCAGCCCCAGAAGGGAGAGAGAGGCCTTTAGAGCTTCCTGTATGTCTCCTGTCTCCCCTGGGAGTAAGTACTGCCTGAGCCTGTCGGAGATCTCTACTTCCACCGCTTCAGAGCCTACAGCTCCTCCAGCATGAAGGAATATCCATGAGCCTTTTTCCTTTCTCCATCCGAGATGGGTAAAGATGGTACTCTCTGGAATCCCCGCATGGGCCATAAGCTGGAGAGCATACCTCACCTCCTGCTCCTGTTTGGGCTTTATTGCAGCTCCTACTCCCCAGGCTTCAATTAGCCATTTCATTTCCTGGAAGGTTTTACCAGAGACTTTAACAGGCTTGAAGAGAGCCCCTCCCTGGAGTATCCCCTGGAATTCTATAAACCGCTCTGTAGTAAGCCCGTTGTCTTTGAGTATATCTCTAATCGGCCAGGCGGCAAAATTGCAGATATGTTTTAGAATTGACTGATATACCTCTTTTCCGTCTTCAAATCCTTTAACCCAAACTATTTTCCCGATCCGGCCTAACTCATCTAAAGCATACTCATCTACATGAGGTTGAAGGAGAGCCTTAACATGGGCGTATTCCGGCCCCAGCTCTGGGAGATCTCCCCCGGCCTGAGAGCTGGAGGAGGTCCTGGGCTTTGCTTGAAGCTGGGCTAACTTCTCCTTCGCTTCCTGGAGGAGGGAAGTTATGTCCTTCTGGAGGAGACCCTGCTCTTTGAGCCAGGCTCCAGCTATGAATTTTCCTTTAGCTCCAAGAATAGCAATAGCAGCCTTTAGCTTATCTTCTGGGGAAGAGGATTTGATATTCCTCTCTGCATAAGTTAGGCCCCCATCTCTCCAGGGAAGGTAAGGCTCTGCTCTATCTCTGATCTTCTGGAGATCCTGGAGGGCTTCCTCTGGGCCTCTGGCCAGGATAAGATCATCCAGGCCCTGTTTCTGGCCTCCGTCTCCTGGAGGGAGGGAGAGAATCCGCACATCCTCAGCTCCCAGCCGGTACAACTGTTCTCCAAGTCGGGAGAAAGCGTCTCTGGCCTCAGGATGCGTAGTTATATCAGAGTCATAAAGGAGATTGATCTTCTTTCCTTCCCAGTTCACCTGGGCCAGCTCTGGGAGTAGAGCCTCCTCATCCTTCAGCTTCTCTTTATCGGCCAAAAGAGCAGCCTCTTCTCCTAAGGTCCTCCAGTTATAGACTCCTGAAAGGGCAACTACAGGGAGCCCGTAAGCATGGCCACAAATACTTTTTATCTCTCCTTCAGTAATCCAAAGCTCCCCGGCCTGAGCCAGGTCAAGGCCTGAGGGGATGTATAGAGAGTTAGGTTCCCCAGCCTTTCGGAGATATTTCTGATGCCTGCCTTTTTCATTGACAGGAGGATTATCCAGCCTGATTGTAGAGAATCCGTTCCCTGGGTATCTAATCATGAAGCCTGAGGAGTCTATATCCTCTCTCCCTAAATGGGAGCGAACCTCAGAGGGAGAGAGGGAGCATACCTCCCCGCTCTCTTCCAGGGATCTAACCAGAGACTCTGGGAGCCCGTATTTGAGCTGGAGCTGTTGGCTATGGGCCGGGGAGATCATGGTTCCCTCCATTCAACAGGTAGCCCATGTTCTAATCGGGAAATATCATCACGGGCTTCCTCTAACTCATCCTCCAGCCACTTAATTTTGTCTTGTAAGGTAGCATTTTCATCTTGCAAAGCCAAAATTTGCTTTTCCCGAATAACGTTTGTAGAAACCTTTTTCTCCTCAGAGGGAAAGTCCTTTTGAATACCATTCGCGCGCCTGGTGCCCCCACCAGGTGCTT
>JBAZLY010000042.1:0-5476 GCA_041650035.1 Candidatus Omnitrophota bacterium | reverse complement strand
GATCCTCTTGTCTCCGTCAAAATCCCATTCAAATTTAACGGCATCTGCCGTACTTGACAAATGACTGAACCTTGCCTTGACAGGGATTACCCCGCTGGCGATCTCGCCCGTAAATGAACCACCGTCAGGGGACACCAGGGCCTCGGCGCGTATTGCCGGTTCACCGCCTTCTACAATAACTACGCCGGTCTTATAAGAAGAAAGATTGGCCTCCGTGTGGGCCTTTAAAGTAGCCCTGTAAACGCCCGGGGCGCCGTATTTATGCGTCACACCGGCAAAACCCGTCCACGCGTTGTTTTCTACGGATGACGACCAATCATATATACCGTCCGACTCAAAATCCCATTCAAGTTTTTTAGCATAGCCGTAACTATTGCCGGCCGCGGGGATACCATAACCTCCCAAGGCCACGCTTGAAGACGCCGTCCCATAGACAACATTATTATCCAGATAGACAACGGGCCTATAATTAGAATTATCCCATCCTGTGGCATTAGACATCACGCTTAAATAGGCTATATCCGATAAACCCTGCGAATCGGTTACCTTAAGCGCGCCTGTGAACATACGCGATATAGTCTCATCAAATCTCCTTGTGGCATCGGCTGACTTTGCGGATGACAATTCATATTCCCCGGTTCCGGAAACGTCCCATTGATACATCACAACCTCTTTGCCCGAAGAAGCTGTGCCGGCGCCTTTTAATGCGCGGGTCGAAGCTATCACGAACTCATTTACGACAGGATACGACAGCAAGTCCCCTGATAATTGAGCAGAAGGAGCAGAAGGAGCCTTCAGCGCGTTAACGGTCAGGCTTGAGACAGCTATCTTTCCGCTCTTATTGGTCACGCGCACCCTGACATTATGCGCCCCTGCCGCCGTATACTTATATCTAACAGTATTACCTTCGGAGGCATATTGCCATCTGTCATATGTTCCGTTTCCATCAAAATCCCATTCATATTTAACGATATCACTGCCTGCCGCGTTAACGGTAAAGGTAACATCAAGCGGTATCTGGCCCGCTGACGGCGACGCTGAAAATGCCACATACATAGTGCTGTCAAAAATATCGATACCACGCGCGCTCAAGGCGTATTTCTCAAGTCCGGTAAAGCCGTCATCGTCCATTTCATAAGCATCATACGGGTCATATGGATCCGCGTCATGGTCATCGGGAATACCGTCGTAATCGCTATCACCGCTTGGAGGCATTACGACAGCACCCACATCGGGAATACCGTTACCGCCGTTATAAAGATAGGGTATATACCCGGCCTTGGCAAACACAAAATAACCGGAGGCAAGGGCCGCCTCGCAATTATAGGTGTCAAAACCTGTCCCTGTCGGGACGTTGCCGGCGACAGCTTTGTCAAGATAGGACGCGTAAGGCGCTATCATTGAAGCGGAGTCGTCACCAGGGACACTAAAAAAACCTCCCAAACTGTTTACTAAGGTATTATATTTATCAAGATATTGGGCCGCCTTAATTTCGCTTGAACCTCTTTCATGATGTATCTGCGCGGCCCTCAAATATGCCAATGCCATTTGAGAAGATATCTCAACCGAGCCATAACTTCCGGTTTGAGAAACAGAGAACTTAAAGAAAACAGGCTTATCATTAATATCAAGAAATGCCGTTCTTGTCTCTATGGCCGCAAACATAGCGTCTACCTCGGCATCCCTCTGGCCCTGGGTAGCACCAAAAAATGTGTCGTCAAATATCATGCTCAAAGGCGCCAGTGCCGTCACATCGGTGGCCACATAACTAAAATTCGATCTTACCCAGACATTGTTTTCATAGCTTGACGAGGAGTGAAAGAGATGGGCATCAAAATCATACATTCCCTTAAGCCATGTTTTTATCCTGTCCGCCGCCTGCTGATAAGCGCTATCCTGGGTCATGCGAAACAACGCCTCAAAGGCGTAAAGGGCGCGTTCATTATGCTCGGTTGATTTCAAATTCCAATAAAAGTCCGGCCCTGAATCATGATACATGCCCCTGGGCCCGTAACGCAGGCCGCCGTCCGTATCCTGGAGCTTGAGCATATAACCGCCCAATAAGGCTGCGAATTTTCTGTAATCTTGCGTGGAGGTCTTATCATAGGCCTCCGCGGCATACATAATCAGAACAGCGGCGGCACCGGTATCAACAGACCAGTCCCAGTTACTCCACCAATCCGAGGAAGTCCCCCTGTTTGTTATACGCGCTATACGGTATGGGCCATATAATAAGGCATTGCCATCGCCGTCCGTATATCCATCGCTGCATTTTAAAATCGGGTTTGCCGCGTCAGAGATATTATTATAAAAACTCACATAGGTATCAAGTATCGTGGTAATGCCGTTAAACAGGCATATCCTTCCGAGTATGGCCTGATCATAACCTGCCGCTCCGGAGAAAATCAACGACTCGCAATTGGCCGTCCCGCCGCCGTTATAACGCTGAAAACTTCTTGTAAATCCGTTGAATGAATAATCCGTCTGGATGGTTGTGTCAAGCGCCCTGTCCAAATAGTATTTAATATAAGGATATGCCAAGGCGTAAAGATCCGGTTTTTCCGGATAGGCATTTTTCACCTCGCCAATTGTAACGGAGGCACTGAAACCGGAGCTTGCTATAGAATCAAATCCAGCAAAAGCGGGTTGAATATTGGCAAGGCATAACGCGGCTATAAGCAAAATGCTTAAGCATCTTACCCGAAATACGCCCGCGATGTTTGGCCTTGCTATATTCTTCATATTAACCGCCTGCCTTTACCTTACTCAACAATGCTTACATTAACCCCAGACACATTGAATTGGATCTCTTTCATTACCTGTTTTATCTTATCTTCAAATTCAAACATCACAACAGCCTGATATATGCCGTCTCTTAGATCCGGCTCACGCCACGAAAGCGTGTATAGCTGCGTCTTGCCGCGCAGGACAATATGCGGCTTTTTTAATATCAACGCATTAAGTTCCCTGCCTTTACTGTTACTTATCGCAATGCTAACATCCGGCACAATATGCACATTGCCGGTGTTTTCCATTTCTATTGTAAAATTAAGGTCAAGAAAATCATTTTTTCGGGCAAAAAAGGCCTTCACGCCTTTTATATTTAAACTGTAATCTTCTGTTCCCTTTATTATCATATAAAGAGGGACGCCATTTTTTATGTTTAACTGTGACTCCATGCTGTCTTTATAGCAGAGAAAAAGCATGGCAACCATTTCCCCCGCTTCTTGCTCGGGGGCATTAACATTAACAATAAGAGGCGTTGATTCACCGGCACAAGCAAATATCTCGTCCGTCTCAAGGGACAACCAGGCATAGGGGTCTTTTACCCCAGACCAGCCTTTGGGCTCTATGACCATTTTAAGATCCTGGGCCCCTTCATTATGTATATTATATATTACAGCCTTTGATTCGCCCGGATACAAAGACACTATGTGCCTGTCAGGCGTTACCGTAATTCCGGCGCGCGCTTTAACAGGTACCATAAGCGTTGTTATAACTAATATTATTATATATATATTCTTATTCATATTCCGTGAGTCCTGCTATCTTTATCCCTGCCATTGCCAAGTATATGCTCTATTCAAACATGATATTATCAAGATATATAACGCAACCCGACGATTCGGGGTTATAATCCGCGACAAAGGTTACCCCAAGGCCTCCCGTAACATTAGACAGGTTTTTACCCGCTAAGGATATGCTAAATTTTTTCCAGCTTGTTGTAAGTGTTACATAATGCGTGCTTGTTTCACCGCATGAGTCCCAATCATTACCCATATTAATACCTATCCTATATCCTTTATTGCCCGTGTTGGTGCGCGCCCAGAAACTTAAACTTGACGCCCCCCTTAAATCATAACCATTGCGGGTAGCGCTTGCGCCATTTGTCTGCCATATGCTTGCGGGCTCAAGCCATTTAACGCCTCCCCATCGATAGCCATCACTTCCCTCCTCCCCGCTCCACATTATCTTGAAACAATGCGGCGGGGAATAAGGAACAACAGATTTCGATTTTGGGTCAATACTAAATTGGCCAACATAATTCATCCAGCCCGAAGGGTTAAAATGATTGGCAAGTGTCGCGCCCGATTCATTCGGATAATCCGCCAAAGAGGCGTCTTTATAAATATATATGGGAAAAGGAGAAATACCTTTGTAAACTTCAATTGTAAAAGTTGAAGTCTGATACTGCGACCCGGCCGGAGACATGGAGAAATTTGCCGCCAAATAAATATACGCCTTCTTAGGATTACCGCTTTTTGCGCCTTCATTCCAGGCTATACCCGACTGGTTCCAGAGCGTTATATAATCTTCTCCGTTTTGAAAGGTCTCGTCATAGGCTTTTGTTGCCGGGTCATCAATAGTATTCACATCCTTTAAGAAATGCCACAAGTAATCAGTAAAACCCGTATCGTCACTTCTCTGCACCGGGATAGCCGGACTGATAACAGAATCAGTGACCCGCCATGCCATGGGGACAGCCAGTATAGCGTTATTTATATTGACCAATCCCGCGGGATTAGCAGTTCCGGTGTATTTTGGAGAGGCGGATATATTTTTGTTATCAGAATATATCTGTATGCCCCACCCGGCCGGCAGGCCGCTATGAGATATCTCTATGTATTGGTTGGCCACCTTCCATCCTGCCTGGCCCGCGATAACATTACTCCACGTGATAAGACCGTTGCTTGCCGGCTGGTTATTGCTGATATTACGCACTACCACGTTCAGACTGCCCTCCGTGAGGGCTTTAACGACAACGGAGGCGCTGTCATCAGCATAGCAATATGATGCCGCGGCTAAAAATAAAACCGTGGCAAACAAACACATGGATTTTTTTATACACGCATTAACACATCTCATAGTATCTCCCGGAAACAAATAAATACTTTTCTAACATATAAGAGCCTGGCCCCGCCTTAACCCTGCCTGGCAATTTAGGCGCGTCAGGCAGGGCCAGGAAGATCTTATATATTAGAGACGATACATCTCTACAGTCAGACTGCTGGTAGCATATGTCGCGCCTGGGGCCGCCTGCGTAAACTTGGCTCCAAGATAAACATAATATATAGTATCAGCAGATGACGGTGTGGCATAATCCGTAGGCGCATGCTGATAACCTTTAGAACCTATAAAGGTAGCATACTCCTGATAATTGCCAAACGCCTGAACACCGGCAGTAGCCGTATCCAGATCCGACGATTTATCAAGCATGTAGAACCAGGGGTAATAAGTCTGCCCTGTTCCGTCAGCAAGAACCTGATAGCCTCCTACCGTTTTTTCAATTATACTAAGTTCAGCACTGCCCGAAGCAAGTTTGGTCGTCTTTGTTCTCCATGCCATCGGCAAACTGTAAATAGTGTTACTTGTGCTGATCAAGCCGGCAGGGTCACCTGTTCCGGTATAGCTGGTGTTATTGGTATATATCTGTATGCCCCAATCACTATAGGTGGCAAATCCTTTCACAGAGATA
>JBAZLY010000041.1:0-6061 GCA_041650035.1 Candidatus Omnitrophota bacterium | reverse complement strand
ATGGGTTACCCTGTTATATATGACGCCACGCATAGCGTGCAATTGCCGTCAGGCATAGGCCGGTCTTCGGGCGGACAGAGAGAGTTCGTCTCTTACCTTGCCATGGCGTCGGTTGCCGTAGGTGTGGACGGGATCTTTATTGAGACGCATAAAGACCCCGACAAGGCCCTGTCGGACGGGTCTAATATGCTTGCCATGAAGGATTTGCGCGGTTTGTTGCAGAGATTAAAGGCGATAAGAGAGGCGCGCGGCGATGTTTGAGGAAAATTGGATATACAGGATTGTTGTTGTATTTTCTTTATGCGTGTTGCTGGCATGGGTTTATATTGCCAACGAAGCCTCATTTTTCGGGTTTATAAACGGCAGATCCGATTTTGATATTAGGCTTGTGTGGCATATGGGCATTTTAATTTTATTGGCCGTTGTCCTGGTTTATCTTATGCAGTCTGTTATTGATTATAAGGGTCAAAACGATGTGCTGCGGAAATATCTTCAGCGCCTCCAGCAGGAACTTGATGTGGAACGTGAGGCTATAAAACAGCTTAAGACAGAATCCAACGATGAGCTTTTGAGGCTTGAATCCTTTATAATCACAATGTCTGATACCGCGAAGCAGATAAGTTCTGTCCTGCGCACAGACGAGCTCTTAAGGGTATTATTGCGTAAGGCCATAGATCTCCTGGGGTCTCAAAAGTGCGTTATATTCAAGGTAGATGAAAAGACTCAAAAGCTTATGTATATTGATTCAGTGGGTTATAAAAAGGAAGAGGTTGAAGGTTATTGCCTGAAGGCGGATGAGAGGTCAGGGCTTATAGGTTATGCGTCAGAACAAGGTATATTCGTCTCAAGAAAGACCCTGGCCCAGGACTACACTAAGGCCCATATTGTTGACGGGGATAAGCTCAAAGGCAATTTCTGCCAGCCCATCGTGTATAACTCAAAGACCCTGGCTTCTATATGTGTCAGCAGTGTCAATCCTGACTTGACCCATGAGCAGGTAATGCGTCTTTTATCGACCCTTGCTAATTTCGGCGGTATCGCGCTTACCAATACGGAACTTGTCGACAAAATAAGGGAGCAGTCTGTAAGGGATAGCCTGACAGGCCTGTATAATCACCAGTATTTTCAGAATTATATGGACAATCTATTATCAGCGGCAAAGCGCGAAAGAGACCCGCTTGGTTTTGTGATGATGGATATAGATTTTTTCAAGAAATTCAACGATACCTATGGCCATCAGGCCGGGGATTTTGTCCTCAAAAAAGTCGCCTCAATGCTTACGTCCGAATTGCGGGGGACCGATGTGGTGGCCAGATACGGTGGGGAAGAATTCGTCGCTATATTACCGGGCAGAGACTTGGAAGGCTCATATAGGATAGCGGAGAGGATCAGGAATATGTTTGAGGGCGCGCTGTTTAATTACGAATCTCATGAGCTAAAGATTACACTAAGCGCAGGCGTGTCCGCCTATATACCATCTGTCAACGACAGCACGACGAAAGAATTATTGATAAGGGATGCCGATAATGCCTTATATGAAGCCAAGGCCGCCGGCCGCAACAGGGTTATTATCCATAAATCAATTCTTAGAAATACGCCTCTGTAAGATATTTGTATCGGTAGTTACGCGCCGAGGGTTTAGTGCGAACGCGCTAATATGTCTTTATACCGCCGGGACGGCAAGAGGTGTTTGGCAAAAAATCCCCTAATATAGGAGTTTGCAATGGAAATATCAGATCTTCTACGCATGGCTAAAGACGCCAATGCCTCGGACCTATTACTTGTAGTAGGGACGCCGCCTATTTTAAGGATAAACGGTAATTTGAAAAAGACGGATTTTACTCCGCTGACGCCGAAGGAATCAGAGAGGCTTATATTTTCCATTATGGATGAAAATCAAAGGGAGCAATATAAGAGATGTCATGACATAGACATATCATTTGCTGTGAGCGGATTGGCTCGTTTTAGGATAAATGTTCACCAGCAAAGAGGCAGTATAGCGGCGGCGATAAGGGTTATACCTCTTGATATACCTTCCTTTGACGACCTGTCACTGCCCAAGGATGTGATCGTTAAGTTGTGCAATTTAAGGAGTGGATTGGTGCTTGTGACAGGCCAGTCCGGAAGCGGTAAGACCACGACCTTGGCGAGTATGATCAACTATATCAATTCGCAGCGCCAATGCCATATCATTACCATAGAGGATCCTATTGAGTTTATACATGAACATAAAAAGGCCGTGATAGAGCAGAGAGAGATATCGGTTGATTCCGATTCTTTCCAGGGTGCCCTGTACCATGTTATCAGGCAGAACCCGAATATAATATTAGTTGGTGAGATGCGTGACCTTGAGACTATATCAACAGCGATTACAGCATCCGAGACCGGGCAGTTG
Organism: Candidatus Omnitrophota bacterium; assembly: GCA_041650035.1. Lineage (GTDB taxonomy): Bacteria > Omnitrophota > Gorgyraeia > JABMRG01 > JABMRG01 > JAQUQI01. The sequence goes on along the minus strand of JBAZLY010000041.1, from coordinate 3,666 downwards.
GTCCTGGCCACACTGCATACCATTGATGCCGGTGAGACGATTAACAGGATCATAGATGTTTTTCCATGGCGCCAGCAGCAGCAGATAAGGGTCCAGCTTGCCTCGACCATAAGCGGGGTCATATCCCAAAGGCTTGTCCAGAAACTGCACGGTAACGGTATGATAGTTGCCTGTGAGGTCATGCTCGGCATACCCCCGGTTAGAAACCTTATACGGGAGGGCAATACCCATCATCTCCAGAATGTTATCGAGACAAATGCCAAGTATGGTATGCAGTCGATGGATCAATCGCTTATCGATCTTTACAGGAAGAACCTGATCGGCCAGGATGAACTGCTCTCAAATATAAAAGACAAAGAACGCGAGGCTGTCAAGACGGTAATCGGATGAGGACAAAAGAAAACAAAAAGATTAAAGGATCAGATCCTGTGCTTATAGGCCGTGAGGTATTAAAAATAGAATCGGCCGCGATAAGGGCTTTGATACCTAACGTGTCGTCTGATTTTAGAAAGGCCGTGGCTCTTATCGTGAAGAGCCGGTCCAGGGTTATTGTGACCGGCATGGGTAAACCCGGTATAATAGGCAGAAAGATCTCGGCGACGCTATCATCAACGGGTACGCCAAGTTTATTTTTGCATCCAGCCGAGGCTGTCCACGGCGACTTGGGGCGCGTTACCGAGAATGATGTGATAATAGCCCTCTCCAATAGCGGCGAAACGGACGAGATCAAGAAACTGCTTCCGGTGATAAAAAAGATCGGTGCCAAACTTATCAGTTTAACCGGCAATACGCGCTCAACCCTTGCGGTTTTTAGCGATATCGTTCTCAACGTTGCCGTAAGAAAGGAGGCGTGTCCGCTTGGGCTTGCCCCTACCGCGAGTACTACAGCTATGCTTGCCATGGGAGACGCTTTATGCGTGGCGTTGCTTAAGGCAAAAGGTTTCAAGGCGGAAGACTTCGCGTTCTATCACCCGGGCGGCAGTTTGGGTAAGAAGTTATGGTTGAGGGTAGAGGATGTGATGAGAAAAGACGGCGCCTTTACCATTGCCAAATCAGACACGCCCCTTAAGAAGGTGCTCTATGCTATTACAAAGGCCCGGGCTGGCAGTGCCACTATAGTTGACGGAAAAGGCAGGCTAATAGGCATATTCACCGATGGCGATCTAAGAAGAAATCTCGAAAAAGACCCTTATGTTACCGAGAAGATGGTCAAGCTAATTATGACCAAAGACCCGGCTGTTATAAGAAAAGGGAGTATGGCTGTTGAGGCGTTGAGCCTTCTTAGAAGCAAAAGGGTGGACGAGGTGCCTGTTGTTGACAAGGATTACAAGCCGGTCGGGTTGGTGGATGTGCAGGATCTATTAAAGGCAGGACTTGTTTGATTAAGGTAGTTGACAGGATTGTTATGGGAATTTATTCATCGCCTAAAAGGCGAAAGATGCCGGGTTTGGTTAATGCTAAGCAGGATGTAAGACGCCGCGTGAAAGAGATCAAGCTACTCTTGATGGATGTCGACGGTGTTCTTACGCCGGGTTCTATGATAATGTCTGATTCCGGCCAGGAGGTAAAAATGTTTGATGTCCATGACGGTTTTGGAATTATGTTATGGCATAAAGCCGGGTTTAAAAGCGCCATAATCACGGCAGGAGATTCCAGGGCCGTGGCTCGCAGGTCCGATATCCTGTGCATAGACAGGGTGTTCCAAAACGCGAAGGACAAACTTGTTTTTTATAATAAGATCAAGGATGAGTTTGGTGTGCGCGATGATCAAATATGTTTTATCGGGGATGATTTAGTCGATATCCCCGTGTTAAGGCGGGCGGGCCTGTCCTGTTCCGTATCGAATGCCCGCGAGGATATACTGGCCTATACGCACTACAGATGCAAGGCATCAGGCGGCAGGGGCGCTGTACGCGAGGTAGTGGATATGATGCTGAAGATAAAGGGGTTATGGCCTGATGCGACAGGTGTTTACTATGCTTAAGAAGTGTTTTTTAATGACATGGACAATTGTCTTAAAGGCCAGCGGGTTCAAAGAAAATTTTTAATATAAATTAGGAGGTTTTTAAGGATAGTGAAATACCGCTTCAGGAGACGATTCTTATACATACTGCTTATCCTTTCGAATAAATTTTTTTTATTACTGCCGTATAATATCGCCATTACCGTAGGCGGGGCCTGCGGCAAGGCGGTCTATATGCTCCTGCCCCGCTACAGGAATCTTACAAGGGCCCACTTGGAATACGCCTTTAACGGTTCTGTAACAAGGGAATGGCTTATCCGCGTATCGAGGTCTGTGTTCGTGAATCTCGGTATGGGGGCGGCGGAGATATTAAGCCTGCCGAAAATAAAACACAGGCTGGACACTTTTATTGATATCCAGGGTAGAGAGAGGGTAGACAAGGTAATATCGGAGGGCACCGGCGCGGTTGTCGTTTCAGCCCATCTCGGCAATTGGGAGCTTATACCGGTGTATTTTGCCCGCAATGGTTATAAATCACATGTTGTTGCCAGGCCTATATATTACGAAAAATTCAATGACTGGGTTTCATCATTAAGGTCGTGTATGGGGGTCAATGTTATATATAGGACTGACTCTGCGAAGAAATTGATCCGTTTTTTAAGGCAAAAGGAGCTGATTGGTATTGTCGCCGACCAGGATGTGGACAGTCTCGGTGGTGTATTTGTTGATTTCTTTGGTAAGAAGGCCTATACCCCTTCGGCACCCGTAAAGCTTGCTCAGGCCTGCCGCGTGCCGATAATACCGGTTTTTATCGTGCGCTCGGGCCTGCGCCATAAGATCTATGTGGAAGAGCCTATTTACATCGATGATACCTCTGATCCTGAATGGATCACGAACTACACAAAGAGGTGGTCGGATATCGTAGAATCTTATGTGCGCAGGTACCCTGAACAATGGGTATGGATGCATAAAAGGTGGAAGACCAGGCCGTATGATGATCGCTTGGTCTGCAACCACGGCCATTAGCATATTTGATTATTGGAGCCTTTTCTTTATTACTGCATGACTTATTGCCTGTTGTTTGCAGGATAATGTGTTGATTATGAATCGTATAAGAACAATTATTGCCGTTGCGGCTGCTGCCGCTGTTTTGTTCTGCGCCAAGGGTCTGATTTTTAACAATACTACACCCCCTATGCCGGGGGCAGGGTCCTTGCGTGACCAGGATATACCGTTGGGTGAAAAGGTCAAGGTCTTTTCCATGTCGGGTTTTTCTGATTCGGGCAAGAAGTCCTGGGAGTTGCGCGGCAGTAGCGCGGATATATTTGCCGATGTGATAAACCTTTTTGATATTAGCGGGGATTCTTACGGTGATGGGGTAAAGGTAAGCCTTAAGTCGGATAAAGGCGTTTTTGACCGTAAGACAAGCAATGTTGAATTGCATGATAATGTCAGGATAGATACCGACGAAGGAACTACGCTTAAGACCCAGGTATTGAAGTGGGATTCCGGGGGGAGGAGAGTTTTTACCGATGATAATGTATATATCAACAGGAAGGAAATGGATATATCGGGAACAGGCGCATTGGCAAGGCACAACCTGAAACTTGTCCAGCTTAACCGTGATATTACTGTTGACGTCAAGGATCCCGCCGCTGTTATTACATGCGCCGGACCCCTGGAAGTGGATTATGCCAAAAACA
>JBAZLY010000040.1:0-6226 GCA_041650035.1 Candidatus Omnitrophota bacterium | reverse complement strand
TCAGCTGTAATATCAGCCCGGCGGATACCTTGCTGTCAACATTGCATAAACTTATAGCCTTGCCTAAAGGTTTCTGCCTGCCGAATGTCATGCCCGCTATATTTATCCCGTTTTTTCCCAGCAATGTGCCAAGCTGGCCCACAACGCCCGGGACATCCTTGTTTGATATCAGGATCATATTGCCCTCCGGCAGGGCATCAACATAATAATCATCTATCTTAACTATACGGGGCTGGTTATTCGCGAACAAGGCGCCCGATATGGATAATGTCTTGTCGCCTGATCTCACGGTCGCCGTAATAAGATGCGCGAATTCCTCTACCTGGCTTGTCTTAGATTCTGTTATCTTTATGTTGCGCTCCTTGGCAATAGCGATCGCGTTAACATTATTAACCATCTCACCCACAGCCGCTGTCAAAAGGCCCTTTACAAAAGCCGTTGTGATAGCCATTATATCGTGTTTAGCCACCTCACCGGCATATTCAAGGCAGGCCTCTCCTATAGGGCCTTCCGCGAGCTGGGCCTGCATCATGCCCATCTTTTCAGCAAGTATCATATAGGGCCGCAGGACCTTCCATGCCTTTAGTTCAATATAGGGTATATTAATTGCATTTCTAATGCCCCTGTTTAAAAGAGCGTCAACAACCTGTTGCGCTACCTCTAACGCTACGTTATCCTGTGCCTCAGCGGTGGAAGCGCCAAGATGGGGAGTAACCAAGACCTTATCGGATACCACAAGGGGGCTACCCTTAGGGGGTTCCTCTTCATATACATCAAAGGCGGCGCCCGCGACCTTACCTGATTCAATGCCTTTTAAGACAGCCTTTTCATCCGCGATCCCACCTCTAGCGCAGTTTACAAGTCTGACACCCGCTTTCATCATATCTATCTCTCTTTCTCCTATGAGGTGCTTGGTATCGGGGGTCAAGGGGGTGTGGACGGTAATGTAATCAGCCTCTGAAAATATCTCTTTCAATACTGCAGACTCTATGCCGGAGTCAGAGGCCTTTTCGGGTGTCAGAAAAGGGTCATATGCCAATACGCGCATCCCGAAACTTAAACAGCGCTTCGCCACTTCGCTTCCAATCCTCCCCAGACCAATCACGCCTAATGTTTTTCCGTAAAGCTCAACACCCATAAACTTTTTTCTCTCCCACTGGCCTTTTTTCATCGAAGCATCGGCAGGGGCTATATTGCGCGACAGCGCCAATATCATACTCATCGTGTGCTCTGCCGTCGAGATGGTATTGCCTCCGGGTGTATTCATTACGATAATACCCTTTTTAGTAGCAGATGCAACATCTACATTATCAAGGCCCACGCCGGCCCTTCCAATAACCTTCAACTTATCGGCGCAGGCTATCAGATCAGCTGTTACCTTGGTCTCACTGCGTATTATCAAGGCATCATAATCCTTGATGATCTTCTTTAAGGTATCAGCCGGTTGTTTGATCTTGACATCAACCTTTATATCCTTTTCCCTCTCAAGGATCTTAAGGCCCTTTTCGCTTAACGGATCACTGACCAGTATCCTGAACATATATATTCTCCTTGATTTACCAAGAGTGAACCTATTGCCTTAACCGCCAAAAACCTCTTCAGCGGCCTTGACCCCTGAACCGAGAACGAGATCATGGCCCATCTGTTTTAATGTCATTTCAAGACACGATATCGCCACTATAATATCCCATTGCGACATAAACCCCATACTGGCTATTCTTATAATCCTGCCCTTTAACTCCGCCTGGCCGCCGGCTATGCCGACGCCATACACATCACGCATGGTCTTAACGAGTTTTGACCCGTCAATATTTGAGGGGATACTAATAGCTGTCACCGCGTCACTTGCCGCTTTGGGGGCATAGAGTTCAAGTCCGATGGCCAAGGCCGCCGCCCTTATGGCTTGGGCCATTTTTCTCTGCCTGATAATAGCCCCCTCTATCGTCTCCTGCCTAATCATTTTTATAGCCTCTACAAGCCCTATCACAAGCGTTACAGCAGGCGTCCACGGCGTATCATTCTTGTCGGAGGCCTTTTTAGCCGCCTTGTAACTAAAATAAAATTTCGGCAATTTTGAGGTCTCCGCAACAGCGAGGGCCTTCTTGCTAACAGAGACAAAGGCAAGCCCAGGAGGTATCATAAGGCCTTTTTGAGAACCCCCTACCGCGATATCCACATTCCATTCATCGGTCTTGAATTCGACTGAACCCAAACCGCTAATTACATCTACGACAAGCACCGCGGGGGTTTTAGAAACAACCTCGCCTATGGCCTTAATGTCATTGACAACAGCCGTAGATGTCTCGCACAAGGTGACATAGACAGCCTTTATGGCCTTGTCTTTGGCCAACAGATCCTCTATCCTGTCAGGGGCAACGGCGTTACCCCATTCCACATCAAGGTTAATAGCGTTTACGCCATATGCCTGGCATATCTCTGAAAAACGTTCCCCGAATTTACCGCCTCTTACGACTACGGCCTTATCTTCCCGCGATAACAAATTTGTGACAGCACTCTCCATCGCGCCGGTGCCTGACGAGGTGAAGAGAAATACATCATTTTTTGTCTGTAGGATATATTTTAATCCATCAGTGGCCTCCTTTAATATTGCCATAAATTGAGGCGTCCTGTGATGGATAATAGGTTTTGCCATTTCCAGCAAAACATTCTCCGGCACAGGCGTGGGGCCCGGGGTCAAAAGATAATGTTTCTGCATAAACCTTGTCTCCTTTCCTGTAGACAACCCGCTGTCTGCCATATTAAAGGGATTAAAAAAAAACATCCCCGCCGCGGGCAATAAATGCGTGTTATTTTTTCTTCAATGTGTCGATAACATTATCAACGAGATTATACTGCATTGCCTCATCAGCTGTCATGAAATGATCCCTGTCGGTATCCTTCTCCACCTTATCAAGCGGCTGGCCTGTATGGTAGGCTAATAGCTGGTTTATGCGCTCCCTCATTCTCAATATCTCTTTAGCCTGTATATGTATATCCGAGGCGGTGCCCTGCACGCCTCCCCACGGCTGATGTATCATGATACGCGCGTTTGGCAGAGCGTATCTCTTCCCTTTTGTCCCGCCTGCCAGCAGCAATGCGCCCATGCTTGCCGCCTGCCCTATGCAATAAGTATTGACATCGGGCTTGACAAACTGCATCGTATCATAGATAGCGAGCCCGCTTGTAACATGGCCTCCGGGCGAATTGATATAAACGTTTATATCTTTATCGGGATCCTCCATCTGCAGAAACAAAAGCTGGGCTATGATAAGATTGGCTATACCATCATCTATTGGGGTACCTATAAAAACTATCCTGTCCTTCAACAGCCTCGAATATATATCGTAGGCGCGTTCCGCGCGGCCGGTCTGTTCGACGACCATAGGCACCAAAGTCTGTAATTTTTCATCCATATCATTTCCTCCGATTATACCCTGTTATGATCAAGACAGGCCGCGGAAACCAAGCGCGGGCCTTGATCAGCTCTTCGCTTCATCGATCAGAAGCCTGACAACCTTGTCATGAACTATCTGTTCCTTTAAGCCTTCTATAAGGCCGCTTGATTCAAACCTTTCCTTGACTTTTTCAGCTGCCTCTTTCGCGTCCGCGGCAATCTCGGTTATCCTCCGGGAGACTTCCTCATCTTCCGCACTGACCGATTCCTGTTTTGATATCCTGTCAATTATAAAAAATAACTTAACGTTTTTAACGGCCTGCGCGCGCAACGACTCTTTCAATTTATCGTCGATCCCGTCCACATCCTCGTTTTTGTAACCCTGATAAAGCAATCTCTGTTTCGCCTCCTGGATCAGGGTGTCCAGCTGCCGCTGAACGAATGATTGGGGCACGTCAAAATCATGCCCCTTGAGCAGATACTCGTATATCTGTCTCTCGAGGTCCCGTTGCGATTCAGCCTTCTTTGAATGGGCGATATTGTCACTGACAAATTTTCTTAAATCCGCGATAGAGGAAAAATTACCCGCCTTTTTGGCAAACTCATCATCTATCTGCGGCAGGGTCTTCTCTTTTATCTGTTTAGGAGTAACCTTATAAAGCCGCTGCCTGCCGGCAAGCTCCTTATACTCATAGTCCTTGGGATACTGGGCAACGGCCTGCTTGACGGTATCTATTTCAGCGCCCAAAAGCGTTTGCAAAAGTTCCTTTGGCTGGAGTTTGTCGTTAATATATAGCCACAATTTATCTTTTTTGTCAACCAGTTTTCCGTTTTCAAAACATTCGTAAAGACATACGACATAATCACCGTTTTTTACCGGCCTTGGGGCTATATCGTTATACTGCGCCATGGATTCCCGTAACGTGCCTATCGCTTTGTCAATATCCTCATCGGTCACCTCGCAGGCTCGCTGGCTCACCTTTATCCCCTTATACTGCTTGAGTTTGAATTCCGGGCTAACATCAACCTTAACGGAAAAGGACAGATTCTTACCCCGGGTAAAATTCACATCCTGGACAACGGGATAGCCTAATACCTGCATACCCTGCTGAGATACGGCCTGCCTGTAGCATTGCCATATAAGGCTGTTGACCGCCTCTTCATTGGCCCTCTTGTCATAATGCGCCTTTAAAAGATCAATAGGGGCCTTGCCCGGTCGGTATCCCGGGACAGCGGCAATTTTTTTTATGCTGTCATATGCCTCATCCAGTGCGGCGTTCACCCTTTCAGGTCCCACCTCTATCTTTATTAATTTTTGCGCTCCGTTTGTATCCTCAACCTTTATCTTCACTATTTTGCCCACTCCTCCCGGTCATGGCTGGATAAGACCATAATCACCGTTTTTACGCTTATATAGTACATTCACGCTGTTATCCGTTGCGTTATGAAAAACCACGAATTGTTTATCAAAGGCCTCCAGCTCCAGAGCGGCCTCTTCCACGGACATGGGTTTCAGGGCAAATGACTCAATCCTGACAATATCGCCCTTAGGCTTAGGTAATCTCCGTCTTTGCCTATTAAATACATTAATACCGTCAAATATGTCGCGTATCCTTCTGCTCTTTGTCTTGGCCCTTATCTTTTTAAGTTGTTTCTGGGCATTGGTTAGACATAAATCGAAAGAGGCCTTGAGAGCCTGGTCTTTTTCAACGGCCGCGATACGAAAACCACGGCCTATAAACGCTATCTCGGCAATATAAAAAAATTTTTCTTTCTGGAAGATAACCCGGACATCTTCTATTGAATCATTATATTTCGTAAGCCTTGAAAGCTTGACATTAATATATGCCTTCAAGTCACTATCAAGCTCCATATGCCTGGCCGTTATATTCACCTGCATGCGTCCTCCTGTTTGTGGTTTTACCCCCTTACAACGTAAACTTTTCCCCAAGATATATCTGCCGGGCCTTCGGATTTGAAATAAGGTCATTAGATGTACCGGAGATCAATATCCTGCCCTCATACATAATATAAGAGCGGTCTGTTATGGCCAATGTCTCGCGCACGCTATGATCAGTCAACAGGATACCCAGTCCACCCCGCTTGAGATCCTGGATAATCTGTTGCGCCTCAAACACGGCTATAGGGTCTATACCGCTGAACGGCTCATCCAACAACAGGAATGACGGCTCGGTTACAAGTGCCCTTGTTATCTCAAGACGCCTTCTTTCCCCGCCGCTTAAGGTATACGCCTTATTCTTGGCAAGGTGGGATATCTTCAGTTCGCTCAATAGCCTTTTAAGTCTCCTGTTCCTCTCACTCATTGGTATATTAAGTGTTTCGAGCACAGCCATGATATTCTCCTCAACGGTCAGCTTTCTAAACACCGAATCGTCCTGACATAAATATCCTATGCCCTGACGAGCCCTCTTATACATAGGCATCTGCGTTATATCCTGATCGTCAAACACTATAGTGCCTTTATCGGGTTTAATAAGGCCCACTATCATATAGAAAGAGGTTGTCTTTCCCGCGCCATTCGGCCCAAGGAGGCCTACGATCTCACCCCTGTTTATTTCTATATTTATATTGTTAACCACATTACGGCCGTTGTAGGATTTGGCCAGGCTTTCAACCCTTAACCTGTTCACTGGCGCTCTCTTTCTTTTGCTCAAATTTTTGGATTAGATCTCCTCCGCTGCGTATAATTATCTTCGGCCTGCCCTCAAGTAATACCCTGCCTTCGGCCGGCAGGTATGTAAGCTGCTTGGCTGAAGTAGTGTCCTGGCCCTTTTTTATGCTGACATTACCCTCACAGTATACCATTTTAAG
>JBAZLY010000039.1:0-7071 GCA_041650035.1 Candidatus Omnitrophota bacterium | reverse complement strand
GAAAAGACCAGCCCCGTGTCCCAATTACCGCGAAACTGATGGCGAATCTTATTACCACCGCTGGCGCGAACAGGGTTTTGACGGTAGACCTGCACGCGGGCCAGATACAAGGTTTTTTTGATATTAACCTTGATCATCTTTTTGCCGTGAACGTGTTTGTGGACTATTTTAAAAAGAAAAAGCTTGATGCGCTTGTTATGGTCTCACCGGATGTAGGCGGAATAAAAATGGCACGCGCTTATGCCAAGAGGATGCATGCCGGATTGGCTATAGTTGATAAGAGAAGGCGCAGTGATACTGATGCGGAGGTCATGCATGTGCTTGGCGATATTCATGATAAGAATGTCGTTATAGTCGATGATATAGTCGCAACAGCCGGATCGCTGCAGGAGGCTGTGAACGCTTTAAGGAAAAAAGGGGCCAGGCAGATATATGCCGCTATTACCCATCCGTTGTTGTGCGGTCCGGCGATCGAGAGGCTTAAGAACACCGACATCAAGGAGCTTGTTGTTACGGATACCATCCCATTGTCTAATGAAAAAAGACTGCCTAATATAAAGGTGCTTTCAATAGCCCCGCTTCTGGCAGATGCGATCTGCAGGATACATAACGAAGAATCTATAAGCATATTATTTAAAAGCCCCTCGAGCAAGAAGAGAAAATCTGCCGGTACCTCGGATAATGATGAGTACTTTAAGCTGGGCTAAAGGAAGGGAGAAATTCTAAATGGAAAAGATCGTACTAAAAGTAAATACAAGAGAGATCTTCGGCAAGGAATCGGGCAGAAGGCTAAGGAAGGAAGGTCTTGTTCCTGCCATCGTGTATAAAAAAGCACGGCCATCAATGCCGATAGCGGTTGGCAGAAAAGACCTGTTTTCGATACTCCACACCTCCGCCGGAGAAAACGTAATTATAACCCTGGAGATCTTATCCGATAAGGAAACAAAGAAACCCGCGTCGGAAAAGACGGTAATCATCAAAGAGATACAGTATCACCCTGTTAAGGGTGATATACTCCATTGTGATTTTCAGGAGATATCTCTCACGGAAAAAATCAGGGTGAATATACCTATTGAAGCAAGGGGTGAGTCCGCCGGGGCCAGGTCAGACGGTGGTATACTCGATCTCCCGGTCAAGGAATTAAACATAGAATGTCTGCCGACGGATATTCCGGAAAGAATATATGTTGATGTCCAGAATATGAAGATAGGCGATGCTGTCAGGGTCAAGGACCTGAAGCTGCCTTCGACGGTTATAGTATTAAGCGATCCGGAACAGACAGTGGCATCGGTAGTCCCGCCCGAGGCTGAAAAGGTCGCTGAAGAGGAGTTGGATACCGCCGCGGAAAAGGCTGAACCCGAAGTAATCAAACAGAAAAAGCCTGAACCTTCCGTTGAGGCTGAACAGAAGAAATAGGTCGGGAATAAGGCTTTATGAAATTGATAGCAGGATTAGGTAACCCTGGTCCGCGATACGCGGGCACCAGGCACAACGCGGGCTTTCTCCTGGCAGAACTGTTATCGGAGAAGTATGCCGCCGCGTTGAGGAAAAAATTATTTTGCAATGCCAGACAATGCGTCTTTAACGTAATGGGAACCGAGGTTATGCTTGTGGAGCCGCTTTCTTTTATGAACCTTTCCGGCGGAGTTGTTCGCGGGTATGCCAATAAGCTGGGCATAAGACCAGCTGATATTTTGATTGTGTATGATGATATAGATATTGCGCTTGGCTCCTTTAGGGTCAGGTTCAAGGGATCGGCAGGGGGCCATAACGGTATAGAATCCGTTATTCAATGCATGGGGACCGACAAGATAGCCAGGTTGAGAATAGGCATAAACGCCGGTTATAAACCGGACGATCTTTCGGGGTATGTATTATCCAATTTCAGAAAAGACGAATTGCTGCTTCTACGGCAGGGATTGGACGGGGCTTTGTTGGAATGCGAGAGATGGATTTCAGATAAGGTCTGAATGAAAAAACAGGAGGAGAGGTTGAAGACATACGAGATATTGTTTCTTATAAGACCAGATATGGAAAAGGAAGAGCTCACTAATCAGTATAAAATTATTGAGGGGATAATAAACAAATATTCCGGCAGGATCGAGAATGTTCAGGAACTGGGCAAAAAACAACTTGCCTACGCGATAAAGAAACACAAGGATGGCGTGTATTATCTGATGAATATCAATATGGATCCCGGGCGCTTGAAGGAATTTGAAAACGAACTTAAACTAAGCGAGCCGATTTTAAGATTGGCGATCATGAAAATTGACAGGAAGACCGCGCCTGCCAAAACGGCCGTTTAATAAGGGGGTCTTGTATGGCCAATTTCAACAAGGTATTGTTCATGGGTAACTTGACGCGTGATCCGGAATTAAGGTATCTGCCTAACGGAACCGCGGTGGCGACTTTTAGCGTGGCATCCAACAGGGTCTATAAACTGCCCACCGGGGAGAAAAAAGAAGAGGCCACATTCGCCCGCGTGGTTGTCTGGTCGAAGAGGGCCGAGATATGCGCCCAATACCTGGTAAAAGGCTCTTCCGTGTTTGTAGAAGGGCGTCTCCAATCAAGGACATGGCAGGGTCAAGACGGGCAAAAACATAGTACAACCGAGATCGTTGCTGATAATGTGCAGTTTATAGGAAAACCGAAAAAGGATATACAGGCCGCACAGGCCGGCCGGTCGGATTCACAGGAGCCGTTGGACGCGGCGCCTGATGTGGATATGAGTGTGGATGCCAAAGGTCTTGGCCAAAGTGAAGATGATATCCCGTTTTAAGGATGTGTATACGCGGGACATTATTTTTGCGCGCTGTCGCTTTTTCAGGGATTATCGTAATATACAAGACCAGGCTGGTTAACGGTCTAAACAAATTGTAAAAAGGAGAAAAATATGCCAAGAAGGACACCATCTAAGACAACAAGGTCAGGCAAGGGCAGGAAACGCGGTAAGTCAAGCGCCTTTCGCAGATTTCCGCGCGGTTGCCGTCTTTGCAAGGAAAAGATTGTCAGCGTGGATTACAAAGACACCGCGCTTCTTAGCAAGTTTATTACCGAACAGGGCAAGATAATTACGGGGCGTATATCGGGCAATTGCGCCTCTCATCAAAGGCAGGTAGCTCGCGCTATCAGGCAGGCCCGGATCATGGCGCTTATGCCGTTTATCGGAGAATAACAGGACACCTGCTTTGTTATCGGGCGCAGGCTTAAAAAATAATAGCGAGGTTAATACAATGGAGATAATATTAAAAGAGGATGTTGGATCAGTTGGCCGGGCCGGGGATAAGGTCGATGTGAAGGCTGGTTATGCCAGGAATTATCTTATCCCAAGGGGCCTTGCTCTTGAGGTAACGCCCGGAAACTTAAAGATCATTGAGGCCCAGAGGAACAAAAGGCTGCAGAAGGAACAGGATGAAAAGGCCAGTGCCGAAGGCATAGCGGAAAAACTGGCCAATGTCTCATGCACCATTACCGTGAATGCCGGCGAAGACGATAAACTTTTTGGGGCTGTAACACATGCTGATGTGGCGCATGCGCTTGCCGCTGAAGGTGTGACGGTGGATAAAAAGGATATTGTGTTTGAGGAGGAGATATCCAAGCTGGGTATATATTATTGTAAGGTTAAATTGCATCCTCAGGTTGCACAGCGCGTAAAACTTTGGATTGTTAAGAAATAGCCATGGCAAAGAATAATACCGTAGAGAAACTGCCCCCACAAAGCGAAGAAGCGGAGATGGCTGTGCTCGGGTCTATGCTCCTGGAAGAAAATGCCATATCCCAGGCTATAGAGCTGCTCGATGAAGGCGCGTTCTATAAGGACACGCATAGAAAAATCTTTAATGTTATCGTTAGCATATACAGCGAGAATAAACCCGTAGACCTGATTACCACGACCGAGCTTTTAAAAAAGAGAAAGATCCTTGACGAGGTTGGTGGTGCCGCTTATATCGCGTCACTGACCCAGGCTGTTCCCACGGCGGCAAATATCAGCCATTACGCGCGTATAGTCCATGAAAAGCATATTACGCGTTCCCTTATAACAATTGGGACCAGGATTGTTTCAGAGGCATACGGAGAAGAGGAAAAAACAGATGAACTTCTTGACAGGGCGGAGCGACTTATATTTGATATAACAAGCCGCAAGTCAGCCTCATCCTCGGTCCCCATAAAAGAGATAGTAAAAGACAGCATAGAAACAATAGATAATCTATATCAAAGAAAAGAGCATATTACTGGTATTGCCACAGGGTTTCATGAATTTGATATAATGACTGCCGGTTTGCAGCCATCGGATCTTATTGTAGTGGCAGGCAGGCCGTCTATGGGTAAAAGCGCCTTAGCTTCATGCATGGTTGAGTACGCGGGTATTATAGAAAAGGTACCGACAGTTATCTTCAGCCTGGAAATGGCCAAGGAACAGCTTGTCCAGAGGATGTTGTGTTCGCATGCCAGGGTGGACTTTCATAAGGTTAGGACAGGTTTTCTTTCGCAGAGCGACTGGCCGAAGCTTACCGAGGCAGCGGGTAAATTGGCGGAATCGCCTATTTTTATCGATGATACCCCGGCTATATCGGCCCTGGAGTTAAGGGCAAAGGCAAGAAGGCTTAAAAGCCAGCATAATATAGGGCTTGTTGTGGTGGACTATCTTCAGCTTATGAGAAGCTCGCAGGGTATGGATAACCGCCAACAGGAGATATCCGAGATATCACGTTCTCTAAAAGCCTTGGCCCGTGAGATTAGCGCGCCTGTTATAGCTATTAGCCAGTTGTCGAGGGCTGTTGAGGCACGCGCAGATAGGAGGCCGCAGCTTTCAGATCTGCGTGAATCAGGAGCCATTGAGCAGGACGCGGATGTTGTAATACTTTTGTTAAGAGAGGAATACTATACGCCTACCCCGGAAAATAGGGGCATGGCAGAGTTAATAGTGGCAAAACAGCGTAATGGGCCTGTAGGCCCGGTGCGCTTGGCTTTTATCAAAGAGTATACCAGATTTGAAAATCTTACAAGGCGCCATACAGAGCTTATCGAGGAAGAGGCAGAGGTCTGAACCCTTGCCGCTTTAAACATGGACCGGGTTAATAAGTTCTTTACAACCGCATTTTTATATGATAAATTAATGCAAGAAATATAAAAATCCGTATAATTTTATAAAATATGAAGCCAAAATATCTTATTGTTTTTAGTATTGTTTGTTTAGCTCTCTTTTTTGCCGTTTCCGTTATCCCTGTCAACGCTTACGCGCAGGATGCTGTTCAAGAGGAGAGAGGGGCGATTACGGAAATAGCTATAGAGGGCAATAAGGCTGTAAGCACCAATACGATTCTTTCAAAGATAATGAGCAGGACCGGGGCGAGGTTTGTCCAAAGGACCGTGAACGAGGACATCAAGCGCCTTTATGCCACCGGTTTTTTTACCGATGTTATGGCCGAGGCGGAGGATTTTAAGGGTGGTATTAAGTTGATATTCAAGGTCATGGAGAAATCCGTTATAGGGAATATTGTTTTTGAAGGCAACAAGATCTACCGGTCGGACGTACTAAGGAAGCAGATAGAGACAAAAGAAGGCGATGTCTTGAATAAGAGGATCATCGCAGAGGATATACGCAAGCTGGAGGCCTTTTATCGTAAGAAGGGATACGCGCTTGCGAAGGTAGAATATAAATTTGATACAGACCAAGAATCTAATGTGTCCGCGGTCTATATCACCATAGATGAAAAGGGTCAGTATAAGATAAAGAAGATCATATTTACCGGCAACAAGGCGTTTACATCTGATCGGCTGCTTAAGGTAATATCGACCCGGACGGACGGGTTATTCAGGTCGGGGGTGCTCGATGAAAACCTGCTTAAACAGGACATGGAAAGGCTTACGGCTTTTTATAAGGATAACGGTTTCATAGATTCCGAGGCCTCTTATTCGGTGGAATACGGCCAAAAGGGTATCGATGTCGCGATATTAGTAACGGAGAATAGCCAGTATTTTGTAGGCAAGGTCAGCATAGAAGGTAATCAGGTCATCGGTAATAAGATACTTGAAAAGGACCTGAAGATGAAGGAAAAGGCCCCCTACAGCCCCAATAACCTGCGTTCGGATATTATCAATATACAGACCCTGTATTTCGATAAAGGATATATGGAATGCGGAATAAAACCGTCGACATTACTGGATAAAGAGACAAAGACCATTGACGTATCGTATGCCATCTTCGAGGGGATCTTGAGTTATGTTAATGAGATAAAGATAACCGGGAATTCCAAGACCAAGGACAAGGTCATCAGGAGAGAACTTAGGCTGTATCCCGGCGAGAAGTTTGATGGTGATAAGCTGAAGAAATCCAAACAGAGGCTTTATGATCTCGGTTATTTTGACGAGGTCATCTTTGATACTGTGCCCACAGGTCAATCTGATAAGAAAGACCTCGTGGTGAGTGTCAAAGAGAGCAAGACCGGGGAATTCAGTTTTGGCGGCGGATACAGCTCTGTTGACAGGTTAATAGGTTTTGTTGAGGTGGCCCAGAGAAATTTTGACATAACTAATTTTAAGACCTTTACCGGCGCCGGCCAAATCCTAAGCGTTAAAGCGGAGCTTGGCTATGTCAGGCAGAATTATACCTTAAGTTTTACCGAACCGTGGATATTTGGCTACCCGTATCTTTTTGGATTTGACCTGTTTAGTTTCGACAGGGATAAGAAGGAGTCCCTTGGTTACGGTTACAGTGAGAGGCGCACAGGCGGTAATCTGCGTTTAGGCAAGGAATTCACTGACTACGACCGTGCTGACCTGCGTTATCGGCTGGAAAGGATAAAGATAGGAGATGTTTCAGAAGATGCTTTACAGGCGCTGAAGGATGAAGAGGGCAAGAACACGATCAGTAGTTTGGCGCTTACGCTTACGAGGGACACTACAGACAGTAAATTTAATCCTATGCAGGGGCATGTGCTCTCCGCCACCGCCGAAAACGCCGGAGGCCCGATGGGAGGGGATAAAGATTTTTATAAGTTGACTGGTATCGCGGATTTCTTTTTTAATTATCAGAAGAAACTTGTTCTTGAGCTGAAGGCAACCGGCGGA
>JBAZLY010000038.1:0-7092 GCA_041650035.1 Candidatus Omnitrophota bacterium | reverse complement strand
CGTGTTCAGATTCTATTTGAGCAAGATAAAATATGATAAATCCATAGATATAGAGAAGCTGGCCAAGAGAGCTGTTTATAAAAGCCCCGCTGATATCATGAATATCGTCAAGGAATCAGCCCTTATTGCGACAAGGAATAAAAAGGATATAGTGTCGTTGAAAGAGATAAGTGAGGCCATGGACAGGATAGACTGGGGTGTTAAACACCGGAAGTTCATGACGCCCGGAGAAAAACAAATGACAGCTTATCATGAGGCGGGCCACGGCGTGGTTGTTTACCTGACCCATCCCGCTGACGATGTCTTTAAGATATCCATTGTTTCAAGGAAGGGTTTTTTAGGCGCTGTGCAGAAACAGCCGAAGGAAGAGCTGCATAATCGCAGTAAACAGGCCCTGCTGGCCGATATAAGGACAAGCCTCGCCGGTTATGTAGCTGAAAAAATTAAGTACAAGACCAGCTCAACAGGGGTTAGCGCGGATTTTAAAAACGCTATGACTATTGCCCATCAGATGGTTTGGGCCCTCGGTATGGGAGAGACCGGACTGGTTGGTGATTACAGTATATACGGCTGTGAAAATACCTCTATTCCTTCAAGCCTGCTCGCGGAGTCAATCAAGGAGAAGCTGAACGCGGAGACTCAAAGGATTATGCAGAAGTGCCTGCTTGAGACAGAGACACTGCTTAAAAAAGAATGGGATATAGTGGAGCGCCTTGTAAGAGAGCTTCTTGAAAAAGAAGAACTCGAATATGATGAGATAGACAGGATATTCAAAGAATATGGCAAATCCCCGATCGGCATCAATGAGATTTGACGGCGCCTTTAGGCTGTTTTTTCTTTGTCTGGCGTTTTTTAATATGGCCTGTTCCCCCACATATCCCAAGGAGAAGATTGTAGAAGGGGTTAAGCACCTTTGCCAGAAAGAATATGGCACCGATGTGGAGGTAGCGGTAGAAGGTTCCACACTGGGCGTGCGCATGCCGATAGAGGGTTTATTTGACGAACAGACCTTTCAGATAAATACCAAATCGTTTGACAAGATAACGGGAGTTATGCTAAGCGTTTCGCGCGTGGCCCTAAGCAGTGATAAATCAATAGATTTTTATACTGTTATTGCCCATGATAAGAATACGCCTGGGGCCGAGGTCGCTATGACGCGTTATGTGCATGACTTGCGGCGGTTTTTCTTAAGCGATATATCCCGTGGGGAGTTTGCCAAACGCATGATATTTGACGTAAGATTTAACCCCCAAGGTGTTATCGATACCTGGTTCGGTAGTTTCACGCTGAAGCAATATTCACTGCTTGATTTTATTATCGCCCAGGCAGGCCGCAGGATATCGGACGAATTCAGGGAAAACAAGGACCTGTTGGGTAAATTCAAGGTCATCTCCTGCGAAGGCGCTTTTACCGGCGGTGAACTGGTGTTTATGGTTGACATAAACAGGGAAGGCCTTCCGATGAGCGAGTTTATCCATGGCAAGGCCTGGCGCGATGAGGTTTTAGAGATTTGCGCACAGAGAATTGCTCATGTATTGTGCGTTTATGATTTTCGTGACATCATAGGCATAAAGGTAATAAATAGCTTTGATAATAGCAGTTTACAAGTGCCTGTTGATAAACTAAACCAATTCAGAAAAAGGAGTGTCAGAATTGATTAATACGGATAAATCTCTTTGGAAAGCCACAAGGGATGGGTATGGCCGCGGGCTGGTAAAATTAGGCCAAAGAAATGGCGATGTAGTTGTGCTAAGCGCGGATCTTACGGAGTCAACCAGGGCAAATTGGTTTAGGGACAAATTCCCGGACAGGTTTTTTACATTAGGCGTTGCCGAGCAGGACATGATATGCACTGCCGCGGGTTTCGCTCTTTCCGGCAAGGTGCCTTTTTGCTGCAGTTTCGGCGTGTTTGCTTCAGGCCGGGCCTGGGAGCAATTAAGGATATCGGCGGCATATATGAATTTGAATATAAATATAGGCGGTACTCACGGCGGGATAACGGTTGGAGCTGACGGCGCTACGCATCAGGCCCTTGAAGAAATAGCATTGATGCGTCTTCTGCCCAATATGAGCGTGATTGTGCCCTGTGACGCTGTAGAGGCGGAAAAGGCCACTATTGAAGCGGCCTCCATCAAGGGTCCCGTGTATCTGCGTTTAGGGCGTGAGAATGTCCCGCCTATAACCGATGAAAATGAGGCATTTGTTGCGGGAAAGGCGCGTATCATAAAACAGGGCAGTGATGTCACGATAATAGCCTGCGGTATCATGGTTTACCAAGCCATACTGGCATCGGATATCCTTGAAAAGAAAGGTATCGACGCGTGTGTCGTTAATCTTCATACTATAAAGCCAATCGACGCGGATACTATCATAATGCAGGCGTCAAAGACAGGGGCTATCGTGACAGCCGAGGAACATCAGATTACCGCGGGCATGGGCAGTGCCGTATCGGAGATATTGGTGCAGAATTACCCTGTTCCCGTGGAGATGGTCGGCATAAAGGATCGTTTCGGCGAGTCAGGCCAGCCATGGCAGCTTATGAAAAAGTTTCACCTTATGCCGGAGGATATCGCCGACGCGGCTATCAGGGCTAAGGGCAGGAAGTAGCCGATGATCTCGTTGATCTACCAAGTGTAATATTCGGGCCAGCATGCAGACAGCTCCCATCACATTAGAAGCGCCAGCTAAAATCAACCTTTATCTGGACATTATAAATAAGCGCACAGACTCCTACCATAATATTGCTACAATCTTCTGCAAACTCAAGCTTTGTGACCGTATCAAGGTTTCTGTAAGGGGCAGGGGCATATCGTTTACCTGTGACCACCCGCAACTGCGAGATAAACGGGGTAATCTTGCTTATAAAGCGGCCTTATTTATGAAAAAAAGGTATTGTCTGAAACAGGGGTTCAGCATATCAATAAAGAAAAACATACCTATAGCCGCGGGATTGGGCGGCGGAAGCTCTGATGCCGCCGCGGTGATAACAGCTATAAATGAGTTTTTCAAGCTTCGTATGACAAGTGTTGAGCTTATGCAGGCGGCAAGGTCTATTGGTGCGGATGTGGGCTTTTTCCTGTCAGGGCAGAATTACGCCATAGGCAGGGGCATAGGCGATCGGCTTACCGGTATCAGAGGTCCGTCCAGCAGGTTTTATGTGTTATTGCTTGTGCCTGCAATACACATATACACTAAATCTATATATTCGGCATTGAGTTTGCGCTTGACAAAACCGCGTGCTGATGTTAATATATCCTCCCGCATTTTAATGCGCAGCGATTGGCTGGATAGATTACCCGGTTTTCTTTATAATAGATTAGAAGATGTGGTACTGCCCCTTTATCCTGTTACAGGAGAGGGCAAACGAGCCCTGCTTCATTACACGGATAATGTTTTGTTGTCAGGTAGCGGCCCTTCTATATTTGGGATTTTTAATACGAAAAAACAGGCGTATTTGGCTCTGCGAGGTCTTGCGAAAGACAAGAGATGGCAGCTCTTTTTAACATGGAATGCTTGATTTTACCCGGAATATCAAAAAAGAGCGTTCTTTAAATGGAAATAACGGAGGTCAGGATATTCCCCCGGGAGCCGGATGGCAAGAAGTAGAAGGTATTTGCGGCCATTATTTTTATAGTTGCTTCGTTGTCAGGAATATAAAGATCATAGAGGTGGCGAAAGGTTTTTTTGTTGCCATGCCTTCGCGCAAGATAAAGGAGCTTTACCCGAAGTGCGGTTTTAGGAATCCGGCGAGGAATAAGTATTGCGGACAATGCGCTGCGGTCATGCCGGTAGTCAAGGTTGTTGAGGATATTGAGCAGAGGGACCGTAAGCAGTCCGAACATAGGGACATAGTGCATCCGATAACCGTCGGGCGCATGGAAAAAATACAAAAAAAGTTTTAGAGGCTTACATGTCCGAAGCCGCGGGCTCTTTTCAGCCTGCCGGCCAAGCCGCAAAGCCGATTCGCGGGACAGGGCCTTTTGATTCAGGCGATATAGACTTTGGCTAAGCGGCCAAGATATCCTGGACGGTCCTGTTGTAGTCTTGATTTTGAAGTTTAATTGGGCGAGTTTATCGCCCGGCAGAGACCATACACGGCATGATGGCGGATAGTGTAATGGTAGCACAACGGTTTTTGGAGCCGTTCGTGGTGGTTCGAGCCCACCTCCGCCAGCCAATTTTGAATTTCGCGGAATTTATTAAGACATTAACACAGGGGATATTCTATGAATAAGTGCTCTTTTTGTGGAAGAAACAAGGCGGCGGTAAAAAAACTTTTTAGCGGTCCAGGTGTTTTCATATGTGATAACTGTATTAAACTGTGCAATCAGATCCTTACACGCGAAGACAGCAAAGGCCATACCCCGCAGGCCCCTTTCGTGTCCATGAGAGACCTCCCGAAACCTATTGAAATAAAAAGGGAACTCGACAAGCATGTAATAGGCCAGGAGAAGGCGAAAAAACAATTGTCGGTCGCCGTTTATAATCACTATAAGCGTTTGATGAGCCCTTTGGTCTTTTCGAAAGATAATGATGTTGAGATAGAAAAATCCAATATACTGCTTATTGGGCCTACAGGCAGCGGAAAGACCCTTTTGGCACAGACGTTGGCAAGGGTGCTTAATGTCCCTTTTGCCATATGCGACGCGACCCCGTTGACCGAAGCCGGTTATGTGGGCGAGGATGTAGAGAATATACTGCTAAGATTGCTGCAGAACTGTGATTACGACGTTAAGAGGGCGCAGTCGGGAATAATTTATATTGATGAGATAGATAAAATCGGAAAGACGCATGATAATGTGTCGATAACAAGGGACGTCTCGGGAGAGGGGGTTCAACAGGCCCTGCTAAAGATCATTGAAGGCACAGAGGCCAATGTGCCGCCTCAAGGCGGGCGCAAACACCCTCAACAGGAGTATATACGGCTTAACACAAAGAACATACTCTTTATATGCGGCGGGACATTCAGCAGTCTTGAGCAGATTATATACAGGAGGCTTGGAAACAAGGATATTGGTTTCAAGGCTGACGGAAAATCCCGGGCGGGGCATGAGTCCTTATTAGAGGCTGTTGAAACGGAGGATCTGCTTAAGTTCGGCATGATACCGGAGTTTATAGGCAGACTGTCGGTTATATCCACGCTTAACCCCTTGAACGAAAAGGACCTTATCAATGTTCTGACTCAGCCTAAGAGTGCACTGGTAAAACAATATATCAAATTTTTTGAGATGGAGGGGGTAAAGCTATCTTTCAAAGAGGGCGCGCTGGCAGAGGTTGCCAAAAGGGCATTAAAGAAGAATACCGGGGCTAGGGCCCTTCGCGCTATCTTGGAAAAAGCGATGTTGGAGATCATGTATGAGCTCCCGTCCGGGCGTGATGTTGGTGAATGCGTTATAACAGAAGATGTGATCACCGGTGAACAACAGCCTGAAATAATCAAAAAAACCGCGAAAGGTAAAAAGGTAGCATGAAGCAGGTGGTGGCTGTAATATTGGCAGCGGGAAAAGGCACCCGTATGAGATCTGATACGCCCAAGGCTTTATGTGAGCTTGCGGGCAGGAAGATGATAGAGTTTTTATTGGACATCTGCCGTTCAGCCGGCACCGCGAGAACGATTGTCGTAGGCGGTTATGGAATAGATGCGTTGAAGAAATTTTTAAATGGCTCGGACGCAGAGGTGATTAGACAAAAACGTCTTTTAGGTTCCGCGGATGCTGTTAAACAGGCAGCGGCGCGCCTTAAGGGGTTTAGCGGTATCGTTCTTGTTTTATATGCGGATACGCCGTTATTGAAGGCCTCTACAATCAGGCGCATGGTAAAGGCGCATGTTAGTAAAAATGCCGATCTTACGCTGCTTACCGCAGTAGTTGAGGACGCTAAACAATATGGAAGGATAATACGCGATAATAATGGGTATATCCGCGGGGTATCCGAATTCACAGAGTCCGGAGATGCCGACCCGTCTTTAAGCCTGGAAATAAATGTCGGTGCCTATTGCTTTGACGCTAAAAAGCTCTTCAGTGGATTGAATTTTATAAATAGAAATGCCAAAAAGAACGAGTATTATCTTACTGATATTGTGGAGTTTTTTTACAAAAATAAATTTAAATTGCAGGCCTGTAAGGTAAATGATAATGAAGAGGCCCTGGGGGTGAACAGCAAGGATGATCTTTCGGTTGCCGATGAGATCTTAAGGCGCAGGGTGTTTGAGAGGCTTGCTAAGGGGCGCGTTACGATTATTGACCGTTCAAGCGTGTATATATCCGATAATGTCAGAGTAGGCCGAGGCACGATAATATATCCCTTTGTTGTGATCGAAAAGGATGTCAGGATAGGCCCCGACTGCAAGATAGGCCCTTTCGCCAATTTAAGAAAAGGGACTGTTCTTAAGAAGGGTTCGCAGGTGGGGAATTTCGTTGAGGTAACAAGGTCTATTATAGGTGAAAACTCCAGGGTCAAACATCACAGTTATATTGGAGATACCCTTATAGGCAAATACGTCAATATAGGCGCAGGGACGATAACGGCTAATTATGACGGTAAGGCAAAAAACAACACGATAATTGAGGACTCGGCCTTTATAGGCAGTGGGACAATATTGGTAGCACCTGTCAAGATAGGCCGGCGTGCTGTAACAGGCGCCGGCAGTGTTGTAACGAAGGGACGGGATGTTGCCTCGGGTACTATAGTGACCGGTGTTCCGGCCCGGCGTCTCTATAAAACATAGAAACAATTAATCCTGCGGTAAAGGGGGCTGGTAAATTCCCAATCCCTGTGCTGCGAGGGATCAAATGGGGGAGCGGAAATGATTAAGACCAACGGTATAATCGTATTTTCAGGCAATACGAACCCTAAGCTTGCCTCGGATATCTGCAGGCATCTCCAGATCAAGCCCGGCCAGGCCCTTGTGTCGGAATTCAGTGAAGGAGAGATAAAGATTCAGATAAAGGACAATGTAAGGGGAAAGGATGTGTTTGTAGTCCAGCCGACTGCCCCGCCCGTAAATAAGAGCGTTGTGGAGCTTTTGATACTGATAGACGCGCTGAAGCGCGCTTCAGCAAGGAGAATTACCGCTGTTATACCTTATTTCGG
>JBAZLY010000037.1:0-9105 GCA_041650035.1 Candidatus Omnitrophota bacterium | reverse complement strand
AGGTTATGCCTGAAAAGAGAAAAGGCGCGGTCATCTTCAGCGAGATTATGCCGTATGCCGGACTGAAAAAGGCGCTTGAACTTGGCAGGTCGGGTGTATTGAGCCGGATAAGGGATTCAGGTTTGCGCGGCAGAGGAGGTGCGGGTTTTCCAGCCGGCATCAAACTGAATCTGGTTGCCGCGGCGCGGTCTGAAAAAAAATATGTTGTATGCAATGCGGATGAAGGCGAGCCCGGGACTTTTAAGGACAGGGTAATGCTTTTGGAATATCCCCGTCTTATCTTTGAGGGAATGGCTATCGCCGCCTTTGCCAGCGGCGCTGATACGGGTTTTTTATACCTGCGCGGTGAATATAAATCATTTACAGGTTTTCTTGAAGGCGTTCTTGAGGGCATGAGAAAGGAAAATATACTTGGTAAGGCTATTATGGGTCGGGCAGGCTTTGATTTTGACATTGAAATAAAACTCGGTTCAGGCGCTTATGTGTGTGGCGAAGAAACGGCCTTGATAGAATCGCTTGAGGGGAACCGCGGCGAGCCGAGAAACCGCCCGCCGTTCCCGGTAAATACGGGCTATAATGGCAGTCCGACTGTGCTGAATAATGTTGAGACGTTCAGTAATTTTGCCCATATCGCGTATAATGGAGCTGACTGGTTTAAAGGTTTCGGCACCGCAAAATCGACCGGGACAAAACTGTTAAGCATATCAGGAGACTGTAAAAGGCCCGGTGTCTATGAGGTGGAATTCGGTTCTAATATAAGTTCTGTATTGAAGATAGCCGGTGGAGAAGACGCGAAGGCGGTTTCCGCGGGTGCCTCCGGAGAGATTGTCCCAAGAAGGCATTTTAGCAGGATGATCTGTTTTGAGGATTTTTCAACAGGCGGCGCCATTATAGTTTTTTCAAAAAAACGGGACATATTCGAGGCCGTAGAGAATTTTTTAAAATTTTTCAAAGATGAATCATGCGGACAATGCACCCCATGCAGGGAAGGGATACCTGTCCTGCTTGAGGGCTTGAGTATGATAAGAAAAGGGCAGTGTTGTCAGGAGTACCTTAATGATCTGTTGTCTCTGTCCGAGACTATGCAGATAGCCTCAAAGTGCGGCCTGGGTCAATCGTGCCCAAAGCCTTTTATATCCGCGCTCCAGTATTTTAAGCGGGAATATAGACTGTCGAAAACGGCAAAAAAGGAGAAAGAATTCTATGGCTGATAATAGAGCTTTTGCGCGTGATACATCAAGGGCCCCTGTTAGCCAAAGAAGGCAGGATGCCGGCGAGATAAAAAGGGGGGCTATTGGGGGCAACATCACAGTTAAAATCGATGGCATAGCCGTGAAGGTTGCTATGGGCACTACCATACTTGAGGCCGCGCGGATGATAAATATAAAGATACCTACCCTTTGCCAGCATGATGACCTTTGCCTGGCAGGAGTATGCAGGATGTGCGTTGTTGAGGTGGACAATGAACGTGCTTTACAGGCGTCTTGTTCGTATCCCATATTCGGGCCGATCAGTATAAAGACCTATTCGCCGCGCCTTCGCCGCGCTCGGCACAATATCATACAATTACTTTTAAGGAATCACTATGGGGAGTGTTACTCATGCGCAAGGAATAATAATTGCGAATTGCAGGCATTGGCAAAAGAATACGGAGTTACTTCGTATAAGTTCGGGCATATTGATGCCCCGAGGTATGAGAAGGATCAGTCAAGTTATGCCGTTGAGCGCGATATGAATAAATGTGTCCTGTGCCGCCGCTGCGTTAGGACATGTATAGACCTGCAGGAGGTCGGCACATTGGAGGCTGTGAACAGGGGCGCTGAAACGAAGATCTCCACATATATGGATATGCCGCTAAGGGATGTGGTGTGCATAAATTGCGGGCAGTGTATTAACAGGTGCCCCACAGGTGCCCTGAAGGCGAAGGATCCCGCCGAGGATATATGGAAGGTTATAGAGGATGATAAAAAACATGTAATTATCCAGACAGCGCCAAGCCCTAGGGCTGCCATCGGCGAAGAATTCGGTTTAACCCCGGGCATTAGCGTAACGGGGAAATTGAATACTGCCATAAAACGCGTAGGTTTTGACAAGGTCTTTGACACTAATTTTACCGCTGACCTTACTATTATGGAGGAAGGGACCGAATTATTATTAAGGCTTAAGAGGGTTATTGCCGGCAAGGATAATAGTGTGAATCTGCCTCAGATAACGTCATGCTCTCCCGGTTGGGTAAAATTTATTGAACATTTTTACCCCGAGAAATTGGGCCATCTATCAACAGCGAAGAGTCCCCAGCAGATGTTCGGCGCTATAGCCAAGACATGGTATGCCAAAAGGAACAATATTGATCCGAGGGATATCGTATCTGTTTCGCTGATGCCTTGTTCGGCAAAGAAATTTGAATGTGAACGCCCTGAAATGAACAGTTCGGGATATAAGGACGTGGATTATGCCCTTACGACAAGGGAGCTGGCGGGCATGATAAAAGAATGCGGCATAGACCTGCCTAACCTGCCGCCTTCTGATTTTGACGACCCTCTCGGTATTGGCAGCGGCGCCGGACTTGTTTTTGGCGCCACAGGCGGTGTCATGGAGGCCGCCATAAGAACGGTATATGAGTTGGTTACAGGCCGCGAAGCACCTTTTGAAAATCTGCGTGTTATGCCTGTAAGAGGTATTGAGGGGATAAGAAAAGCGGAGATCACCATTAAAGACAGTTTAAATGAGTGGAGATTTTTGGAGGGTGTTACATTGAAGGTCATGGTAGCGCATGGGACGGCCAATGCCAAGAGGATTATGGATATGGTGTCTGGAGGGCAGTTGAATGATTATCATTTTATTGAGATCATGGCTTGTCCGGGCGGCTGTATAGGCGGCGGCGGACAACCTATTCCGACAGGGCCCGGGATTAGGGATGCCCGGGTCAAGGCTATCTATGCCGAAGACGAGGGCCTTAAACTAAGAAAGTCTCACGAAAATCCCATAGTAAAACAGATATACGAAGAATACTTTACAGACGGGCCCTGCGGGCATCTTAGCCATAAATTGCTGCATACAGGTTATACTGTCCGTGGCAAGCGGATTGTCCGTAAAAATATCAGGCGTAGGCCGTTCGTCACGGGGCAATAGTCTGTATTCTCCCGCGGGGTAATTAATATAAAAAAGAGGTGCAAAATGAGATATGAGTTTAATGATGTGCTGAAAGAGTTCCCAAGGCTTATGCGTGATATTGAGAAATCTGTTCCCGCACAATACCAGGCTTTTATGAACAGTAAGAACGCGATAACCGCCGGCGGAAAGATAACCCCGAAGATGAAGTGGCTTTTGCTCTTGACCGCCAGTGTGACCCAGAAATGCCCTGTCTGCATACCCAGGGCTGTTAATCATTGTCTTGAGGCCGGGTGGTCTAAAGACGAAATGATAGAGGCGTGTATGGTGGCTGTTCTTGTCGGCGGATCGAGTGCCATGACATATGCCCTGATAGCCGTAAAATATATTAATGACACGCGCAAATAATGATCTTGTCTCTCGTTTCGCGGTGTTTGAATCCGCGATTGAAAGGACATATGAAAAACCGTAATCTGAAATTTTATATATTTTCGGCACTGTTCCTTCAGGTCATTGTAACGGCTATCCTTATGGCCATTTTAGGATACTATACTATACAACATGATATTGTTGCCCGCGCGCAAAGAGAGGTTGCCAGAAAAATAGAGGCGGCGCAGATCGTTTACGACAATGAGTTAGAGAAGATAAGAACGGCCCTCGTGCTTACCCGCGACGCCAAAAGCCTTATATCAGTAAAAGGCATATTGGATGTTGACTATGTCTATGAGGTGCCCGCGTCTTTAAAAGATACGGTCAAGAGCGATATAGCGCGGGCCGCCTTTGCCGGCAACCTTTGCGGCGGAAGCCGTATTATAGAGGCTGATGAGCTCAAGGCTATTTCCAATGTCCTGCTTGATAGGGTGAAGACTAAGATAGAATACACGCCTAAGGCCAAGCCTGACGATAAGCGGTTTTCCGACAGCGCCCTCGCGATAGAATATGCCATGCCTATAATGGACGAAGCAAGGAATGTCTCGGCGGTTCGCTATGCCGGGAGGATAATTAACAGGGATTTTGCCCTTGTGGATAACATAAGGGATGTTGTCTTCGGGCATGAATTTTATGATAATATGTCTGTTGGTACCGTGACGATATTTCAGGATGATGTCAGGATAGCCACGAATGTTTTAAACCATTCGGGAGAGCGCGCGATAGGCACCAGGGTCTCCGAAGAGGTATATGATCGTGTTATGCGAAAAGGCGCTTCGTGGAATGACAGGGCCTTTGTGGTGTCCGGCTGGTATCTTACGGCTTATAAACCTATAAAGAACTTGGCGGATGATACTATAGGCATATTATATGTCGGCATGCTTGAGAAACCGTTCAATGACCTAAGGGTGAAACGGTTCCTGATGTTTTTGGTTATCATAGCGATAGCGGCGTTTTTGGCCTTATTCGCCTCTTTTATGCTCGCCTCAAAGATATTAAGCCCTTTATACAAGGCGCTTGACGCGTCAGGCCGCATATCTGAAGGAGATCTTTCGTGCAGACTTACCGAAAACAGTTCTATCAGGGAATTTGACCGGCTTGCCGGTTCATTCAACGCCATGGCCATGAAATTAGCTGAACGCGAAAAAAGCCTGATATCCTCAAAACAGGAATACGAGGCAATGAGCAAGAGCTATTTGGATCTCGTAGGATTTGTGTCCCACGAACTAAAGGGCATATTGGCCTCGATAGTGCTGAATGCCTACTCACTTAGAAATAAATTGCTCGGCCCTGTGAATGAAGCGCAGTCAAAGGCCCTTGACTCTGTTGCGCGCAACCTTGATTATCTTACGCAGACAGTAAAAAACTTTCTTAACTTAAGCAGGATTGAAAAACAGGAGATGGTGTTAAGAAAGACGGAGTTTTTTATCAAAAATGAAATATTTGACGCCTCCGTTGAGGGGCTTATACATCAGGCGGAAGAGAAAAAGATGACCATACACAACGACATAGCGGGCGATATCAAGGTTACTGCCGATTCGGGGCTGCTGCGTATTGCCGCAAACAATCTCTTGACAAACGCGATAAAATATGGCAAAAGAGATGGAAAGATAAATCTTTCCTCAAGGGTCCTTGAAGACTATGTCGAGATAGAGGTATATAATGAAGGCAAGCCCATATCGGTTATTGATGTGGACAGGCTTTTCAAAAAGTTTTCACGTCTTCACTACGAAGGCGAGGACAAGGTTAAAGGGACAGGCATAGGTTTGTTTATTACCAAGGAGATCATAAGGCTCCACGGCGGTAGTATACGGGTCGAGCCAAGGCCGAACGGCAATTCTTTTATTTTTAGTCTAAGAAAAGGTTAAAAAATGCGTAATACTATATTAATCATCGATGATGACAAGGATTTTGTTGAAGCGATCTCGGTGCTCCTTAATGGGAACGGTTATAATACCATAACGGCCTTTGAGGGTACAGAGGGCGTGCAGAAGGTAAAGAACGAGTCGCCTGATCTTATACTGCTGGATATGATGATGTCTTATAAGACGGAAGGTCTTGACACGGCAAAGATTATATCGGAGGATGCCGCGAGCAGGAATATACCGATAATACTTATTACCGGCGCGCATAGGGAGACAAACTTTCCGATTGAGCTTAAACCTGATCCCCAAAACCTCCCCGTAAGGGCTATTGTTGAAAAGCCCATAAAGCCGGAGGCACTGCTTAAGCTTATAGAAGGCCATATAAGCAAGACAGGCAAACAGCACAGAGAGATCATAGACGAGATAAGTTGCCTTACTGAAAAATGGAAGGGGAAAAAGGGCTCTCTTGTAATGATATTGCATGAGATACAGAACCATTACGGGTATGTCCCCAGGGGTATATCGTTTGAGCTCTCCCGCATGCTTAATGTCCCGCTGGCGCGTATATACGAGGTTATAACATTTTATAATTATTTCAAGCTGGACCCCCCCGGTAAATACACGATCTCTCTATGCATGGGGACCGCCTGCTATCTTAAGGGCGCCAACGATCTTTTGCAGGAATTCAAGGGCATACTCGGTATCAGCGAAGGGGAGACCACGCAAGACGGGTTATTTCACCTGCAGATTGTCAGATGCCTTGGCTGTTGCGGGCTGGCGCCCGTTGTGATGATAAACGATAAGATACATGGTAAGGTGAAAAAAGAGGATGTGTTGAATATAATCTCCGCGTACGTAAAAATGAGTACCGCGGGGGCAAAATAAAGGTCAGGATCAATGCCAAAGATGATAAAAAACGATATTGACCGGATACGCAGTAAATTCAAGAAAGAGCCCAAGTCATGGATAAGGGTGGGCATGAGTACCTGCGGTATAGCCGCCGGCGCCTCGGCTGTGTTTAACCTGATAAAAGGGCTTATAAGCGAAAAAGGCCTCGATATCTGTCTTAAAAAAACCGGTTGCAACGGTCTGTGTTTCGCGGAACCCATTGTAGAGGTCAATACCCCGTGGTCGGGGCCCGTGGTTTACAGGAACGTAAATGAAGACACGGCACGCAGTATCATTGAACAGCATGTTTGCGGCAAAAAGATTTTTGGCCCCGCTGTGTATGAGGATAAATGCGGGAAACAGCTCAAGGTTGTATTGAGGAATTGCGGTGTTATAGACCCCGAGGATATAGATGATTATATCGCCCGAGACGGTTACCAGGGTCTTAAGACGGTATTGTCGGGCATGAGCCAGGACGATGCGATAAATGAGCTTAAAGAGAGCGGCCTTCGCGGCAGGGGCGGCGGGGGATTCCCGACATGGATGAAGTGGAATTTCACCAAAGGTATACAGGCTGATGAGAAATACGTGATATGCAACGGCGATGAGGGGGACCCCGGGGCTTATATGGACAGGGGTATACTTGAGGGGGATCCGCACTCTGTGATAGAGGGTATGCTTATAGCCGGATATGCCACAGGTGCCGGCAAGGGTTTTTTCTATATAAGAGCGGAATATCCTCTGGCCATTAAACGTATCCAGAATGCGATAGAGCAGGCAAGGGGATACGGCCTTGTCGGGGCTAATATATTAGGGAGTAATTTCAGTTTTGACCTTGAGATAAGGCTTGGGGCCGGCGCGTTTGTATGTGGCGAGGAAACAGCTCTTATAGCGTCGATAGAAGGAAAGCGCGGCGTTCCAACCCCGAGACCCCCCTATCCGTCGGTTAGAGGTCTGTGGTCAAGGCCAACTGTCATAAACAACGTGGAGACGCTTGCCAATATACCCGTTATATTTACGAAAGGCGCTAAGTGGTTTTCTTCCATAGGCAGTCAGACGTCTAAGGGCACAAAGGTATTTGCCTTAACCGGCAAGGTCAAAAATTCAGGTCTTATTGAAGTGCCTATGGGTATAACGATCAGGGAGATCGTCTATGATATTGGCGGAGGTGTGATAGATGACAGGAATATCAAGGCCGTTCAGACGGGAGGCCCGTCGGGTGGCGTAATACCGGTGGAATATATTGATACCCCCGTGGATTACGAAAACCTGCAAAAACTCGGATCCATCATGGGGTCGGGCGGCATGATAGTGATGGATGAGACTGACTGTATGGTTGATATCGCGAAATTTTATTTAGGATTTTGCGTTGATGAATCATGCGGTAAATGCTCACCCTGCCGTATAGGCGGATATCAGATGCTGGAATATCTAAAAAAGATTACCGGGGGCAGGGCGTCTATGGACGATATTGAGAAACTTGAAAGGATATGTAATACCGTAAAACGCGCCTCATTATGCGGCTTAGGCCAAACAGCCCCTAACCCCGTATTATCTACTTTAAGGTTTTTCAGGGATGAATATGAGGAGCATGTGAAACTAAAAAAATGCCGTTCCGGCAAATGCGCGGAACTCATGACATATCGTATAATTGCCGAAAAATGCAAACGTTGCGGGCTTTGCGCCAAAAACTGCCCGGCCAAGGCCATATCGGGTGAACCCAAACAGGGGTATATTATAGATGCTGCCAAATGCGTAAAATGCGGAAGGTGTTTTGACGTGTGCAAGTTTGATGCCGTTATTAAGGAGTGATCATGGTAAAAGCCAAAATCAACAATATTGAAGTCAATGTAAAAAAAGGTGTAAGCATACTTGACGCGGCAAAAGAAATACAAATAAATATACCCTCTCTTTGCAAGCACCCTGACCTTGATGCCACTGGCGCATGCGGTATATGCATAGTGAAGATAAAAGGCAGTAATAAGATGCTGCGTTCATGCTGCACTCCCCTGGAAGAGGGTATGGATATAATAACCCATGATGATGAATTACAGGATATAAGGAGAAATGTCTTAGAGCTCATACTCTCTAATCATCCCAATGACTGCCTGAAATGTGCCAGGAATAATAACTGTGAGCTTCAGAAATTAGCTTCGGATTTTGGAATCAGGGAATCGGTCTTCCCGCAGTTTCTAAGGCAGATACCTAATGATGATTCAACAAAGACGATCACCCTTGTGCCTGAAAAATGCATATTATGCGGCAGATGCGTTCAGGTATGCCAAAAACAGCAGGATGTCTGGGCCCTCTCCTTTCTTGAGAGGGGCCATAATACCAGAATATCGGCCGCGGGAGATATAGAATTGGCGGAAAGCCCCTGCATCAGGTGCGGGCAATGTTCCGCCCATTGTCCAACCGGCGCTATCGCTGAGTATGACCAGACGTCGATAGTATGGAAATCGCTTTACGATAAAGACAAATACCCCGTGGTGCAGATTGCCCCTGCCGTGCGTGTAGCTATCGGTGAGGCCTTTGGATGCAAAGAAGGAGAAAATCTGACCGGCAAGCTCTATGCCGCCTTGAGGAGGATGGGGTTTAAGGCCGTCTTTGACACATGCTTTGGCGCGGACCTTACGGTAATCGAGGAGGCATCGGAGTTCATAAATAGGTTTGTCCACAAAAAAGGCCCTCTCCCGCTTATTACCACGTGCTGTCCTTCATGGGTTGATTTTATGGAAAAGTTTTATCCCGATATGATAGAGCATTTCTCATCGGCCAAGTCACCGCATGAGATGGAAGGCGCTTTGGCAAA
>JBAZLY010000036.1:0-10069 GCA_041650035.1 Candidatus Omnitrophota bacterium | reverse complement strand
AGTTTCGGATTATATCGTCTGGAACGCGGGATTTTCAAGAAGAGACCCTGTCTTGAAGGCGGGCTATAACAGTCTGCAGGAAGATCTATCAGCCGTCAAGGGGTATATGCTCTTGAATGGCGTCAGAGAGGACGAGCTTGTCATATCGTCGGTTTATACAAAGACATTGTATAAGAAGAATGAAAAGGGTTATGACACGAACGAGATAGAGGCGTATGAGCTTTCATGCGTTGTTGAGATAAAGTCTTATGATGTCGCGCGGGTGGATAATATCTCACGCATGTCAACCGAACTTATAGATCAGGGCATAAGGTTTATATCCTCTCCTCCGCAGTTTTTTTACACAAGATTGGCTGAACTTAAGGTGGAGATGCTTGCTCAAGCCACGGAGGATGCCAAGCGCCGGGCTGTTAGCATGGCAAATTCCACAAACAATAAAATAGGCGCGATACGTTCAGCCAGGATGGGTGTTTTTCAGATAATCCCCGTTACGTCTACCGAAGTTTCATGGTATGGCGAGAACGACACCTCGTCCATTGAAAAGAAGGTGGTCGCGGTAGTCTCGGCCGTTTTTGCCGTAGAATGACATAGCTTGTTACGCTGTTGGCTAACGGCAGGCGTGCTGTTTGGCGCGTGTTTATAGCCGGGGCGGTTTTTTAAAAGAGGTTGTTGGATGAAAGAAGTTAAAAAAATAGATAAAAAAATACTTAACAAAACACCGTATTTATGATATATTTTTGTTAAATATCCGGTTTCGTATATCCGGTAACAAGGTGAATGCAGATGCGATTCGACAGGTTTACATATATGGCCCAGGCCGCGATAGAAGAATCGGCCGTTTCCGCCAGGGGATACGCCCATCAGCAGGTCCTGCCCGGGCATCTATTATTTTCACTTTTACGCCAAAAAGACGGTATTGCCAGGCCCATCATTCAAAAACTTGGTATTTCCGCGGATGCTGTTGAAGCAGATATATTGTCAGCATTATCCACGGTTGCCCGCGTGGAGTTGTCTAACACGGATGTGTTTTTTTCAAAAGAATTGAACGATGTATTCGATCAGGCGGGTAAAAAAGCGGAATACTTAAAAGACGAATACATATCCAGCGAACATCTTTTGCTCGCCCTTTGTTCGTGCCGTGATAAGGACATAAGAAGCATTTTTAATAAGTTTAAGATATCAGAGACAGCCGTACTCTCCATCCTTAAAGATATACGCGGCAGCCAGAGGGTGACGGATCAGAACGCCGAGGAAAAATATCAGGCCCTTGAAAAATATACGCGTGATCTCACTGATCTCGCCCGTCGGGAAAAACTGGATCCCGTAATCGGCAGGGACAGCGAGATACGGAGGGTTATGCAGGTCTTATCCAGAAGGACGAAAAATAACCCCGTATTGATTGGCGAGGCCGGGACCGGCAAAACGGCCGTGGTTGAAGGTCTGGCCAGGAGGATAGTTTATGACGATGTGCCGTCTCTGCTTAAGGGCAAACGTATAGCGGCCCTTGATATAGGGACACTGCTCGCGGGGTCTAAATTCAGGGGGGAGTTTGAGGAAAGGCTCAAGGCCGTCTTAGGAGAGATAGAAAAATCAGATGGCGGGATCATCTTGTTTATTGACGAACTGCATACTCTTGTCGGTGCGGGAAAAACAGAAGGGGCTATGGACGCGTCTAATATGCTTAAGCCCGCGCTTGCCCGCGGAGATTTAAGGTGTATAGGCGCTACTACGCTTGACGAATACAGAAGATATATCGAGAAAGATAAGGCCCTTGAGAGAAGATTCCAGCCTGTTTTTATCGGTCAGCCCAGCGTTGAGGATACAATATCCATCTTAAGAGGCCTAAAAGAGCGTTATGAGGTTTACCATGGTGTCAGGATAAAAGACAGCGCTCTTATCGCGGCCGCCACACTCTCGGACAGATATATTACGGAGAGGCATTTACCTGACAAGGCTATTGATCTGGTGGATGAGGCGGCGTCTAAACTTAAAATAGAAATAGACAGTCTTCCCGCGGAGATCGACCAGCTTGAGAGAAGGCTCATGCAGTTAGAGATCGAGCGCCAGGCATTAAAAAAGGAAAAGGATGCTGAATCCAGAGACAGGTTGAATGCCCTTGATAAAGAGATAGCCGTATTGAAGGAAAAGACATCTTCCTGGCGGGCCCGGTGGAGTGTTGAGAAAGAGATCATTGACAAGATAAGAAAGACCAAGGAAGAGATTGAGCGTCTGAAGGTCGAGGAATCGGATGCCGAGCGTAAAGGCGATCTTGAAAAGGCCGCTCAAATACGGTATGGCAGTCTTATAAAGCTCAATAATGATATTGCTGAATACAACAAGAAACTTGACGGTATCCAGGTGGACGGCCGTATATTGAAAGAAGAGGTTAATGAGGAAAATATCGCCGATATAGTATCCAAATGGACAGGGGTGCCGGCGGCAAGGCTTATGCAGGGTGAGATAGAAAAGCTGGTGTCCATGGAGGACCGTCTCAAAGAGAAAATCATAGGCCAGGATGAGGCGGTAGGGCTTATATCCAACGCTATTAGGCGTTCAAGAAGCGGCTTGCAGGACCCAAACAGGCCGCTTGGCAGTTTCATGTTTATCGGGCCGACAGGCGTCGGCAAGACCTATCTGGCGAAAAATCTGTCAGGATTTCTTTTTGATGATGAAAAGGCGATGGTGCGTATCGATATGTCCGAGTATATGGAAAAGCACAGTGTAAGCCGGCTCATAGGCGCGCCTCCCGGATACGTAGGTTATGAAGAAGGGGGCCAACTAACCGAGGCGGTGAGGCGCAGGCCGTATTCCATTGTATTGTTCGATGAGATCGAAAAGGCGCACCCTGATATATTTAATGTGCTGCTGCAGGTTCTGGATGATGGCAGGCTTACCGACAGCCAGGGCAGGATCGTAAATTTTAAGAACACTGTTATTATTATGACGTCTAATATAGGGACGCGGCTGATCCAACAGTCAGAAGATGCCATATCGGCGAAAGAAAAGGTTGAGGAATTGTTGCGGGAACATTTCCGACCTGAATTTTTAAACCGCGTGGACGAGATCATTATTTTTAACAGGCTCTTAAAAGAGGATATGGAAAAGATCATAGACCTGCAATTAGACGACCTTCGGTCGCGTTTGAATGAAAAATCGGTTAATGCCATTATCACAAAAGAGGCCAGGCGGGAACTCGCAAGGGAGGGCTTTGACCCGGCCTTCGGCGCCCGCCCGCTCAAGCGCGTTATACAGAGAAGGATATACGATGTTATCGCTTTAAAGATCCTGAAGCACGACATAAAAGAACATTCGGAGATAACTATTGATTACGATAACAAGAAGCAGGTTTTTGTCGTAAAATAAATCACGCGCGCGGCATGCGGTTGTCGGTTGTCAGATGTCAGGGATTCGGCATAAACACAAGTTGCGTGTATAAATTTGCCTTGGAAACAATGTTTATTCCCTCGTTATTGACCCGCATACGAAAGCCGGACTAAAATTAATAAAATTTATCTATTTTCTTAAGGCCTTAATTGAGCGCAAGCGATAAGGCATTTGGCCCCGGCCATGTTTTTGGTGTTTGCAACGCGATTGCGAATCGGGGGATATCAAACATTACGTAAAAGGAGGTTTTGCATGAGCGGTATAACAGTTATCAATGAAAAGGTAAAGCAGGAGAGCCGGTTTGTGGATAAGCTTAAAGCGGAAATTCACAACACCATTGTAGGCCAGGAGGGTTTAATAGATCGTTTACTTGTAGGCATATTGGCCAATGGCCATGTGTTGGTAGAGGGTGTTCCCGGTCTGGCTAAAACCCTGTCTGTTAAGACATTATCCCAGGCTATTAATACGAGTTTTCAGAGGATACAATTTACCCCTGACCTTTTACCCGCCGACCTCATAGGGACCCTTGTGTATAATCCGAAAGACGGCAGTTTTACGACCAAGAAGGGACCGATATTTTCAAATATTATCCTTGCAGATGAGATCAACCGCGCGCCCGCGAAGGTGCAAAGCGCTCTTTTAGAGGCAATGCAGGAGAGGCAGGTTACTATAGGCCATCAGACCTTTATGATGGATGACCCGTTTTTAGTCATGGCAACACAAAACCCCATAGAGCAAGAGGGTACATACCCTCTACCCGAGGCGCAGGTAGACCGTTTTATGCTGAAGGTTAAGATATCGTACCCTGATATCTCCCAGGAGTATCAGATCCTTAAGCGTATGAGTTATACCGCGCGCCTGCCGCAGGCCCAGCCTGTAGTAAGTTGTGATGATATAAAAAGGGCCAGGGCGGTAGTTGATGAAATATATGTTGATGAAAAGCTGGAACACTATATCCTTGATATAGTGTTTGCCACCCGCGAACCGGCAAAATATAAACTTAATGAGCTTGAAGGCCTTATCCAGTATGGGGCCTCGCCGAGGGCGACTATATATCTGAATCTTGCCGCCAAGGCGCATGCCTTTATCAACGGCCGCGGTTATGTTACTCCGCAGGATATTAAAAGTATAGGAATGGATATCCTTCGCCACCGCGTTATTATAAGTTATGAAGCTGAGGCCGAGGGAAAAACCCCCGAGATGATTATTAAAAAAATATTTGATGAGATAGAGGTTCCGTGAAAATGTTTTTTGGCGGTGGCTATGATACCCGATGACATTATAAGAAAGATAAGAAAGATACAGATAACTACTTCCCGGATGGCGGATTCGGATTTTGCCGGCCGCTATCACAGTGTTTTTAAAGGCAGGGGTATGGAGTTTCATGAGGTTCGTGAATATATGCCAGGGGATGAGATACGCTCTATAGACTGGAATGTGACCGCTCGCGCTGGACACCCGTATGTCAAGAAGTTTGTTGAAGAACGCGAGCTTGTTGCCATGATATTGCTGGATGTCTCCATGTCGTGCCGCTTCGGGACATGCGCCAATTTCAAAAACCAAATAGCGGCGGAGATCAGTTCCGTTTTGGCTTTTTCCGCGATCAAGAATAATGACAGGGTAGGGCTTATCCTCTTTACGGATAAGGTTGAAAAGATGATCCCTCCCCGGAAGGGCGTTAAGCACATCCTTAGGATCGTGAGGGAGGCCCTTTGTTATAAGCCTGTTTCTAAGGGGACCGACCTTAATGGCGCGTTGATGTATTTAAATAAGACGATTAAGCGTAAAGCGGTGGTTTTTGTGATATCAGATTTTTTTGACAGGGATTTTAAAAATGTCCTGTCGGTCTCTAACAGGCATCATGATATAATTGCCGTTAATATAATTGATCCGCGTGAGATGGAAATACCTGATGTCGGCATTATAAGATTGTGTGATTTGGAAACCGGCGCGGAACTGGCCGTGGACGCGTCATCCAAGAAATTCAGAGATGATTATACGGCCAGCTGCCGGATCCGGTTGGAACAAGGCAGAAGGCTTTTTATTTCAGCGGGTGTTGATCGTATACTTATCCGGACAGATAGGCCGTATGCAGGTGAATTGACGGGTTTTTTTAAATCCCGTAAAAGAAGGCTGGTTTGACATGAGTGATATTTTTTCGGGCGTTATCAGAGATATTAAACCGCCTGTTTATATCAAGGCCCATTACGCCTTTTTACTTCTTGTTCTGGCTTCTGCCCTGGCCCTGTGTTTTTTATTGTTTGTAATTTATAGGTTTATAAAAAAGCGTAAAGATAATCCGGTGGAAGAATGCTACGAAAAGATACCGGCCCATGAAGCCGCGTATCGTCGGTTAGAAGAACTGCGCGCCCGTGATTTTCCGCGATTGGGCCTTGTAAGAGAGTATTATTTCAGGCTTTCGGGTATAATCAGGAGGTATATAGAGGATAGATTTCTTCTTAGAGCGCCTGAAATGACAACAGAGGAATTTTTGTATTCCATGCGGGATACCGGTACGCTTACGGGCCGGCAAAAAAATACAATGAAGGATTTTCTTAGCCGCTGTGACGTGGTGAAGTACGCAAGATATAACCCGGATAGCACCGAGATAGAAGGAATATTTTTAACAGCAAAACAGTTCATAGATGAAACAAGACCTGACGATATCCGGCAGCTGGAGGAACAGTTGAAATGAGTTTTAAGGATCCTCTTTTTTTTGGGCTGATACCGGTTGTAGCGGCAATTGTTTTATACCGGAATAGGGTGCGCGGCAATTCCAGCATACGGTTTTCAAATACCGGATTGTTGCCATGCCTAAAACCTGGTATCAGGGTCTTGATAGCCGATAATCTATGGTATTTGACGATAATCGCTTTAGTGTGTCTCGTTTTCGCCCTGGCCAGGCCGCGCGTATTATTAGAGGACGCTGTTATTGACGCGGAAGGTGTTGATATAGCCCTTGCGATAGATTCGTCGGGCAGTATGCTGGCGGAGGATTTCAGTATAGGCGGCAAACGGCAGAACAGGCTTTTTGTCGTCAAACGTGTCGTAGAGGACTTTATACGCAACAGGCAGGGTGACCGCGTTGGATTGGTTACGTTTGCCGGCATGGCGTATACGGTATGCCCTCTGACACTGGATCACGATTGGCTTATAGCCAATCTGCGCAGGGTAAGCATAGGGGCTATAGAAGATGGCACGGCGATTGGTTCAGGGATAATGTCTTCTCTGGAAAGGCTTAACAAGAGTTCTGCCAAAAGCAAGATCATTATATTATTAACCGACGGAGAGAACAATTCCGGTGACGTCTCTCCGATGCAATCCGCCGGCGCGGCAAGGGCATTTGGCGTGAAGATTTATACTATCGGGGTTGGCAGTAAGGGCCGTGTCCCGTTTCCGGCAAGGGACGTATGGGGTAATATTATATATCAGAATGTGGATATCGGTTTTGATGAGGGCCTTCTGCGGAAAATAGCCGAAACCACGGACGGCCGGTATTTCATGGCTTCTGACACTGAATCATTGAAGGCCATTTACGGATATATAGATGAGCTTGAGAAGACAAAGATAGAAGAGACGGGGTATCGCAGGTATAAAGAGCTTTTTCCTCCCTTTGTTATCGTGTCTGTGGTTTTGATACTGCTTTACGCGGTGCTTTCAAATACCGTGTTCAGGAAGGTACCATAATATGCGGTTTGGATCATTATATTATATATATGGATTATGGGTGGTTTCGGCAGCGTTATTTTTTTTCATATGGGCCGCGAAAAAGAAAAAAAATGTTTTAAGATTATTTGCCCAAGACAAAGCGATCGGGTCTTTATCCCGCGGCGTAAGCTTTAAACGACAGAGACTGCGTCAGGCATTTGTCGTATTGGCCTTGTTATTATGCGTTGTGTCGCTTATGCGGCCGCAATGGGGTTTCCAATGGCAGGATATAAAAAGAAGAGGTATTGATATCCTGTTTGCCGTGGATGTTTCCAACAGTATGTTGGCCGTTGATATAAAACCCGACAGGCTGACCCGTTCAAAATTAGCAATAAAAGATTTAATCTTGTCGAAATTATCGGGCGACAGGATAGGGCTTATAGCCTTTGCCGGTTCGGCTTTTGTTCAATGTCCATTTACGGCCGATTACAATGGTTTTATTCTCGCTTTAGATTCATTGGATGTGGATACTATACCCCGCGGCGGTACTTCTTTATCGAGCGCTATAAGGCAGGCCTGCGATGTCTATAAAGATTCGCGGGCTAAAGATAGGGTGCTGATATTGATTACTGACGGGGAAGACCATGATGCCGGGGCCTTGGGTTTGGCAGAGCAGGCCAAGGGCAAGGGCATTAGCATATATTGTATTGGTATAGGGACAACCGAAGGAGAGCTTATACCTGTAATAGACCATGCCGGGAAAAGGACATTTCTAAAGGATGGGCAGGGCAATGTGGTAAAGACGAGGCTTAATGAGGATATCCTGAAAAACATAGCATTAACCACAGGCGGTATCTATGTCCGTTCAAGTGGTGTCGATTTTGGTCTTGAATATATTTACAACCAGAGGCTTTCCCGTATGATAAAGACGGACAGTCAGGCCCGCACGGATAAGGTATTTTATGAAAGGTTTCAAATAACCGTTTTCGCGGCCTTTTTATTATTGGTCTTGGCCGCTCTGACTGATGATAAAATAGAGACAGATGAATAATCAGGCGTGTATTTTAATAATAAGCGTGTTGTTGCCAGGCTTTTTATCCTGGCCCGGTCAGGCGTTTGCTGCGGCTATCAAAAAGCAGATAAACAGGGGTAACAGCCTGTACGCTCAACATGATTACAGCAAGGCGCTCGAAGAGTATTCAAAGGCACTTTTATCTGACGGTGCGTCATCCGCGGCAAACTATAATGCGGGCGCAGCATCATATAAGCTTGGGGATTACCCGTCTGCCAAAGGTTATTTTGAGCGTGCTGTTAATAGCAAGAATAATACCTTAGCTCAAATGGCGTTTTATAATTTAGCTAATGCTGAATATTGTTTAGGCATGTCTCAACAAGAGAAGGATTTCCGGGTAGCGGCCGGTCTTCTTGAAGATGCCGCGCGGCATTATGAACACGCTATTGTCATGGATGATAAGGACGAGGACGCGAGGTATAATTACGAACTTGTTAAAGCTGAACTTGAAAAATTAAAGAAAAAGTTACAGCGGCAGGACGACCGGAATGGCGGTAAAACGCCCGAATGCCCGGATGGTGGAGGCGCTGAACAGGAAGGTACCGCGGGCCGGGATGGTGATAAGACCGGTAATGAAGATACGGAATGTCATGCTCAAGAAGAGGACAGCCGGCCAGGCTGCGCCGATGGTTCTGATGAAGGGCATAACGGAGAGCTCGGCCAAGATGAAGCGGTAGGGCAGGGTGAAGAAACTCGGTCCGGGCAAGAAGATACCGCCGCCTCCGTGCCGGTAGGCGCAGCAGACGCGGCAGGCGGGCTGTCCCGCGATAACCAGGCGTTGGACGGGAGGCAGGATATATCGCGTGTATCGGCGCAGGTCTTACTGGATAATTATTCAAGACGTGAACAGCCAAAAGGTATGTATTCGGAAAAATTACAAACGCAGAAAAATACCCCTGTTGATAAGGATTGGTAACGCGTATAATATATTATGATAATGATGAATAAACGGAAATTTGCAATACTATTAATCTTTTTCGCGTTGTCGCGGTCGAATCTTTGTGCTCTGGCGGATGATTTTGAGCTTAGGGCAAGCGTTGACAGCAACAAGGCGATTGTCGGTTCGGCATTTAACCTTTCCCTGACCTTTTCGGGAACGCGGGATTTACCTGTCCCGGACTTGAAGCGCATAGAGGGTTTTGACTGGCGTTATGCCGGGCCTGCAACGCGCATATCCATAATTAATGGGGCGCGTTCCAGCTCTATAACGCATAATTATATATTGACCCCCTTAAAAGCGGGCTCGTTTGCCATCCCCGGTTTCGAGGTTGAATACAAAGGAAAGATCTATATATCCGAGCCTATTAATATGGATGTGTCGCAGTATGGGCCTGTTCAGGAGTCCTGTGCCCCGGGCGATCAGGGCCAATCGGAAAAAAACGGTTTTGATAAACGGATATTCCTGATTCTTCAGCCTGGCAAGAGGCAGGTTTATGCGGGTGAAAAATTTCCCGTATCCATATTATTATACGTAAATAATGTGGCTGTGCGCGATATACAATATCCTAAGTATGTCCATGAAGGTTTCTTATCCGGTAAATTCAGCGAGCCGTCCCAATATACCAGGGTTGCAAATGGCCTCAATTATAATGTGGTTGAATTCAATACCGATATATATGGACTTTATCCCGGCAGGTTTACTCTCGGTCCGGCCGAGATAGCCTGTAATCTTGTATACAAAAAGGCGACAGGCAGAAGAAACGCGCCTTTTTTTGGAGGCAGTATTTTTAACACGGATGCGTTTGAGGATCTTTTCGGCGGTTATGAATCGCGGCCATCAAGTTTTAAGACCGAAGGATTTGACATTGAGGTTATCCCTCTTCCCGCTGAAGGCAGGCCTGACGGCTTCTCGGGAGCGGTAGGAAGATTTGCTATGTCTGCCAAGGTATCTTCCCAGCAGGTCAATGCCGGTGACCCTATAACGCTTACTGTAGAGATAGAAGGAAGCGGTAACTTCGATACCGT
>JBAZLY010000035.1:0-10429 GCA_041650035.1 Candidatus Omnitrophota bacterium | reverse complement strand
TGGTTATCGATCATAGCGCCCCGTCGCCTAATATTGGGGTATCAGCGATACACATGAAGATGAGAAATTTTGCCAAGGATAATAAGCTAAAGATCTACGATATTGGCTGCGGGGTCTGCCATCAGGTCGTCGCGGAATCAGGCAACGTTATGCCCGGGAATCTTGTTGTTGGTGCCGATTCCCACACATGCACTTACGGTGCCCTTGGCGCTCTCGCGACAGGTTTTGGCTCTACCGATCTTGCTATTACCCTTGCGTCCGGCAAAAACTGGTTTAAGGTCCCGGAGACGCTCAAGATATTTGTTGACGGAAAACTCAAGAAAGGCGTCTACTCAAAAGACCTGATATTACACATAATAGGTGAACTTACCGCTGATGGCGCCACATATGATGCCGTTGAGTTTTACGGCCCCGCCATCAGTTCTCTTTCGATGGAGGCGCGTTTTACTATTACAAATATGGCTGTTGAGATGGGGGCGAAGTTTGGCATAATCTTACCGGACAGGAAGACCGCGGCATGGTTATGCCAGTGGACAAAGAAGCCGATCAGACCGGTTTTTGCTGATAAAGCCGCAGGTTATAAGGCGCAGAGATATTATGACGCGGCAAAGATAGTGCCTATGATCGCGCAGCCTCACGCCGTTGATAATGTCGTAGATATCTCCAAGATCGCGGGCAAGTCTATTGATGAGGCGTTTATCGGTACCTGCACAAACGGCAGGACCGAGGACCTTAAGGTGGCGGCCTCCCTGCTGAAGGGTAAAAAGGTCCACCCTGACGTAAGGCTTATCATCGCGCCTTCATCAAGGAATGTCTTTCTACGTGCCATGCACGAAGGCATTATAAAGGTGTTTGTCGAGGCAGGGGCAAATGTTGTAACGCCGGGTTGCGGGCCCTGCGTCGGTACTCATAATGGAGTGCCATCAGACAATGAGGTCGTCTTGTCGACCGCTAACAGGAATTTCAAGGGCAGGATGGGCAACCCAAACGCCTTTATCTATCTGGCATCACCGGCGACAGTCGCTATATCCGCCATAAAGGGGAAAATAACCGACCCAAGGAGAGG
Organism: Candidatus Omnitrophota bacterium; assembly: GCA_041650035.1. Taxonomy (GTDB): domain Bacteria; phylum Omnitrophota; class Gorgyraeia; order JABMRG01; family JABMRG01; genus JAQUQI01. The sequence continues at coordinate 9,363 of JBAZLY010000035.1, read as the reverse complement.
TTAAATTGAGGTTGTCAGGCTCTGTTCATAGGTTTGAGGATTCGGTTAATACGGATTATATAATATCAGGTCGATATAAATTCAGAATCCAGGATCCGCATGAATTGGCAAAACATCTAATGGAAGACCTGAAACCTGAATTCTATAAATCGATAAAACAAGGCGATTTTATTGTTGCCGGATCAAATTTCGGCTGTGGTTCCTCAAGAGAACAGGCCCCGATAGCGATTAAATATTCCGGCATATCGGCTGTCATAGCGAAATCATTTGCCAGGATATTTTTTAGAAACGCGATCAACCTGGGCTTGCTTCTCATTGAGTGCGATACGGACGGTTTGAGGCAGTCCGATATCCTTAAGGTTGATACCGTAGAAGGCCATGTCATCAATATCAACACGGGTAAGAAGGTCAAGATCGCCCCGTTACCCGATTTTATGGCAAGGATAATAGGGGACGGAGGCGTTGTCGAACACTTCAAAAAACACGGTGATTTTAAATTTTAGGTATTCAATGAAAGATAGAAAACGCAACAAGATAACCATTATAGGTGCTGGTAATGTCGGCGCGGTATGCGCGATGAGGATACTTGAATCGGGATTGAGCGATGTTGTTCTGCTTGATGTTGCTGAAGGTATCGCTAAAGGCAAAGCAGAAGACCTGATGGACGCGGCCTCACTCATTGGCCACGGCTGCAAGATAACGGGGACATCGGATTATGCCGATACCAAAGACAGTGATATTATCGTGTTCTGCGCGGGGTTGGCAAGAAGGCCTGGTATGACCAGAGAGGAACTGCTCAACAAAAACGCCTCTATCGCCAAAGATGTGACTTTAAACTTCATGAAATTTAATCGCCAGCCCGTGGTAATAGTTGTCACGAACCCGCTTGATATTATTTCTTATGTTGTATATAAGAATAGCGGATTAAGCGGTAAAAGGGTTATCGGCATGGCCGGATGCCTGGATTCGTCACGGATGAACCTGATATCATCAAGGTTTTTAGAGTCCCCGCTTGATGGCTTTGATGCCGTTGTCATGGGGACTCATGGTGAGAACATGGTCTGCTTGCCCAGCATGAGCAAGGCAGGTGACATGTCTTTGGCCAAGCGCGCCGCAAAAGATACAATAGACCGCATAATTGAAAAGACAAAATCGCGCGGGGCGGAGATTGTATCGTATCTTGGTACCGGAAGCGCTTTTTTTGCCCCCTCGGCGGGCGTTTTCAAGATGGCCCGGGCGGTTTTTGCGGACAGCCGGGAGACGGTGTCATGCTCCTGTCTTTTAAATGGAGAATACGGCGTCAGCGGTATATTCCTCGGTGTGCCTGCCGTATTGGGAAAAGACGGAATTGCTAATATAGTTGAAATACCTTTAAGTAATGACGAAAAAAGGCTTTTGAACGCTGCCAAAAATTTTGTTTCCGGCCAGATAGCGCTATTAAACATATAAGGTTAGTCCCACTTTCAGAATACCGCGCAGCGCCAGACTTAATAATGATTATGTATAAAATCGAGTATTGCGTATATGGATAAATTTTATGATATCGCGATAATAGGCGCGGGTTCAGGCGGTTACGCGGCCTGTATCAGGGCTTCTGATTTGGGACTTAAGTGCTGTGTAATTGAGAGGGGACTTATAGGTGGGACATGCCTTAACTGCGGCTGCATACCCACGAAGGTCTTTGTCAGAAGCGCCGATCTATTGAGGCAGATTCGCCAGGCGGACAAATTTGCCCTAAATGCCAAATTATATGGTTTTGATTACAATGCTGTTTCCGCCAGGAAGGAATCTATTGTCCAAAAACTCCGTGCCGGAGCGGAGTTTTTGATTAAATCAAAAGGTGTTGATATTATAAAAGGTGAAGCCTTATTCGTCGCCCCTGGCAGGCTCCGTTGCGGGGATGAGATAATATCCTCTAAACACATAGTCATTGCCTCCGGTTCGATACCGGCTGAACTGCCCAACCTCAAATTTGATCATCAATTTATATTATCAAGTTCGGATATGCTTGCCCAAACGAGTTTGCCGCGCAGTATGGTTATCGTTGGAGGCGGATTCATAGGATGCGAATTTGCCTCGATATATAATCAATTCGGTGTTGACGTTAGTGTCGTTGAGCTTGCGGATCAGCTAATGCCCGGCGCGGACAAAGAGATCGCCCGTAGGCTTGAACTATATTTCCAAAAACAAGGCATAAAGGTGTTTAAGAATGATTTGGTGATATCGGCTCACGCCGGCCCCGATGCCTCGGTTAAGCTTGCCGGCGGAAATGAGCTTGCCTGCGATAAGGTCTTGCTTTGCGTCGGCCGCAAGGCGGATATAGCCGGCCTGGATCTCGCGGCGGCAGGTATTAGGACATCGAATGGCTTTATCCAGGTTGATAAAACCCTTAAAACGAACATCCTTAACACCTATGCTATAGGTGATGTTATAGAAGGCTATCAATTGGCGCATGTCGCTTCATACGAAGGCGTGCTTACCGTTGAAAATATAGCTTCAGGCATAGCCTGCCAGGCGGATTATTCAGCTGTCCCGAGCGCTGTTTTCACGTATCCTGAAATTGCCTTTGTGGGTATCGGAGTGGACAAGGCCAAAGAACAGGGCCTTGATTTTCAAGAGGTTAAATTGCCGTTGTCCGCAGTAAGCAGGGCCCATATACAGGGCGAGACGGACGGATTTGTAAGATTGCTGTTTAACGCACGCTCGGGAAAGATATTGGGCGCGGCCATATTTGGATACCTTGCCAGCGAGATGATATCGGGTTTTACCATCGCTATCAAAAACGGGTTAACGGTAGATAGCCTGTCAAAGACTATTTTTGCTCACCCTACATTTTCTGAGTCCGTGTTTGAGGCATCAGGCAGGGCTCGCGCGTGATGTTTGAACAACTCAATGAATTATAAGATATTAGATCTCGGGCTGATTGATTTTAACAAGGCCTTTCTTATCCAAAAGGAGATCTTGGGCCAGGTGAGATCGGGTCTGTTATCCGGCGTGGTTATATTGGCGGAACACACGCCTGTTTTTACCCTCGGCCGTTCAGCGTCTGATGATAATATCCTGCTTGAGCGTAGCAGGATCAGGTCTTTGGGTATAGACATAGTCCGTACCGATCGAGGCGGAGATATTACCTTTCACGGTCCCGGGCAGCTTGTATGTTACCCGGTTTTTGATCTAAACATGCTGACAAGGGATATGCATAAATTTTTGCGTGATATGGAAGAGGTTGTTATACGTTTGCTCAAAGGTTATGGTGTAGAGGCCTTCAGGGTGGCAGGCCGCACGGGGTGTTGGACAGATACAGGCAAGATTGCTTCTATGGGTATCGGGGCCAGCAACTGGATAACATATCATGGACTTGCCCTTAACGTCAATACCAGATTGGAATATTTTGATATGATAAATCCTTGCGGATATAAAGGGATAGAGATAACATCAATGCAGAGAATACTAAAGACACCTGTCGCCATGATGCCTCTGAAGCGGGGGATAGTCCGCGCCTTTGAAGATGTCTTCAGGATATCAGCACGGGATTTTTGAAAAGCCCCATTTGAGTATTAGATGCTGGGGGTACCGGGTGTGATCCCCGACTTTTTTAGTCTCCTGCAAGGTCATCCGCCTAAAATAAAAACAGTGCCTTAAAAAAATCGTGACAACTATATAATGTTTTAGTATAATTGTTACACAATCAAGGGGGTTGCTATAATGACGGAATTAAGATTACCGAAACTTGCTGAAGGAGTGGACAAGGCTGTTGTCTCCTTTTGGCACAAGGATATCGGAGAGTTTGTGGAAAAAGGAGATGATCTTGTGGAGATGCTTACCGATAAGGCGACATTCAATGTGCCGGCGGCGGCATCGGGCAGGCTTGTATCCAGGAATGTTGAAGAGGGCCAGGATGTTCATGTAGGCGATATCATCGGTTGTATAGAAGAGGGCCTGAAATAGATGTCTATGCATGAAGCGAACAGGATGCGGAGGCTGCCTTTATACCTTTTTACCATAATCGATGACCTGAAAGCCAAGGCTGTGGCCAGGGGTATTGATATTATTGATTTAGGCATGGGCAATCCCGATTTACCCACGCCGGGTCATATAGTTGATGAACTTTGCAGTCAGGTCCGTATCAACGAAAATCACAGGTATTCCAGGCCGGGCGGTGATGCTGAAAAGACCCTTAGGCAGGCTATAGCGCAGTGGTATAAACAAAGGTTTGATGTAGACCTTGATGCCGGCAGTGAGGTCTTGCCGCTTATCGGATCAAAGGAGGGTATAGCCCATCTGTCGCTGGCCTTTTTAAATCAGGACGACATAGCCCTGGTGCCGAATCCGGCCTACCCGGTTCATTTTAATGGTGTCATCATGGCGGGTGGCATCCTATACAATATCCCAATGACAATAGAGCACAATTTTAAGCCGGATCTTAAGGCGTTAAGTCCGGAGATTGTGCGGATGGCAAAACTGCTTTTTATTAGTTATCCCCATAATCCGACGACGGCTGTGGCCGATAAGGATTTTTTTCAACAGGTGTTGGATTGGGCCAAGGATAAGCCAGGGCTTATAATAGCGCATGACCTGGCATATTCCGACATAGTATTTGACGGGTATAAGGCCGCAAGTATTATGGAGGCAGAAGGTGCTAAGGGTGCCAATGTTATTGAGTTTCACACGCTTTCCAAGTCCTATAACATGGCCGGATGGAGAATAGGTTTTGTCGTTGGTAACAGGGATATACTTAGCTCATTGGCAAAAACTAAATCTTACGTTGATTTCGGCATATTCAAGGCTATACAATTTGCCGCGGCAAAGGCCTTGACAGGTCCGCAGGATTGTGTGAAAGAGCTGGTTGAAACTTACAGGAAGAGAAGAGACCTGTTTGTGGACGGGCTGAACAGAATAGGCTGGACTGTTGAAAAGCCGAAGGCCACATTTTATATATGGGCGCACATACCTCCGAAATACAGCGCCCTTACCTCAATGGAATTTGCCTCTCTGCTTATCGATGAGGCCGGGGTAGCGGTTGCCCCCGGCACGGGTTTTGGCGAATACGGTGAAGGATATGTACGTTTCGCTCTTGTAGATACGCAGGAGCGCCTGAAAACAGCCATTGAGCGTATTGACAGCTTTCTTAAAACATGATTATAGATGCAAAGACCTAAAAAGATACTCCTTCTTTATATATCCGTGCTTTCCGGACATCACCGTGCCGCGATGGCGATAGAAAAGGCCTTGCGGTATCTAAAACCGGACACGCAGATATATAGCATCAATTCATTCCATTATACTAATCCGATACTTGAACGTATTATCAACAGGACATATAACGGTATTATAAAAAGGACACCCGAGGTTTGGGAGTATCTTTATGATAACCCCCGAGTTGTCAAAAATACCAAGGCCCTGAAAGATATGATGCACAGGTATAATGGTTCCAAAATGAAAAACCTTATCAATGATCTCAAGCCTGATGTTGTGGCCTGTACCCAGGCCTTTCCGTGCGGCATGATAGCCGATTATAAGGTTACCCATAATAGCAGCCTGCCTCTTATCGGTGTTCTCACCGATTTTTATCCGCATTCTTACTGGATATATGATTCTGTGGATCTTTACGCGGTAGCGTCGGATGATGCCCGGGACAGGCTCATCTCAAACGGTGTGTCGTCTGAAAAGATCAAGGTTACTGGGGTGCCTATTGATATCAAGTTCAATATTCGCTGTGACAAGGTCCGCTCCCGAATGTCCCTTGGCCTTGATCCCTACAAGAAAACGGTTCTTATCATGGGCGGCAGTGGAGGGCTTGGCCCCATCAAAAAGGTTGTGCATTCGCTCGATAGGATAAACTCTGATATACAGATGATTGTTGTCTCGGGCACAAACAGCAGGTTGAACGCGTATCTTACACGCCGCGCGGGCAGGATGAATAAGAAGGTTTTTGTTATCGGCTATGCTGAAAATATAGATGAACTTATGGACATGTCGGACTTGATTATCACCAAACCCGGCGGGCTTACCGCCTCCGAGGCCCTTGCCAAGCATGTGCCTATTATTATAATAAACCCCATACCCGGCCAGGAGGCCAAGAACACGGAATTTTTATTGCAAAATGGGGCCGCTGTCAGGGCCAAAACGGAAGAGGATCTCGCGATACTGGTTGATAACTTATGCGTCGCGAAGGCTAAGCTTGAGGACATGAAAAAAGCTATTGAAAATATAGCCAGGCCTTCTTCCGCCATAGATATAGCTAAGACACTTTTGGAGATATAGGAAATGCTTTTTACCCTTTATAAGATAGGGATCTTCCTGGCTTTAACCACCCCGCTAAAGACTGGTTATGCGATAGCGCGTTTTGTCTCCACCTTATATAGGTTTGCCTCATTCAGGGACAGCCGGGCTGTCATGGATAATCTTCAGGCTATCTTTCCAGGACGGGACATAGCCTCGCTTAAGCGGATCAGAAATAGTGTTTTTTTTAATTTCGGCAAATATCTCGTGGACTTCTTCAGGTTTTCGGTAATAGATAAAGATTATATAGATAGATACGTGACAGTGGAAGGGAGACATTACCTGGGGCAGGAACTTAAAAAGGGCAAAGGGGTTATACTGACCTCTGCGCATATCGGCAATTGGGAGCTCGGCGGAATAGCATTATCGGCAATAGGCGTACCGCTTGATGTAGTCGCGCTTATCCATAAGCATGAAAATATTGATACCTTTTTTAACCGGCAGAGGAACATAAAAGGCGTTAAAGTAATACCTGTTGGGGCGGCTGTGCGCAGGTGTTTTAAATCGCTGTCCGAGAACCGGGCCGTTGCACTGCTTTCCGACAGGGATTATTTTAATAACGGTTTTGAGGTTGATTTTTTTGGCAAAAAAACCATTATACCGAAAGGCCCGGCCCTTTTTAGCCGTAAAAGGCAATGTTCTATATTGCCTATTTTCATGCTCAGGAACGCGGATGATACCTTCACGCTGAAGATCATGAAACCTATCCTGCCTGTTGCGACGCATAATGAGCATGAAGATCTTATCAAGGTGACCAATGATGTTGTCCGGGTGATGGAGGATGTGATCAGAAGGCATCCCGAGCAATGGTTTGTGTTCAGGAGATATTGGCAAAGGATAGCATGGGGTGCTGAATAGCCATGAAGATATGCGCGATAATCCCCGCCTTCAATGAGGCCTCGACGATAGGCCTTGTGGTAGAAGGAGTTAAGCGGTTTGGTGTTGATGCCATAGTTATCGATGACGGGTCTTCCGATAATACGTATATTGCCGCAAGCCGGGCCGGCGCGTATGTTATACGCAACGCGCGCAGAAGCGGTAAGGGGCTGGCATTAAGAAGCGGTTTTGATTATTCCTTGAGCCGCGGTTATGAGCTTTTTTTTACAATGGATGCTGATGGGCAGCATGACCCAGATGATATCCCTCGTTTTTTGGACAAGATCAAGGATTGTTGCTGTTGCGTGATCATAGGCAACAGGATGGATGACCCTCGTGGTATGCCGCCGATAAGGGTTATCACAAACACGTTTATGTCCCGCGTAATATCGGTCTTGTCCCGCCAGCGCGTATTGGATACCCAGTGCGGCTACAGGCTGTTTACGAGGGATGCCATCTCCGCTATAGATATGAGGTCTCGTAAATTTGAGATAGAATCGGAGATGCTGATTAAGATCGCGAGAAAAGGTTTCCGCATAGGTTCCGTGCCCGTGAAATCCATATATGCTGGCGAGACCAGTAAGATACGGCCCATAAGGGACACCTTTCGGTTTATCAGGTTTATAATAACGCATATGATCATAAGGAAATGAATTTATGATAACCGCGGTTCTTGAGAATATCCGTTTTTTACCCGGGGAAGCGATGATTACCGTTGTGGCGGCCATGCCCGTTCTTGAGGTAAGGGGGGCTATCCCTGTAGGCCTGTTAATGGGCATTGATATAAAGAGAGTCTTATTATTTTCTATTATAGGCAATATGATACCTGTTGTCCCTGTATTACTCTTGCTTAAGCCCGTATCAGGTTATATGAACCGTTTTAAGCCTTTTGCCGGGTTCTTTCATTGGTTGTTTGAACGCGCAAGACACCGTTCCCGGCTCATGGAAAAATGCGAGTTCTTAGGGCTTATGCTGTTTGTCGCGCTACCCCTGCCAGTAACAGGGGCGTGGACAGGATGTGTGGCGGCAGGGCTTTTTAAGATGCGTTTCTGGCATTCGTTTCTGGCAATATTCCTTGGGGTATGCGCGGCCTCTCTTATCGTGTCCGTGTTATGTCTGACCGGTGGAGGCGTGTTGTATAATGTATTCGTGTCTCGTATTAATTGACGGATATAATCTTGTCCATAAGATACCGGCCCTGATAAAGGCTTGCCGGAGGAGTATTGACCATGCCCGCGACGCGCTTCTGGCTATGTCCGAGGCGTATTGCGATTATTATCATGCTGAATGTGTTATCGTATATGACGGAAACGGCCGCAGAAGGGAGCTTGACGGTAAAAACCCCATCGTGGTATTTTCGCAGGCCGATGAAACGGCGGATTCGGTTATTGAGTCAATCATATACAAGCTTGATAATAAGCGGAAGGTCATTGTGGTTACCGATGACAGGCAGATACGAAATTTCGTAACAGGCATAGGCGCTTTTACCATGAGCGCGGTATGTTTTGGCGATGAGGCAAGAAATTGCGCGGATGCCATTCGCAGGCGGATTGATGAAAGAAGCTATTCTTGAAGCATGAAAACAGGATCGTATGTCTTTTAATAAACGCGCGGCATTCTCTTGTTTTTTGATAGCGGCCTTAATCGTGCCGCCTTTCGTGCATTGCCTTGCCTTTGAAGGCCCGTCGCGGCAAAGGATAATATCCCTTACCCCGGCGACAACAGAGATACTCTTCGCGCTTGGTCTTAACGATGAGGTTATTGCTGTTTCCAGTTTTTGCACATGGCCGCCGGAGGCCGCAAAAAAGGAAAAGGCGGGTTCTTTCAGTAATCCCAACATTGAGAGGATAATATCCTTAAAGCCGGACCTAGTATTGATAACAGGCATGGAACAAGGCCATCTCGCTTCGATGCTTCGCCGTCTTGGTATTGATTATGTAACCGTGGACCCTAAGAGCATAAACGAACTCATGGACGATATTATCCTTATAGGCTCCCTTACGGGCCGGGTGTCTGAAGCGACGGTGTTGAATGATGGCATAATAAGGGCTATTGATCAGATACAGGTGTCTATTAAGGGCAGGGGCCCGGATGCCCGGCCCAGGATATACATGGAGATATGGCATGATCCTGTGATGAGTCCCGGGTCCGGTTCGTTTGTGGATGATATGATAAAATATGCCGGCGGGATAAGCATAACAACGG
>JBAZLY010000034.1:0-10597 GCA_041650035.1 Candidatus Omnitrophota bacterium | reverse complement strand
ATATTGATAGGCGTATGGCAATTGCCAGAAATCACACGGCGACACATCTCCTGCAGTCCGCTTTACGTTGTGTGCTTGGCGAGCATGTCCGACAGCAGGGGTCTATGGTGGATGCCGACAGGCTTAGGTTTGATTTTACGCATTTCAAGGCCATGACCCCGGACGAATTAAATAGGGTTGAGGGTATGGTCAATGGTTATGTTGCCGCCGCGAGTATCATAACGGTTGAAGAGATGACAATCGAACAGGCCAGGGGTACCGGCGCGTTAGCTTTTTTTGGTGATAAATACGGTCAAAAGGTAAGGGTTGTTAAGACTGGAGGCGGTAGCCTTGAGTTTTGCGGCGGGACGCATCTTAAAAATACATCCGATGTCCTGTTGTTCAGGATAGCGAAGGAAAGCTCTGTCGCCTCGGGCATAAGGAGGATAGAGGCTGTAACGGCGCGGTATGCCGAGCAATGGCAGAGAGAGCAGGCCAGCGGGCTGGCGGAGAGAGAAAAGGCGTTTAAAGATAAAGAAGAGGAGAAGAGGCTGGAGAAGGGCATGCTGAAGGCCGCTGAAGGCCTTGTAGACACTATCCTTGAATCGGCTAAAGAGATAAACGGTGTCCGTGTTATTATAAAATGCCTCAATGGCCAGAACGCGTCTGCCTTAAAGAGGATTTCCGATATAATAAAAACCAGGCTTGGTGAAGATTGTATTATATTTCTTGCGGTATTAGATGATGCAAAGGCCTCGGTATGTCTTTCCATAGGCAAAGACCTTGTAGGCAAGGGGCTGAATGCGTCTCATCTGCTTAATGCGGTATTAAGCTTTTTTTCAGCATCAGGCGGCGGTAGGCCGGAAATGGCGCAAGGCGGTATCAAGGGTTTAAAGGACGCCGATACGCTGCTCTCCAAAGCCGGCGAGGTGCTTGGCAAACAATTAGGGGAATCAAGATGAGGTCTCTAAAACCTAACAGCAAAGAGCTTATAAAATTATATGACAGGGGCCTTGACATCAAAAAGAATGTGCGCAAGAAGGTGTCGAATATTATAGAGGATGTCAGGCTTAGAGGCGATGATGCTCTCGTTAAATATACGAGGCGTTTTGACGCTGTTAAACTTAACGCGCGCCAACTTAGGGTCACCCCAGGTGAGATAAACGGGGCGTATCAGGACATGGATCCTGCCTTGGTAAGCAGTTTCAAGGTCGCTATAGAGAATATCAACAAGTTTTATAAAAAACAGATCAAAAAATCCTGGAAGATCAAGCATCAGGACGGCATAATGCTTGGTGAAAAGATTACGCCGCTTAAAAACGTAGGTATCTATATACCGGCAGGGACAGCGCCTCTTATATCAACTGTTTATATGACGGTCATCCCTGCCAAGATAGCCGGGGTTGAAAGGATAGCAATCGTTACCCCGCCTAATCAGCACGCTAGTGTCCACCCGTTTATACTTGTAATGGCCAATCTCTTGGGTGTAAACGAGGTTTACAAGGCAGGAGGCGCCCAAGCTATCGCGGCCCTTGCCTTTGGCACAAAGACCATACCAAAGGTAGATAAGATAGTGGGCCCCGGTAACCACTATGTCAGCGAGGCTAAGAGGCAGGTATTTGGTTATGTTGATATCGATATGCTTGCCGGACCGAGCGAGGTTGTGATAATCGCTGATGACAGCGCCAGCCCTGAACATGTCGCCGCGGATATGGCGGCCCAGGCAGAGCATCTTATGGGGATGTCTATACTTATAACAAAATCAAAAAAACTCGCGAATATAATAAAGCAACAGCAGTTTAGGGGTTGTATAGTGCCTGTAAAAAATCTTAAACAGGCCGCCGAGATCTCAAACAGGATCGCGCCGGAGCATCTCCAGCTTATGGTAAAAGACCCGGCAAAACTGCTCAAGCTTATTGAGAATGCCGGTTGCGTATTGTTAGGGGAATATTCCCCCACGGCCTTAAGCGATTATATAGCAGGCCCCAGCCATGTTCTGCCGACAGGAGGCAGCGCCAGGTTCTTTTCAGGGCTTAGCATATGGGACTTTGTTAAGGGTATCCATGTGGTCTCGTATTCAAAAAAGGCCCTTGAGACCGTTAAGCCTGATATAGAAAAGATAGCCTCGCTTGAAGGCCTTAACAAGCATATTGAATCGGTGCAGAAGAGATTTATTTGATACTTAAAACAGACGGTCTTTGCGCGGTAAGCATATGCCGGCTGTATCGGAATGTTCACGATATGATATTATGCGCCCGGTAAGCGCCGGCGGAGATGTTCGGTTTATATGAATGCTAATTAATGGGAGTGTGTGCCTATGAAAAATAGAACAGCCTTATTGAATCGTAATACCAAGGAGACAAAGATTACCGGTAGTTTGAATATTGACGGTTCAGGCGAGATATCTATCAGTACGGGGATAGGCCTGCTTGACCATATGCTTGAGTTATTCGCGTTCCATGGTTTATTCGATCTGCAGATCAAGGCAAAGGGCGATCTGCATATTGATATCCATCATACCAATGAAGATATTGGTATTGAATTAGGCAAGGCGTTTAAAAAGGCTCTTTCGGATATGGAGGGCATCCGCAGATTCGGTTTTGCCTCTGTCCCGATGGAGAAGGTCCTGGCCAATGTTACTGTTGATATCAGCGGAAGGGGTTTGTATGAGCGTAAGAAAAACGCCGAAGCGGGGTCAAGCCCGTCAGACGAAAGAGGCTATTCGCTTAAGGATGCTGACCATTTTTTTGAAGGCCTTGCCAGCCACATGGGCGTTAATCTGATTATTAGCATTGCCCCAATGGCGCAGGATCTGCACGCGACATTGGAACCTGTATTTAAGGCCCTGGGCGTGGCATTAGACCAGGCAACACAGATAGACGCGCGGAAAAAAGGCATACCTTCCACAAAAGGGATAATAGACTAATGATTGTTGTCATTGATTACGGAATGGGCAATCTTGCCTCTGTAGTTAACGCGATTATGCGCTTTACCAAAGATGTTTTGATAAGCGCTAAACCCGGCGATATAATTAAAGCGGACAAGCTTATACTGCCTGGTGTCGGCGCCTTTGGGCATGCGTTGCGCGAGATAGACGCGAGAGGCCAGCGGGCGAGCATATTGAAATTTGTCGCTTCAGGCAGGCCTTTTCTGGGCATATGCCTGGGCATGCATCTGCTATTTACGAACAGTTGTGAAGGCGGTAAGCACGCGGGTTTTGGCGTAGTAAAAGGTGATGTCCTGCCGTTTTCTCCGGCACCCGGGTTTAAGGTGCCGCATATGGGCTGGAATACAGTAAGCGGCCCGGCCTTAAACGAATGTCCGCTGTTTAAAGGTATCTCCGATAATGTTTATATGTATTTTGTGCATTCATATTATGCCGTTCCTGATGATAAGAAGTTGTCCTTAGGCGTTACGGATTACAATGGGGATTTTTGTTCAGTGATACAAAAGGATAATATATACGCGGTGCAATTTCACCCTGAAAAGAGTCAGGGCCCGGGCCTGAAGGTAATTGAAAATTTTGTGAGATTGTGAAATGATGATAATACCGGCGATAGATATAATGGACGGTCAGGTTGTAAGGCTTACGCAGGGTGACTATAACAGGCGAAAGGATTATTCCGCAAGCCCGGTAAAGGTAGCCAGGGGTTTTAAGTCTGACGGTGCCGGCATGATACATATTGTGGATTTAGACGGCGCCCGGGCGGGCCGGCCGCTGAACCTTGCCGCTGTAAAGGCCATTTTAGATGACAAGGGTGTTGATCTGCCCCTTCAGTTCGGTGGCGGCATAAGGCGGCGTGATGATATTGCCCGCGTCCTTGATATGGGTGTGTCAAAGGTTATTCTCGGTACCAAGGCCGCCTTTGATTTGGCCTTTACGGAAAAGATGATACGTGAATACGGAAGACGTATCGTCATCAGCATTGATTCTCTGGGGCTGGATGTGATGGTATCAGGCTGGGTTGAAGGCGCCTCAAAGGCCGCGGCAGAACTTGGAAGGGAGATTTCCGCCATGGGGGCCAAGACCATAATTTTTACGAACATAAAAACCGACGGAACGCTACAGGGTATGGATAAAGACTGGTTCAGCGGCCTGGCCCAGTCTGCCGCCTTTTCTGATGTTATACTTGCCGGAGGGGTATCCTGCCTTGACGATATCAAGATGCTTATTGAGTTTTCGCGTCATCAGTCGAATCTGCGGGGTATAATCACGGGGAAGGCCGTTTACGAGGGCAGGCTTGACCTTGCCGCGGCCATAAGATTAACTATGGAAGACAAATGCTGACTAAAAGGGTCATACCATGCCTTGATGTAAAGGATGGAAGGGTTGTAAAAGGGGTAAAGTTTGTCCAATTGAAGGATGCCGGCGACCCTGCTGAAATTGCCTTAGCCTATGATAAAGAGGGTGCTGACGAGATCGTTTTTCTTGATATAACCGCCAGCTATGAACAGAGGTCCATTATTATTGACGTTGTGCGGCGCACGGCAAGGGATGTTTTTATGCCGTTAACAGTGGGAGGGGGTATAAACAGCCTTGATACTATTGAAAGGCTTTTAAAGGCCGGGGCCGATAAGGTGTCGATAAATACCATGGCTGTAAAGGAACCTGATTTTGTGACCCAAGCGGCAAAGAGATTCGGTAGCCAGTGTATTGTAGTTGCTATTGACGCGAAAAAAGACAATGACTGCTGGCAGGTCTATACGCATGGAGGCAGAATGTCCGCGGCAAAGGACGCTATCCAATGGGCGAGACAGGTTCGGGATATGGGGGCGGGCGAGATCCTTCTTACAAGTATGGATCGTGACGGCATGAAGAACGGTTATGATATAGAGCTTACACGCGCGGTATCCGGCGCGGTAAGTATACCTGTTATTGCCTCGGGCGGGGCCGGGGCCCTTGAACATCTATATGAGGCCTTGGCGGCGGGCGGGGCAGATGCCGTATTAGCGGCGAGTATTTTTCATTTTAAGCAATTTACGGTTATGCAGGCAAAAAGGTATTTAATGGAAAAAGGAGTCCATGTAAGGCTATGAATTGGTTGAACCGTTTAAAGTTCAAAGACGGGCTGATCCCAGCGATAGCCCAGGATGCTGTTACCGGCGAGGTACTGATGATGGCGTATATGGATAGGCAGGCGCTTTTAAAGACCATAAAGACGAAGAGATGCCATTATTACAGCCGCTCAAGGGCGCGGCTTTGGCTTAAGGGTGAATCATCGGGGCATATCCAGAAGGTCAAGTCACTTATGACGGATTGCGATATGGACTGCCTGCTTATAAAAGTGGAGCAAACGGGCGGGGCATGCCATACAGGTTATAAGAGTTGTTTTTACAGGCAGGCGAAAGGTCCGAGGTTATGTCTGATAGGAAAGAAGGTTTTTGACCCAAAAAAGGTGTATTAAGTGTATTATCCCGACAAGAAGGAGTTTATAAAGCTGTCAGGCAGGGGGAATGTTGTCCCTATATATAAAGAGATCTCCGCTGATTTTGATACCCCGCTCTCGGCCTTTTTGAAGATAGACGACAAGAGGCACTCTTTTCTGCTTGAGTCTGTTGAGGGCGCGGAAAAAATAGGCAGGTATTCATTTCTAAGCACTGATCCTGCCGCTGTTATTGAGGCAAAAGACGGCAAGGTCACTATAAAGAGGAAAAAAGCCGTCACAGTTCTTGACGGTTCTAACCCCCTTGATGAGATATCTAAATTTATGAGGCAGTTTAAATTCGTTGAGGTTGAGGGCCTGCCAAGATTTTGCGGGGGTCTTGTCGGTTATATCGGTTATGATATTGTCCGGTTCATAGAAAAATTACCTCCTCCCCGCCGCGATGACCTTGATATGCCTGACATTAGGCTTATGCTTACCGGCACATTGCTTGTGTTTGACCATATCAGGCATACGATAAAGATCGTCTCCAATGCCTTTATCAGGGGGGATTCAAAGGCCTCGGCCTTAAGGGCCTATAATAACGCGGTTAAGGGTATAGAGGTCTTAACAGGCAGGCTTAAGGCCCCGCTTAAGAAAAGGTTTAGTCCTATGGATAAATCAGGGCCCGCTGTGAGAATCAGGTCAAATATATCAAAGTCTGATTTTAAGGCCAATGTGTTAAAGGCAAAAAGGTATATACGGTCAGGGGATATTATACAAGTTGTGTTGTCGCAGAGATTTCAGGCTGATTACGGCAAAGACCCGGTGAACTTATACAGGGCATTAAGGTCTATTAATCCTTCGCCCTATATGTTCTATCTGTCTTTTGAGGATTTTAAGCTTATAGGCTCGTCTCCGGAGATAATGGTTCGCGGCGAAAACGGTATCGCGCGCGTCCGACCGATTGCTGGGACAAGGCCCAGGGGCAGAGACGAAAAAGAGGATGCCGAATTTGAAAGGAACCTTCTGCGTGATGACAAGGAGAAGGCCGAACATCTTATGCTTGTGGACCTGGGCAGGAATGACCTGGGTCGCGTGTGCAAACCTGGCAGCGTGCAGGTAAATGAGTTTATGGCAATTGAGAGATATTCCCATGTCATGCATATCGTAAGCGATTGTTCAGGCGTGTTATCGCCCGGCGCTGATATAATGAGACTTTTAAGGGCCTCGTTTCCGGCAGGTACCGTAACAGGCGCGCCGAAGATACGCGCTATGCAGATTATCAATGAGCTTGAGGGCGCAAAGAGGGGCCCTTATGCGGGTTGTGTAGGCTATCTTTCGTTTTCTGGAAATCTTGATGTTTGCATAACGATACGGACAATTTTGCTCAAGGCCTCAAAGGCCTATGTTCAGGTAGGTGCCGGCATCGTAGCTGATTCTGTGCCTGGGAGGGAATACCAGGAGACCGTCAACAAGGCCAAGGCCATGTTCAAGGCGATATCGATGGCCAAGGCGTAAAAGGCCGGCAGCAGCCGCCTGCCTTTAAGGGGCGCATTATGATAGTGCTTATAGATAATTACGATTCATTTACATATAATCTTGTCCAGTATTTCGGGGAGTTGGGTTCAAGGGTAAAGGTCTTTAGAAATGACGAGATCGCGCCGGATGCCATTAGACGGCTTGGGCCCAATCATATCGTGATATCCCCCGGCCCGGGCAGACCGGATGATGCCGGGATATCAAAATCCGTGATAGCTGATTTTAAGGGTAAGGTGCCTATACTCGGTGTCTGTCTCGGGCATCAATGTATCGGTGAGGTATTTGGCGCCAATGTTGTCCGCGCCAAGCGCCTAATGCATGGGAAGACATCGCTTATATATCATAACAAAAAGTCGATATTTAAAAATATCAAGTGTCCTTTTCAGGCTACCAGATACCATTCCCTTATAGTGGAGAGAGAAGGCCTGCCGCGATGCCTTGAGATAATCGCGCAGACACAGGCTAAGGAGATAATGGCGCTCAAACACCGGCGGTATCCGGTGTGGGGCGTGCAGTTTCACCCCGAATCAATACTTACGACAGAGGGCAAACGTGTGCTTAAGAATTTTATCAGCATGTAAACATGAAAGGGGTTGCTTGGTTTCATGATGAAAGAGGTGATAATAAGGCTCACCGAAGGCGGTGACCTGTCTGCCGCACAGATGGAAAAGGCCTTTTCCCTGATTATGTCGGGCTCGGCAGAACCTGCCCAGATGGCAGCTTTCTTGACCGCCTTGCGCGTAAAAGGGGAAACGGTAAATGAAATAACCGCGGCGGCCAAGGTAATGCGGAAATTTGCGGTTGCAATAAAGACTTGTTCGTGTATTGACATGGACAGGGATGAGATCAATATCGAAACAGAGACTGTGCTCGATACGTGCGGCACAGGCGGTACCGGGACAAATACCTTTAATATATCTACGACATCGGCCTTTGTGGTTGCCGGCTGCGGCGTAAAGGTTGCCAAACATGGTAACCGTTCAGCCTCAAGCGCGTGCGGATCCGCAGATGTCCTTGATGAATTAGGCATAAGGCTGGACTTAAAACCAGAACAGGTAAAGGGGTGCATACATAAGATAGGCATCGGTTTTATGTATGCCCCGGTATTTCATCAGGCGATGAAGTATGCCTTGCCTGTAAGAAAGGCTATAGGCATAAGGACGATTTTTAATCTCTTGGGCCCATTATGTAATCCTGCCAATGCCACATGCCAGCTTTTAGGCGTATACGACAGAGGCTTAACCAGCGTAATCGCCAAGGTTTTAAACAGGCTTGGTTCAAGTAAGGCCTTTGTTGTTCATGGCCTTGATACGCTTGATGAGATATCGATAACAGGGCCCACTCAGGTCTCTGAACTTAATTCAGGAAGGGTTAGGACCTATATGATAAAGCCCGAGCAGTTTGGGATGAAGCGGGCCCGGCCCAAATCCATAGAAGGCGGCGACGCGGCGCAAAACGCGAAGGTTATGCTATCTATTTTATCAGGCGCGCGGGGACCCGGGCGCGATGTGGTCCTTCTGAATTCCGCGTATGCCCTTGTCGCGGCCCGGTCCGAGAAGGACATTAAAAAGGCCATCAAGTCCGCCGCGGCATCTATTGATTCGGGCAGGGCCATGGAGAAATTAAGGCAATTAAAGGATTTCGTTCCCATATGATATTAGCAGAGATAATAAAAACAAAGAGGCGGTATCTTGAACAGGCCAAGAAAGTTACCTCGCTTGAGTATCTTAGGCACCGTATCTTAAGAAAGAATATCAAAACGAGGAATTTTAAGTCGGCCATAACCCGTTGCCGGGATATAGCGGTTATCGCGGAGATAAAAAAGGCGTCACCGTCAAGAGGTGTTATAAGAGAGGATTTTAATGTAAGGATGATAGCGGCCCAATACCAGATAAACGGCGCCGCGGCCATATCCGTTCTTACCGATGAGCAATTTTTTAAGGGCAGGCTCGAATACATCAAGGAGGTCAAAACGGTTGCAAGCCTTCCCGTGCTAAGAAAAGATTTTATAATTGATGAATATCAGGTGTATGAGTCAGCTATTTACGGAGCGGACGCGGTATTATTGATAACTGATTTGCTGTCTCGGGAAGAGATAGTGAGATTATCATCTCTTGCCAAATCCTTAGGTATGGATGTCTTGTGCGAGGCGCACAGTGAATCCGAGATCGAAAAGGCAATAGGCGCCAGGCAGGATATTATCGGGATCAACAACAGGGACCTGGACACATTTAAGCTTAGCCTTAATACCACGCAAAACCTGATAGGCCTTATACCGCGCGGCAAGGTGATTGTAAGTGAGAGCGGCATACGTTCGCGGGCAGATATAATGTTTTTAAAAAGTATAGGCGTAAATGCCGTGCTTGTGGGCGAGTCGCTTATGGATGCTGATGACATAGGGCAAAAGCTCAAGGAATTAACGGGTAAATAGGTTAGGATATGCTTGAGGCCAAGGTCAAGATATGTGGTATCACAAATCTCGAGGACGCGCTTTGCGCCCAGAAATGCGGCGCGGATTTTATCGGGTTTGTATTTGCCAAAAGCCCGCGCGTGATTAAGCCTTCGGCCGCGGCCCGTATAATAAAGAGACTTTCGTCGAAAGTAAAGATAGTGGCCCTCTTTTCCGACCAGGCTGAAAAAGACGTCCTGCGGGCTATCGCGGAATTAGGCAGAATCGATATGTTGCAGTTCCACGGCGGAGAGACCCCGCGGTTTTGCTCGCTTTTCGCGGGTAAGCGTATCATCAAGGCCTTTCGCGTAAAAGATGAAAGCTCGATAAACGCGATAAGCGGTTATGCTGGCGTGGATTTTGTTCTTCTCGATGGCCATAGCGATAAGGCGCGGGGTGGCGCGGGTAAAGGTTTTGACCCGGCCCTGGCCCTTAAGGCAAAAAGGTTTAATATACCGTTATTTATTGCCGGAGGCATCAATCCTCAAAACGTGTCCGGCATAGTTGATTTGGTGAGGCCTTTTTGTGTTGATGTCTCAAGCGGTGTAGAAAGGTCACCGGGTAAAAAGGACCATAATCTGATCCGGCTATTTATACAAAACGCTAAATGCTGTATATCCCGCCGTGGCAATGAAAGGCGATAACTGATGTATTTTTCATATATAGAAAAAGAAAAGGCAGGGCTGATAAGGCTTACGCGTGAGCTTGTAGCGATACCTACCGTAAACCCCCCCGGTGTTCATTACGAAGAGATTGTAGCCCTGATAGAGGATTATTGCAGGCGGCTTGGGCTTAAGACATCAAGGTATATAGTCCCGGCAGGGCTTTTAAAGAAATATAATATAAAGGGCGGCTCGAAGAGGATAAACCTTATAGCCTGCTGGGACGCGCGCGCTAAAAGGAAACTGCATATAAACGGGCATTATGATGTAGTTCCCGCGGGAGCCGCATGGGCAACAGACCCTTTCCGCGCTGTTATTAAAAACAACAAGATATACGGCCGCGGGACTGAAGACATGAAATCAAATATCTCCGCGGTATTGTTCGCGATAAAGGCCCTGAAACAATGCGGCATGAGGCCTGGGTGTAACATCGAACTTTCTTTTACCCCTGATGAAGAGACAGGCGGCAGGACAGGCTTTGGTTATCTCGTTGATAAGGGCATTGTGAGCCCCGATTATGCCATATCGGAGGGTTATAATGACGGATACATATCGTATGGCAATAAGGGCCTAGTCTGGTTCAAGATAGACGTAATCGGCCG
>JBAZLY010000033.1:0-10714 GCA_041650035.1 Candidatus Omnitrophota bacterium | reverse complement strand
CCCGGTTGTTTTTCGCAGATCCTAAGCAGGAATACGGCGCCTTCAACAGGTCTTGCCGCTATCGTTGAGAATTTTATGGAATTAGGGTTCATGCAAAAGAGTGGCAGCCTTTACGCTATAACAGACCCGGTGTTCAGGATGTGGGTTGAGGTTAAATCGAATCCACGCAACCTTTGTTTTGATTTTGTGCCGAAACGGGAATGGGACGATTATCCCGCTCAGGTTGAAGCCAGGATAGCGGCCTTTAGATCAGAACAGCAAAAGAGTGTGGGCAGCAGGATCATAGACTTGCTGCGTTTGTTTGATAATGATCAGTTCTTTATAGATGAGAGGGTCCGTTTATTGCCCAAGGTTGAACAGGTCAGCTTGAAGAAACACCGCGGCTATGATATCCTTAAGGCCCGGACAATGAAAAAGGCCTGCGTGTTTGTCTTGTTCTATAAAATGATCGATGAAGAGGCTGTTATGGAGATAGCGCAGATTCTTAAGGGTCAGAGGTCCACCAGATCCAAGGTCGTGCTGATAGCCTGTTCTGGCATAGAGCCTGCCGCCAGGTTGATGGTAAAGCAAAGGTCTTTTTGCGTTTGGGATAAACCCGATATCTTCAGGTTATTTAATTTTTATAAAGGGTATAATTCACTTATAGCTTAGCCGGGACGTTTCCGGTGTTGGAGAGGTTACAGGAATGGGTCATTCGGGTATGGTGAAAGTGGCGGTATTGTCCGATACACATATGCCGGCAAACGCGCTGGCATTGCCTTCCGTTTTAGCAGACGCGCTCAAAGACACGGATCTTATATTGCACGCGGGCGATTTTACCGAAGAATATGTAATCGGAGAACTTGAAAAAATTGCCCCGGTGATATGTGTGGTTGGCAATATGGATTCCCCGGTTATAAAAAGAAAATATCCTGTCAAAAGGATAGTGGATATCGGCTGTTTTAGGGTGGGTCTTATTCACGGCTGCGGGGCGCCCGACAGGGTCATAGGATATGCTATGGAGATGTTTAAGGGTGAACGTCTTGACTGTATAGTGCATGGGCATTCGCATATACCGGTTATTGAACATATTGATAATGTGATATACGTATGTCCCGGCAGCCCTACGGATCAGGTATTTGCGCCCTATAATTCATATGCCGTGTTAGAGCTCGGCTGTCAGATTAACCCTAAGATCATAAGGCTTTGATATGGGTAGAGAAGGTATACCGGTGATACTGGTCCAAAGGGAAACTCTTCCCGAGGCGTGGGAAGAGGCGGTTATAAGGACATGGGAAGAAGGGGTTTCTGTCAGGACAGAGTATGATAAGCCGCAGGATCCCCCGAGCAGGGATTGCACAATGGTAATGGTAGTAAAGGATCCTTTTAAAGAGCCGCGTATACACAGGGCTTTTCCGGGCGGGCTTGACAGTCTTGAGGTTTATCGCCAGGAGGTTGTTTACGGTATACATGATCACTGGATAGCCCCGGAAGAAGGCAAGTGGACATATACTTATCATCAAAGGCTTTTTTCGTATAAAAGTGAAAGTGGTTTTATCGACCAAATGGATTATGTAATTGAGAAGCTAAGCAATAGCGGACATTCCAGGAGGGCCCAGGCTATAACATGGGATCCTGAACTGGATGTATTAACAGACGACCCCCCATGCCTGCAGAGGGTATGGTTCAGGATATCGGAGGACAACGCAATGCCCGTGCTTAATATGAATACGCATTGGCGTTCAAGGGATGGCTTTAAGGCGGCCTTTATGAATATGTTTGCCTTGACTGATCTGCAAAGGATTATTGCCGGGAAGATATCGGCCAAGACTGGCAGGATCATAGGGGTTGGCCGTTATGCCGATATGACCGACAGTTTTCATATCTATGGCAGTTACTATAGCAATTTTGAAGGGTTTCTTGAATTGACGCGGAAACGGGATTTTAGCCAAAGGGTGTGGGACAGCAGTTTTGCGGCGCCTTTTTTTGATGAGGCCCGCGCGAAGATTAAACGTGAAAGGGGTATGCCATGAAGAGGATATGGGCCCCATGGAGAGGCAAGTTTATTACCGCCGGCAAACAGCAGAAGGCCTGTATTTTCTGTCGGGCGGCAGCATCTCGGTATCGTCAAAGACATCTGGTTGTGGACAGGTCAGAACACTCTTTTTCCGTGCTTAATCTTTATCCCTATAATAACGGTCATATAATGGTTGCGCCAAAGGCCCATATATCGAGCTTAGAGTTGCTTTCCGGTAAGGAGACCATGGATCTCGTGGGGTTATTGAACGAGACAACAGCCCTTCTCCGGAAGGCGCTTTCCCCAGACGGCTTTAATATAGGTATAAATACCGGTAAGGTTGCGGGCGCGGGTTATCCGGGGCATTTGCATATACATGTGGTGCCGAGATGGTCTGGGGATACGAATTTTATGCCCGTTTTATCAAATACCAAGGTAATATCCGAGTCCCTCAAGGCGCTTTACGACAGGTTGAGGCAAAATGTCAAAAAATGTTAATGTTACGGCTTTTTTTGAAAGCCATCTTGCGCCGTATGCCGCCAGTTATGCGACAAGCAAGCTTAGGCGTCATAAAGAGGATGAACATCAATACAGGTATTTTTATCAAAGAGACCGCGAGAGAATAATACATACTACCGCGTTTAGGCGTCTTGAGTATAAAACGCAGGTTTTTGTCAACCATGAAGGAGATTATTACCGCACAAGGCTTACACATACTATTGAGGTGTCTCAAATAGCCAGGACAATAGCCCGCGCGCTTCATCTTAATGAAGACCTTGCCGAGGCCATCGCCCTGGCCCATGATCTTGGGCATACGCCTTTCGGTCATTCCGGAGAAGAGACATTGGCCTTGCTCATGAAAGACCATGGCGGTTTTGACCACAATATACAGAGCCTGCGGGTGGTTGATGTCCTTGAGCAGAGATACCCGGATTTTGACGGCCTGAATCTTACCTTTGAAGTTCGTGAGGGCATCGTAAGGCACAGCACTTCATTTGATAACCCCCCGGTAAGAGAAGAGTTTGCCTGCTCATCCATGCCTACTCTGGAGGCCCAGGTAGTTGATTTGGCTGATGAGATAGCCTACTACAGTCATGACATAGACGACGGCCTGCGCAGCAGGATATTATCCGAAGCTGCCATCTCGGAACTGGATATATGGAGGTTGTTAAGTCTCAATATAAAAGGCCCGGACGCTTATGTGCAGAGCGAGCAGAGAAGATATCAGCTGGTCAAGGGTATTATCAACACATTCGTATCGGATCTTATTGATAGCACGAATGCCCGAATAGATAAATTCAATATAGTTACATACGAGCATGTCAGGCAATCCCCTGAAAGGATAGCGCAGTTTTCAAAAATTGTGAGCAAACAAAGGGTCCAATTGAGGGATTTTCTGTTTGAAAATTTTTACAGGCATTACCGTGTTATGCGAATGGCGAACAAAGCAAGATTCTTTATAGAGAAATTATTCGAGTTGTATTATGACAAACCTATATTACTTCCAAGTATTTACGCGCAAAAGGCTTCGGATGAGGCCTGCAGACGAACGGTGATCTGCGATTATATAGCCGGCATGACGGACAGATACGCGCTTGACGAATACAAGAAACTTTTTCAGCCGTATGAGAGGGTGTGATTGTAATGATAAAAAATTATATGTGTGATAAAAGTGCCAGTTTCATGGAAAACCTGATTCGGAGCAAGTCGTTTAAGGAGCTGCAGTCCTCGTTTGATAAATTGCTGTGCAAACCTATATGGTGGTCATTGGAAAAGAAGGCCCAGGCGGGCATCAAGCCGCTTTTAAGCGTCAAAAGGCCTCGCGAGATGCAGGATTATCTGCAGTTGGTTGATTATAAGAGCGATATCCTGCGCGCAGTAAGCCGTGCCGTAAGGTCTAAGAATGCCATAAGCTTTGATCTGCAGAAGGATAATACATCCGGCGCTGTTATACCCATAGTTAAGGATGCCAGGATTACCGGATTTTTCGGATTGTCCGGGCTCAAATCAGCGTTAAGCGATTCATTGCTCAGCGTATTGCTGGTATATAGCAGGTCCATAACCGAGCAGATAGTCAAAGAGGCTGAATTGGCCAGATTGTATGAGCTTGTAAGGCCCAGGGCTATAGCCCTTTCGACGGTGCATACTATACACCGGCTTGTAAGCTCCACACTTGATATAAAAGAACTTTTCCCGAAGATCGCCCGCTTGAGCCTGCAGATATTAAAAGCGGAAAGGGTGCGAATATGTATGATAGACCAGGGTTCAAAGCAGCTTGAGTGCGTGACCTCGGTAGATTATCGAAAGAGCAGCGATCTTTTTAAGCTTAATGCCCATCCAAGCCCTATTGAGAGCAAGGTCTTTAAGACGGGCAGGTCCGTATATA
Source organism: Candidatus Omnitrophota bacterium (assembly GCA_041650035.1). Lineage (GTDB taxonomy): Bacteria > Omnitrophota > Gorgyraeia > JABMRG01 > JABMRG01 > JAQUQI01. Next base: position 6,332 of record JBAZLY010000033.1, on the reverse strand, counting down.
AAAAGAATATTTTATGCGTTCCTCTCGTTGATGAGGAGGTATGCGGTGTTATTGTGGTCAGGGACAAGGCAGGCAAGGAAAAGTTTTCCATATTTGACCACGAGATCATTACCACGCTTGCCGAGCAGGCGGCGATAGCCATAAGGAATGCCCAGCTGTATAAGGAACAAGAAGATCTTACCGCCGGGACCATTAAGTCGCTCGGCTATCTTTTAGACGCTAAATTCCCGGGGTTATACACTCATACGGGACTTTTTAAGGATCTCATGCTTGAGTTGGGCAAACAGATAGGTTTGACGAAAAGGGAGCTGAAGATGCTTTATTATTCCGCGCTTTTACCTGACCTCGGAAAACTTGTTGTACCCACAGAGATCCTGCAAAAGAAAAAAGCGTTGAATAAGGTAGAACGAAAAATGATAAAGACCCATACTATCAGGGGCATAGAGGTTCTTAAATATATAGGGGTATTAAAACCTGTCGTGCCTATAATACTCCATCACCACGAGAGATATAATGGGACAGGTTATCCGGACAGGCTTAGGGGGCATAATATCCCGTTAGGTTCAAGGATTATGGCCGTGGTTGACGCCTTCGAGGCTATGATATGTTATAGGCCGTATCGTGAACCTATACCGTTTAGGATGGCTGTTTCGGAGATAAGAAGGCAGTCGGGCAGGCAGTTTGATCCGGATATAGTCCATTCCTTTGTATCTATAGCAAAAGACGGCAGGCTTGAGCTTATTGTAAGTAAACATACCCAGGAGCTTAAACGTCCATTATAATACCAATGAAAAAAACGATTGTCTTTACCTCTGCCCTATTTGTTTTTATCTGCGCTGTGTTTGTCTTCAGATCCGTCATATTGAGGCGTGTTATTGAGTTCTCTCTTCTCCGTGGGCTGGGTTGTAATGCCGTTGTAAGTCAGGCCGGTATGAATCCTGATCTAAGCATATGGCTGCGCGGACTAAGCGTAAAGGATGAAGGCAAAATCGATCTTTATGCCAACTCCGCGGACATAAGGCTGGGGTTTGCAAATATCCGGAAAAAGGGTCTGCGGATTGATTTTTATTTGCGCGATATCAGCATCTCGCGCCTGCGTTGGGGGCTTATCGATGGGATATTGAGCGCCGTTTCGCTTGCCGATACCGGGACGCTAACATTTTCTTCAGGTGAAGGGACGTTATATAACAAGTCAGGTCGTTTCGTGGCAGGCTCCTTTAGCGCTGACGGAGAGCTTGTCAGGATAAAAGCAAACGGCATGATGGATAAAGGGTTTATGGATTACAGCATGGCCTTGTCCTTTTCCAGGATTCTGATATCGCGTATCCCCGAAACGGTAAGCAAGGTTTTTTTTAGGCAGTCGGGCGATTGGTTCGAGGCGGATATAGAGATCTCTGGCAGTGTCTCTGAACCCGTAATCAATTTCAGGACAGAGCTTTTCACGCTAAGTGTCCGCTAACAGCAACCCTTATAAGGGTTAGAAGGGTTTTGGTTTTTTAGCTTGCAATGCACGATTCTCATGTTATAATGATTCTATTTTAAGAGGCTTTTCCGTTCATGGATGATAAGAAATTTGTGCAAAAAGAACTTTTTGATGATTTTGTCAGCGAGGCTAAAAGGGCTTCATCAAAAGGGCTTTTTGAAAAAAAACCTAAATTTTCAATCAATCTTTGCCTTGAGCACATTACCTTTGTCTTTATAGGTTTTATTATATTGTCAGCCATTGTTTTTTCTATAGGGGTAGAAAAGGGCAAGTTATTACCATCTATGCGAATGGAGACCCGGCAGGCCCCGGGACTTGATGACAAGTGCGAACACGGGGAAAGAGAAGACCTGATTGAGCCTGTCCAAGAAGGTGTTAAAGCGCGTGAAGATATTACTCTTCCGATTGGGTCTGCGCTTGAAGAGGCCTTTTCGTTTACTATACAAATAGCTTCTTACGCCAGAGAAGATACCGCCTCTAAGCAGGCAAGCAAACTCAATGTCCAAGGCAACGAGGCCTTTGTGCTAAAAAAAGGGAATTATTATATAGTCTGTGTAGGCAAATTCAAAGACAAATCCAGCGCCGATATGCAGGCAAAAAAAGTGCGCAGGATATATGCCGACTGCATACCTAGGAAGATATGACAGGCATCGCAATCTTATCTATGCTTGTTATTTATCTCGATGACATCGTAAAAGCGTCCTATATCTTGAGCCAAACGACAGCCCCGGCTGTTATATTCAGGAGGAGATAAAAATGTCAGTCCACCCGAGTTTTAAAAGCGGCAAGAGCAAACAACAGAAGAGTGTATTAAAAAGATTGGCAAGGATACTTATCCTTAAGAAGGAGGATAAGTGGCATGAGGATAAAGACTCGGTTTTTGGCCTACCTAAAGTAAAGGTTGTTAAGATGAAAATAAAGAAGGAAAAAAAGGAGGCTGCTGAAGGCGAGGCGACTGTTGCCGCGGCCCCTGCCGCTGGCACCGTGCACGCTAAGGGGGTTGATCCCAAGGCCAAAGAACAAGTGCCGAAGGGTAAGGATAAGAAGTGATTATTAATGAAAGGCCCAGCCTAAAAAATGATTACATATGAGGAATTCGGTAAGATTGAACTTAGGACGGCAAAGATAATTGATGTTAAAGAGCATCCGTCTGCCGACAGGCTGTATATCCTGAATATTGATATCGGCGGCGAAAGCAGGCAGATCGTCGCGGGTATTAAGGTTTATTATGCCGCCCAGGAGCTTATAGGTAAAAATATAGCGGTGGTTTATAATCTTCAGCCGGCCGTTATACGGGGCGTTGAGTCAAATGGCATGCTCTTAGCGGCATCAAGCGAGCAAGGGTTATCTATATTAACCCTTGAAAGGGATTTGCCCTCCGGCGCCGTGATCAAGTAGAGATATGGTTTTTTATATTATCTTGCAATTTATTGTCCTTATGATTGCCATTACCATGCATGAGTTTGCGCACGGGTGGGTTGCGTATAGGCTGGGAGACCCCACGGCCAAACAGATGGGCAGGCTTACTCTAAATCCCATAGCCCATATTGATCCCATAGGGACTATTATACTGCCTCTTTTGTTTTTTATTTTTCGTTTACCGCCAATCGGATGGGCGAGGCCTGTTCCGGTAAATTTTATGCGCCTCAATAACCCCAAGAGAGATATGCTATGGGTGGGGATATCGGGGCCCGCGGCTAACCTTGCCATTGCCTGCGTGTCTATTTTATTGCTTAAGATCTTGCCTGTTTTGTCTTTAACTATTATCGGACAGATAATGCTGTTAGCGGCGATAATCAATGTCGTTTTGTGCGTGTTTAACCTGTTGCCTATCCCGCCACTTGACGGTTCCCGTATTGTCAGTTCTATCCTGCCGTTCAGATATGTCGCCGTATATGACCGGCTGCAACCCTATGGTTTCTTATTGATCATGCTTGTGATCTGGAGCGGCATGCTTAGGAGAGTTTTTTACGGTATAATTCTACTCATAGTCAGATTTCTTGATATGCCTGTATCCTTGTTTTGAAGAGACGGGGTATTATTGTTTTTATCCAGTTGGTATTCTCGGACGGCTATCCGCGTTTAAGCTTACGATTGTCTTGCGTGTGTTTATTGCGCGCGGATATTGAATCCATACGATACCACTTACACTCATGTCTTATGAGGAAATCGTGTCATGGGGCATTAAATTACGCCTGCTGTCATGGTGTTTGATGCGGTTTGCCGCCGCGTCTCCCTTATTAGGCGTTTTATCTCCCATCCTTAATATCCTTGCTGTATCCTTAGGGTGTTGACAGTTTTCGTATTTGCTGTTATACTCAAACAAAATCAAAAAGAATTGATCCTATGAAAAAAATTAAGGTTGATCTGGGTCCAAGAAGTTATTTGATTAATATCGGCAGCGGTATCCTCAAAAATGCAGGGGATATTATACGCGGCGTAAATGATTCCGGAAGTTGTTTTATCGTTACCAATAAAAGGGTAAGGCTGCTTTATTCGCAGACGTTGAGAATATCGCTTGAAAGGGCGGGTTTACGGGTAATGTTTTTTGACGTCGCTGATTCGGAATCCGCCAAGTCGTATTTAAGCTGGTTGAAGGTGGTCAAGGCCTTGGCAGGTTTTGACAAGGGTAAGGGCTCCTGCCTTGTTGTCTCGTTGGGTGGAGGGGTAGTTGGCGATTTGAGTGGTTTTGCCGCCTCGACATACAGACGTGGGATTGGTTTTTTGCAAATCCCGACAACCCTTCTCTCCCAGGTTGATGCGGCTATCGGCGGCAAGACTGCCATAGACACGGATTTTGCCAAAAATCTTATTGGGGCATTTCATCAACCCGCGGCCGTTATAAGTGATATCAGCGTCCTGAAAAGCCTGCCTGCCCGCCAAACGATAAACGGTCTCTCGGAGGTCATCAAATACGCTGTAATATTTGATCCACACTTATTTCGATATCTTGAAAAGAACATTAAGGATATACTAAACCTTGGTACGGCCAATCTTGAATATATAGTAACGCGCTGCAGCAGGCTCAAGGCCGGTGTTGTCTGTGTTGATGAATATGAAAATAAGGGTTATCGCAGCGTATTGAACTTTGGCCATACCATAGGCCATGCCATAGAGACGGTAACCGGTTATAGCAATTCCATAAACCATGGAGAGGCCGTCGCGATTGGGATGCTCGCGGCCTTTTCAGCGTCGGTTTTGCTCGGTATGGCCGATAGGTCTTCTTACGAGAGATTAAGGAATATAATAGCCTCTGCCGGACTGCCGGTTAAGATAGATGGTATAAGATCGTCAAACATATTGTCAGCCGCTTTATATGATAAAAAAACGATAAACGGAAAAAGGCGCTGGATACTGCCTGTGGCAATCGGCCATGTGGTTGTATGCCATGATCTGCCTGATTATATAATCAGGCAGTCTCTCTTGAATCTGTATTGACTCCGGCAGGTATTTTCATGTCCCCGCATAGCGTGAAGGGCGGCGCCTTAGGCCCCGCGTATAACAGCGTGGATAAACGGTAAGGAGCTTCATATGCATATAAGATCGTTTCAGACCTCGGACGCGTCAGGAATAAAAGCGCTTATAAGCTCGATAATGAAAAAGGAATACCCCGGCGATGAGAAGGCGTATGAATATGGTGACCTGGAAAATATCGCTCAAGCATATGGCAATCTGAAAGAGAGATTTCTTGTAATGGAAGAGAGCGGTGAGATCATAGGCACTGTCGGAATAAAACAAGACAGCGATACAACGGCCCTCCTAAGGAGGCTGTTTGTGCACCCCAGCCACAGGGGAAGGGATATCGGTCTTATGCTTGTTGATACCGCTTTGGATTTTTGCAAGCTGAATAATTATAAGCTCGTTGTTTTCAGAGCGACCGCCAGCATGAACCCTGTCATTAAGCTGTTGACAAAAAAGAAGAATTTCCTGGAAAGTGAAAGGCTGATGTTCAACGGTATTGAGGTAATAGTACTTCATTATCGGATATGTTGATAAGGTGTGAATAATTGATATGATCAGGCATACCGCGCAATTAAGGGTTCGCTATAAAGAGACAGATCAGATGATGGTCGCTTACTATTCTAATTATTTCGTCTGGTTCGAGGTGGCCAGGACAGAGCTTTTAAGAAAGGTTGGATATCCTTATACCCGGATTGAGAATGATATGGGGTTAAGACTGATGGTTGTCCGTGCCCAATGCTGTTATAAGATGCCCGCGCGTTACGATGATCTTTTAAGCGTTGATTGCTTTGTTCCTGAAGTAGGTAATACCAGCATAACATTCGCTTGCGTTATTTTTCGCGGAAATGACTTGCTTGCAAAAGGCGATACCGTGCATGTGTGCGCGGATGCTTCAGGCAAGCCTAGGCGTATCCCGCAGGTATTGAAGGGCGCGCTGGCATAAATGATTTTTTAAAACGGATTGAACTCATCTGCTGTTATAAAGTATAAGGCCTGTTTTCTTTTGTTTTGCCGGGGGGATGTTTTTGGTTTTATAGGGTTTTTAATCTAAAGGTGTTGTATCTTACTGTATAAGTCTGTTAGGTGTTTTATCAAAGGCCTTGAAACAGACAAAAACGGTGACTGGACGCCTGTTATTAGGGTGCCGCGCGGAAGGAGCGATAATCAAACATGCATTATAAAGAAACCAGAGAAGATATATGCCGTTTACTGAAAGAGACGTCAGGCTTTATTCTAGAAAAATGGGCCGGTTTGATATTTAGCGTTCCTGGGTTTTTAAAGTATAAGGGTGTGATTACAAAAAAGGCCCATGCCGAAGGCATAAGGATGTTTTTTAAAGATCTTATTAGCGACATCGCGCGGCCTCAACTAAAAGATGCGAATATAC
>JBAZLY010000032.1:0-11149 GCA_041650035.1 Candidatus Omnitrophota bacterium | reverse complement strand
CGGGAGCATTAGAAGGATCTGCATGTTGACGCAGGTTTACGCGACCGTAGGAAAAGCGTAAGTTATAAGTGCGAATTTATCCTGATAATGCGACCAACGGGAGCATTAGAAGGGTCCGCATGTTGACGCAGGTTTACGCGACCGTAGGAAAAGCGTAAGTTATAAGTGCGAATTTAGTTTTAATCTGGGTTTCATTTTGCGGCTAAGGGTAATTACAGGATAAGGTAAAAATATCAAGATGGCATGGCAGGGTTAAATAAGATATTGGTATTATTAATGCAAATGCAGAATAAAAAAAAGGAGGAATGGAAATGGCAGCAGATGAAAAGGTAAAAGCTATAATAGCGGAACAGTTAGGCGTTAAGCCTGAAGAGGTTACTTCTGACGCGTCATTTATAGATGATCTTGGAGCTGATTCTTTGGATACTGTAGAACTTGTTATGGCCCTTGAAGAGGAATTTGGCATCGAAATACCTGATGAGGACGCGGAGAAGATGAGCAAGGTATCGGATGCTATCAAATACATTGACGAAAAAGTCGCTGCAAAAGGCTAATCAATAATCCCGCCAAAATAATAGATGAAGAGAAGAGTAGTTATTACAGGCCTTGGAGTAGTATCTCCTATAGGTAATGGTAAGGAGTCTTTCTGGCAGTCTTTGTGCGCCGGCAGATCGGGTATATCGCCGATAACAAGCTTTGATGCCTCGGCATACAGCTCAAGGATAGCAGGACAGGTTAAGGATTTCGATCCATCGGCATATATGCATCCCAAGGATATAAAGCGTAGCGATAGGTTCACTCAATTTGCCGTTGGTGCAGCCTGTATGTCGGTGGATGATGCGGGTATTGACCTGGCAAAGATCGACCTGTACAGGGCCGGTGCCATCATAGGTTCCGGTATAGGTGGCATCCATACCATTGAAAGAGAACATAAGGTATTATTGAGCAAAGGTCCTTCCCGCGTATCCCCGTTTTTTATACCTATGCTTATAGTGAACATGGCGTCAGGCATGGTTGCCATAAGGCTTGGTTTCAAAGGGCCTAATACATGTTCTGTCACCGCCTGCGCTTCAAGCAACCATTCCATAGGAGAGGCATTTCGCGTGATACAAAACGGCTATGCCGATATAATGCTTGCAGGCGGTAGTGAAGCCGCTATAAGCCCAATGGCTGTAAGCGGTTTCTGCGCTGCCAAGGCCCTTTCTACAATCAATGATACCCCGCAGGAGGCATCAAGGCCTTTTGATAAAAACAGGAACGGTTTTGTCATGGCCGAAGGGGCTGGGATAGTCTTGTTGGAAGAATATGAGCGTGCAAAAAAGAGAAAGGCTCGAATCTACGCCGAACTTATCGGTTATGGCATGAGTTGCGACGCTTATCATATGACGGCACCGGATCCTGAAGGTAAGGGGGCCGTTCGATGCATGCAAGAGGCCATTAAAGACGCGCGTATAAACACTACGGACATTGATTATATAAACGCTCATGGGACCTCAACCGTTCTTAATGATGCCATGGAGACAAAGGCTATAAAGGTTGTCCTATCCGGTTATGCCAAGCGCGTAGCGGTGAGTTCGACAAAATCCATGACAGGCCATTTACTTGGAGCCGCCGGCGGGATTGAGCTTGCTGCCTGCGCGTTATCGATCTCAAGAGGTATTATAACCCCCACAGTCAATTACAAATATCCTGACCCGGAATGTGACCTTGATTATGTCCCTAACGAAGCCAGGAAAAAACAGATAACTATAGCTATGTCGAACAGTTTAGGCTTCGGCGGGCATAACGCAACGGTTATTATCAAAAAGATCTAAATCAAGGAGTACGTAATGAGCTATTTGTTTACTGAAGAGCAGAAGATGATCAGGGATCTGGCGCGACGGATAGCGGATGAAAAGATAAGGCCTGTTGCCGCGGAATACGATGAGAAGGAAGAATTCCCGTGGCCTGTGTTAAAGGTTATCGCGGAGAGCGACTTGTCCGGTATTTATATCGAGGAAAAATATGGTGGTATGGGCGGAGGTGTTACGGAGTTATGCATAGCGACGGAAGAATTCTCAAAGGCGTGCGGGGGTATTGCCGTCAGCTATGCCGCCAGCGCTTTAGGCTCGTATCCGATAATATTATATGGTAATGAAGAGCAGAAAAAAAAATACCTGCCTGACATAGCCAGCGGTAAAAAGGTAGCGGCATTCGGATTGACTGAAGCGGGGGCGGGGAGTGACGCCGGCGCCGTGAGCACGACAGCAAGAAGGGAAGGCAATTATTATGTTTTAAACGGCGTGAAGCAGTGGATCACAAACGGCGGGGAGGCCGAGATATATACTATCGTGGCGATGACCGATAAGACCAAGGGCAGCCGTGGGGCTAGTACTTTTATAGTGGAAAAGGGTACCCCAGGCTTTGAATTCGGGAAAAAGGAAAAAAAGCTCGGTATAAGGTCTTCTGCCACAAGAGAGCTTATTTTTACTAATTGCAGGATCCCGAAGGAGAATTTGCTTGGCAAGGAAGGGATGGGTTTTATCGTAGCAATGAAGACCTTTGATAAATCCCGGCCCGGCATAGGAGCGCAGGCTGTTGGTATAGCTCAAGGGGCTCTTGACCACGCGTTGAATTATGCCAAGGAAAGGGTGCAATTTGGCAAGCCTATTTCCAGTTTTCAGGGTATTCAGTTCATGCTTGCCGATATGGGGACAAAAATCGAAGCGGCCAGGGCCCTTGTCTATTATGCCGCCGGTCTTATTGACTCGGGTGCCAAAGAGATATCCAAGTTTTCGGCAATGGCAAAGCTTTATGCCTCGGATGTCGCCATGGATGTAACCACAAACGCTGTTCAGATCTTTGGCGGATACGGATATATGAGAGATTATCCCGTTGAGAAGTATATGCGTGATGCCAAGATTACGCAGATATACGAAGGCACCAATCAGATACAGCGCGGCGTTATCGCGTCGGCGCTCATCAAAGAGACGCTGAAGAAGGCCGATTAATTCAAGGACAGCTTTTTATGACACAAGGTGTCTTGTAAAAGTTGTCCTTAATTGTAGACATAAGGAAATATGAATATAGCGGTTTGTATTAAACAGGTCCCGGACACGGCTAATGTGCGTATCGACCCTAAGACGAATACATTGATACGTCAAGGCGTAGTCTCTATTATTAACCCCTTTGACATGTATGCTATAGAAGAGGCGGTTAGGACAAAGGAAAGGCTTGGCGGAAGGGTTACGGCCATTACAATGGGGCCCCCGCAAGCGGAAGATGCCTTACGGGAGGCTATATCTATGGGGGTTGATGAGGCAGTTCTTGCCTCTGACAGGGCCTTTGCCGGAAGCGATACATGGGCTACAAGCTATACGCTTGCCTGCACTATAAGCAAATTAGGCGGTTTTGATATAATCTTTTGCGGTAAGCAGGCGGCTGACGGCGATACCGCTCAAGTTGGACCCGGCATATCCATGCATCTTGGTATACCGCAAGTGACATATGTAAAAAAGATTGAAGAGCTAAACGCCTCCAAGGCGAGGGTAGAGCGGATGACCGAGGAGGGTTACGAGATCATAGAAACGCCTTTACCGGTACTGTTTACTGTCGTTAAAGAGATAAATCAGCCGCGCATACCTTCATTGAAAGGAAAGATGAGGGCGAGGTCATCCGATATCAGGGTTATGCGGGCCCAGGATATTGGTGCCGACGAAAGATTCTTGGGGTTGAATGGTTCTCCTACGCAGGTTGTTAAGGTATTTACTCCTCCGCCGCGCGAAGGCGGAGTTATGATAACCGGTTCAGTGGATGAAATAACGGATAAGATAGTAGAGGCTATAAAAAACGAGTGCAAGCCGAAGTTTTAAGTAAACGCAAATCAGCTCGCTCCTGGGCAAAGGAATAAGATAAAACAAGGTTAGGGCCATGGGTATACGGGTAATCGTGGATAAATGTGTTGGATGTAAATTATGCATAAGGTCATGCCCTTTTGGCGCTATAAGTCTTGCGGGGAAAACCGCTGTTATTGACCTTGACAAATGTAATCTATGCGGCGCGTGCGTAGATGCTTGTAAATTCAAGGCTATAGTGCTCCAAAAGGAAAAGAAACCGGCAGGGGATATCTCTGCGTATAAAGGCGTATGGGTTGTTGCCGAGCAATACAGAGGGGTTATCCAAAGCGTGTCTTTTGAACTGCTTGGCAAGGGGAGAGAACTGGCGGATAAGCTGGGTGCCGAGCTTTGCGCGGTATTAATGGGTGATGATATAAGCCATGGGTCATCGGAACTTTTTCATAGAGGCGCTGGAAAGGTATATGTTGTTGATTCGCCAAAATTAAAGCATTACCAGAGCGAGCCGTATTCAAAGGTTCTGATCGAGTTGATCAATGAATATAAACCGGAAATAGTTTTATGCGGGGCAACGTCAACGGGCCGCTCTCTTATTTCGCGGGTAGCTGTAAAGATAAATACGGGCCTTACCGCGGACTGTACGGGCCTTGATATAGACCCACAAAGGAGATTGTTGCTCCAGACCCGGCCGGCATTTGGCGGGAACATAATGGCAACTATTATATGCCCCAACCACAGGCCCCAGATGGCTACTGTAAGGCATAAGGTTATGAAAGAGGCGGTGCCTGATTTGTCAAGAAAAGGGCAGGCGATCAGGAAGTCGTATGACGATGAGGTGCTTTCATCAAGGACAAAAATATTAGATATAGCCGAAGAGGCTGATCAAAAGATTAATCTATCCGAGGCCGACATCATAGTATCAGGAGGCAGGGGGCTTGGCAAGGGCGATAATTTCTCTATCTTGCATGACTTGGCGGATACCGTAGGAGGTGCTGTCGGTGCCTCGCGCGCCGCTGTTGATGCCGATTGGATATCATATTCGCATCAGGTCGGACAGACAGGCAAGACCGTGTGCCCGAAGATCTATATCGCTTGCGGTATATCAGGCCAGATCCAGCATCTGGCCGGGATGTCTTCATCAGATATTATAATTGCTATAAATAAAGATCCCGATGCCCCGATATTCAGGGCTGCTAACTATGGTATCGTTGGCGATCTTTTTGAGATAATACCAGTATTGACTAAAAAGCTTAAGGCCTTGTTGGTATAAAAGGCCGCTGTCTCCTATCCGCGGATTCCTGCGTAAAAAAATCGAATATCAGCGCTTGATCGTATTTATACAGCCCCCGGCCCGGAGGTGTACCCATTACAGTACGGCGCAATTTTTAAAAATACGGCCCCCTTTATTTGGTCTTGACAACCATTGCTGTTTTTGTGATAATACAAACGGGTTCGGTGGGAAAGGGTTTTTGCTGTTTTATAGACCTGCCTATCGGCGGGTTTTATTTTTTTAAGCCGGTAGTGCCGGGTGCGGGTTTGAAACTGCCTTTTTTACGAGGAGAGAATAATTGTATCTGAAAAAATTAGAGATATACGGATTCAAGAGTTTCGCCAATAAGACCACCCTTGTCTTTGAGCCGGGGGTTACGGCTGTTGTTGGTCCCAACGGATGTGGGAAGTCTAACATCAGCGACAGTATCAAATGGGTCCTCGGTGAACAAAGCGCCAAGGAACTGCGCGGCCTGAAGATGGAGGACGTTATTTTTAACGGTACGGACACGGCCCAGCCCGTTAATCTCGCGGAGGTCTCATTGACATTTTCCAACAAAGACAGGATGTTCCCTATAGATTATGATGAGATTATTATCACCAGGCGGGTTTATCGTTCCGGCGAGAGTGAATATCTTCTAAACAAGACACAGGTTAGGCTGAAGGATATTAATGCCCTTTTGGCCGGAACCGGCATAGGCGTAAGTTCTTATTCGATAGCTGAACAGGGCAAGATGGACAGGATACTCCATTCCAGGCCCGAGGACAGGCGCGAGATATTCGAAGAGGCCAGCGGGATCACGAAATACAAGTCTAAAAAGAAAGAGGCCTTGAGTAAACTGGAGGGGACCGAAAATAACCTTATAAGGATAGCGGATATAATAAACGAGATTAGGCGCCAGATAAACTCGATAGAGCGGCAGGCGCAGAAGGCGGAGCGGTTCCGGATGGAATTCGATAATATGAAGGGGCTTGATGTGAAACTTTCGTATTATGAATACAGCAGGATCAGGGAGCAGGAATCCGAAAAGAGGCAGAATATAGCCCTGCTTAAACAGAAGGAGGCCCAGTTGTCACTTGAGCTGGCCGCCTGTCAGGATGAGCTTCGTTTGTATCGCGATAAGATTAATACCCTTGACGATGGCATATCGGAAAAAAGACAAGTGGTATCGGTGACCTTGGCCGGCATGGATAAAAACGAGAATAGTATCAAGGTTAATAGCGAAAGGATAGATGAGCTTAAGCAGCGCTGTGAATCTCTGTCAAGGGAATTAGAAGAGGCCTCAAGGCGTTTAGCAGATCTTGATAAAAAGATCTCCAGTCTTGAATCTGAATTCAATCTGGTGCAAGGGGAAAGGGATAAAAGGCTGGCCCTGATAAAAGAGACAGAGGATAACCTGGCAAGGATCGTTGATACCGTAAAAATATGCGAGTCAGCGATCGCGGAGGCTAAGATGGCTATTATGGTCAACGCGTCCGGTCAGTCCAAGTTGAGAAATGAATTAAGCAGGATATCGGTATCATTTTCCACTGCCTTATCACGCCGTAGGCGTCTCAACACCGAAGAGGAAAAGGTCCTAAAGGATTCGGGTGACCTTCATTCCAGTTTGAAGTTAGCCGAGGATTGTTATATCCGGCAGAGAAGATCGCTTGATAGCGCCCTGCAGTCATTGCATTGCCTTAAAAACGCCAATACCCAGCTTACGATAAATGTTAAGGAAAAGGCAAGCCTGATAGATAAGCTTAAGCAGAGGCTTGCTTCATCAGGTTCAAAACTTGAAATGCTTAAAGACTTGAAGCACAGAAGGGAAGGTCTGTCCGATGGTGTTAAGGCATACATGGAATTTATAGAGGCAGAACCTTTTAGGAAGGCGCAATTTATCGGTATTGTAGCCGATGTTATCCAGGCCAAAGAGTCTTTTATCAGACCGCTTGAGTCTGCCTTAGGAGAGATGAGCCAGGCGATCATAGTCAAGGACGCCTCGGCAAGGCAGGATGCGGTAAGGTTCCTTAAGGAAAGTAAAAACGGCAGGGCTCATTTTATTGTGCTTGATGATTTTGCGGTTGAAGAAACCGGGCTGCCGCAGCAGGCACCGGATACCGTTCGGGTACCTGTCCTTGGCAGGCTTTGCGATATGATAGAGGTTAGACAGGATTGTAAAAAGGTCATAGACTATCTGCTCAAGGATGTTTATGCCGTTGACAGGCTTGAACCTGATGCCTGTGCTGCTGGATGCCCTGTAGGCATTGTCTCTTTTGACGGGGACATGAAAAAGGGTATGGTTTTCTCGGGAGGCCATAATCTGACAGATGAGTGCACAAGTATCATAGGCCGTGACGGTAAGATCCGGGAGCTTGAAACCGATGTAGGCAGGCTTAGGTCGCAGATCGCGGAATGCGAGCAGGAATATTCGCAGATGTTATTCAGGCTTGATCAGATAAAAAAGGACATTAGCGGCCAGGAAGATACTGCCAAGCAGGAAGAGATAAAACTCCATTCCATAGATGCCCAGCGTGTAAAGATATCCGAGCAGGCAGATAAGTTGCAGGAGGAACTTAAGGTTATAAGGCTTGAGTCTGAAGAGACTGTTGAGGAGGAGAATACCCTAAAGGCACGCGAAGAGGTCTTGAACGCGCAGTGCGTTGAGCTTGAGGGTAAACAGCGGGAGATAGAGGATCTTATAAACAGCAAACAGGGCCAGATAGCTGAAAAGACCGCTGAAAAAGAATCTGCCATAGCTCTGCTTTCCCAACTGCGCACGCAGATGTCTTTGGTAAGCGAGAAATATGAATCCCAAAATGTCACGCTCAATATGCTTAAGAGTGCCTTTGCCAATGAGAATACCGCTGTATCCGAAAGGCAGGCCCAGCTGTCCGCGGCATTGTCCCGTTCCGGTGAACTTAAGGCGGATATAGAGTATCTCGCGAAGTCCAATGGAGAACTGCGTTTGCGGCTTGATGAAGGTAATCGCGGACTCTCTAAGCTTCAGGAAGAGAGAAACAATATCTACGTACTTGTTGATCAATTTGAAAACAAGTCCAGGGAGGCGCAAAAAGGTCTTGATGAGATAAGAAGCTCTGTATCCAACTGCCATCTGAATGCCAGTGAGCTGTCGTATACCTCAAATAGTGTGAAGGAAAGGATATTCTCGTCGTATAAGATCGATCTGGACAATGAGAATATTTTATTTACGGGGACAGAGGATTTTGAACAGATGGCCGGCGAGTTAAAGGCGCTCAAGGAAAAGATCGAGAAGATGGGGCCTGTCAACATGGTTGCCATCGACGAACATAATGAATTAAAACAAAGATTCGAATTTTTAAGCGCACAGCAAAAGGACCTTATTGATGCCAAGGAATCTCTGCATAAGGCAATCAATAAGATTAACCGGACAACGCGCAAGATGTTCATAGAGACCTTCGAAGCCATCCGGGCGGCATTCAAGGAATATTTTAAGTTGTTGTTTGGCGGCGGTATGGCGGAACTATTTCTTATGGACCAGGCCGATATACTTGAAAGCGGGATTGAGATAGCCGTGCGGCCGCCGGGCAAAAAACTTCAATCCATATCGCTGTTATCGGGGGGCGAAAAGGCCCTGACGTCAGTAGCCTTATTATTTGCCCTGTTCAAGGTCAGGCCCACGCCGTTTTGCGTGCTTGACGAGATCGACGCGCCTCTGGATGAGGCTAATATAGACCGTTTTAGCAGGATGTTGGCCGAGTTTGTCCATTCGACGCAATTTATCGTTATCACGCATAACAAAAAGACCATATCGGTTTCGGATGTAATGTATGGTATTACGATGGAAAAGTCCGGCATATCAAGGATAGTATCCGTCAAGCTCGCGGACGACAGGCAGATAGAAGAGCGCAGACAGCGGGCGGAGAATGAAGGAGTAAGGATATTCAAACAGAGCAGGATGCAGCAGACAGCTGAAGAGGATATGGATCTGGCTGAACCCGTAGCGGAGGTAAAACCTTAACGAGAGACTATGTTGTTCTTGCCGGATTTTTTTGCTAAATATAAGGCCTCATCGGCTTTTTTGATAATATCCTCTTTTCTTTGCGCGTCTATGGGGAATGTCGATATTCCGGCGCTTATGGTCAGAGGCGGATATGAGGTCTTTTTGTCCGCCCGTTTAAAGGTACGTTCTATGGCTGATCCCAGCCTTTGGAGGGCGCACGAGGCATCGGCCTTGGCGACGCCCGGCATAATTATCGAGAACTCCTCACCCCCATACCTGCAGGCAATGTCCTGCCCGCGTATACTTTTTTTAATGATAGAGGCAACCTCCCGAAGGGCGGCATCGCCTTTTTGATGACCCAGTATGTCATTGTAGGATTTAAAATTATCAAGGTCGACCATTGCCAGACTTAAAACTGATTTATTAAGTCTGGCATTTTTAATATGTTTGGAAATCGAATCCTGGAAATATCCGTGATTCCATAGCCTTGTAAGCGAGTCGGTGTGCGCTTGAAATTTGGTTGTCTCATACAAATGGGCGTTTTCAATGGCCAACCCTGCCTGATTGGCGAACATCGAAAGTATTCGGATGTCATCTTTTGCTACCGGTTTGCGTGTTATCATGTTATCCACGATAAGCGCTCCCAGGGTCTCATGCTTGCCTTTGAGCGGCACGCATACAAACAGGTCTATCTTAAGTTCATCCAGTATAGGGTCATGAATCCTGCCCCTGGCAGATCTTGTCACCGCTTCCATGCTTGCGCTTTTAAGCACGCATGCCGCCAGCACTGAATTGCCTCCGTTGAGTGATACGCGTATTTTTTTGATTATGTTATTTAAAGGAGAGCGGATGACATGACTGTCAATCCTGTGGAACATATCGACAATCTTATCAAGACTTAATTTTTCTTCCTTGATCTTATTCCACGTTGTATAGGCCTCTTCATGGTTGATAGGCCCTATTGCCATTGCGCCATCGAGCGCTGAACGGCTTTTATTTGATAAAAAAAGCATGGCCCTGTTAAAGCCAAGTCCCTCGCGGGAGGTGACCGCGCTTAATATTATGTAAAGGATCTCCGGAAGGTTAAGCGTGGTCCTCATCGCGTTGGTAACTTCATGCAGAAGCCATAATTCCGACTTGGCCTTGCGCAATTCTTTTTGTAATGATTTTATTTTGTTTTCCATAGCCTGCATTATTATATTACTATCATAGTCTTTGTCAAGGCAAATCCCAAGCGGGTGTCAAGCTAAATCTTTCAAGCCAAATCTTTCACTTGACATTGGTTTTTTTTATGTTATACTCAATCTGTCTTCGGGACAGGGTGACCCTCGCCAATCGTAATGGTATTAACAATGACTGGGCCAGGGAAATCCCGACTGGTCGTGAACCCGCCTTTTTTAAAGCCGGGCTAAGCCGACAAGCCCCGGCAAAGGGGCAGAAGGGGCGTGCATCCCCTGCCAATAGTATAGTCTAGATGAAAGAAGAGAAGGCACAAACCGTGCCCTGAATATCCCGAAGGTTAACCCCCTTTGGGATAAATTGTTTATGGAGTGTTTTTTATGGATATGAATACCATACAGGAAGCGATACAGGAGATCAAGGCGGGCAGGATGATCATCATTGTTGATGATGAATCCCGTGAGAATGAAGGAGACCTCGTATGCCCTGCCTCTAACGCGTCAGCGGAAAATATCAATTTTATGGCCAAGCATGGTCGT
This sequence comes from Candidatus Omnitrophota bacterium, assembly GCA_041650035.1. Taxonomy (GTDB): domain Bacteria; phylum Omnitrophota; class Gorgyraeia; order JABMRG01; family JABMRG01; genus JAQUQI01. The sequence continues at coordinate 364 of JBAZLY010000032.1, read as the reverse complement.
GGATTGATATGTGTTGCCCTTGAAGGCGAGAGGATGGATAAACTTAATCTGCATCCAATGACCCACAACTCAAACACGCCTTTTAACACCGCGTGGGCCGTGTCGGTTGATGCCGCGAAAGGGGTTACAACAGGTATATCAGCTTATGACAGGGCGTGGACAATAAAGGTGATGATTGATGATAGCTCTGGGCCTGATGACCTTGCCAGGCCGGGCCATATGTTCCCATTAAGGGCAAAGGCCGGCGGCGTGTTGGTCAGGGCAGGCCATACGGAGGCGTCCGTGGACCTTGCCAGGCTGGCCGGCCTTTATTCTGCCGGCGTTATCTGCGAGATCATGAATGATGACGGGACTATGGCCAGGC
>JBAZLY010000031.1:0-11889 GCA_041650035.1 Candidatus Omnitrophota bacterium | reverse complement strand
AAGTTATATTACTGTCGGCCATTATCTGCGCTCTCCTGCCAGGAAGGCGGCCGAGACCCTGATAGACCTTACCCAGAGGCCTACCGCCATATTTTGCGCCAGCGATGTAATGGCTATGGAGGCGATAGATGTTATCAGGCATAAAGGCTTAAGCGTGCCTGAAGATATTTCTATTGTCGGATTTGATGATAATCCCTTATGCGCTTATTCCCCCGTACCTCTTACAACGGTCTGGCAGCCTATTGTTGAGATGGGCAGGCTCGGCATGGAACTGCTTTACCAAATCGTGACAGGAGTGAAAAAAGTGCCTGTTAAGACGTTATTGAAGACTAAGCTTATAGAGCGTGGTTCATGCGTTAAGAAATAAAAATATCAGGAGAGACATATGAAGAATAGGGCGTTTACTCTTATAGAGCTAATGCTTGTTGTTATTATTATAAGTGTCCTTGTGGCTATGGTCGTGCCGAGGCTAGTCGGAAGATCCCAACAGGCCCGGGCCGCGGCGGCGCAGGCGCAGATAGAGGCGCATTTAGCCACCGCGCTGGATCTATATGAACTTGATAACGGCATGTATCCTGTTACCGAGCAGGGTATAGACGCATTGATCTATAAGCCATCCTCATCGCCGGTGCCGCCTAATTGGAAAGGGCCATATATAAAGAAGACGCCTCTTGACCCGTGGGGGAGCCCTTATATTTATATGTGCCCCGGCATACATAATACAGGTGATTATGACCTTTTTTCATATGGCCCTGACGGTATTGAAAGTGCCGATGATATTATTAACTGGCAAGCCGCAAAAGAATAAATTTAATCCGATTCCGGGTATAGCCGGTTTTACCATTATTGAGCTGGCGCTTGTTACCGTGATCATGCTCATCATCGTTTCTCTATCAACGCCTATCTTCAGCAGGACATATGATGACTTAAGTATCTCTTCGTGCGCAAGGGGGATATCCCAATTGATCTATCTGGCCCGTGAACGGGCCATCTTCGAAAGAAAATATTACAGGGTTATAGTTGACGCGGAAAATAATACCTGCCAGATAACAGTTAGGGGTCCGGACGGCAGCTATAAAGGCCTGCCCGAGAGATGGGGCAGGGTATTTAGCGCCCCACGGGGGCTCAATATATATCCCGATACGAACCACATAGATTTTTCTCCGGGCGGCACCTCTAACCCCGCGGTAATAAATATCGTTAATAAAAAGAATAAATGTCTTTCGGTACGGCTGGATCATATCACGGGCCTGGTGGATATCTATGAAAAAAAAGAATAGGGCTTTTTTGCTGATAGAGGCTTTAATAACTGTCGTGCTTGTCTCATCTTCCGTTATCCTTATTAATCACGCTTTTTCGACCTCACTGCAGGCCATATCGTTGACGAACAGCTATTATGAAGCGGTTATGTTTTTAGATGAGAAGATTTTCGATGTTGATTTAGACCTTTATGTATCTAAGGCGGTAGACGCCAAGCGGCAGGAGGAGGTATTCCTCCAGACGGCTTTTACCTTTAGCAGGCAGGCCATGGCCCTGGAAAGAAGCGATTTGAGTTATGGTTATGAGGCACAGGACCTCGGTATTGAACGGTTGTATTGCGAACTGAACTGGTCAAAGGATGGTGACAGAAAGATTGAATTGGTTTCTTATATCCCGGTTGAACAAGGCGTAAGCCTGTCCTGCTGATATCGTTATAATGTGTTTGCAGCCTCGCGGGTTGTCTTGCGGCCCGGATTTGGGTTTATGCCGCGAGAAGAGAATTTAACAAATGCGGGTGTTGATTTATGACAAAGACCTTAAAGGGTTTTACCCTTATTGAACTCCTGATATCGATTTCTATTTTTTCATTGATAGCGGTTGTTATGTATGCCTGTTTCAGGTCAGGTATAGCCGCTTATGGGCGCATATCACAGGAGGCCGCTTTTCAGCAGAAATTAAGATTTGTTTTATCTGTGGTAGAAAAGGACTTCAGAAACGCCTATCTCTCAAGCAGCATCGCTTTTAAAGGCGAAGAACATAGGCTTTCATTCGCAAGTCTCATTGATGATGGTGATAATGCCCCGATTGGCACAGGCAGGATCAGTTATGAAACCGAGGGTTCAGGAAATGATCTTTCGCTTATAAGAAGGAGGGAGTCTTTGCGGCAGGCTATGTCCGCTATACTGGCCGAATACAGCACGGATAATAAAACGTCCGTAAAGGCGCGGGGTGTTTATGATGTTCTTTTGGATAAGGTCTTGGATATAAAGTTTTCTTATCTTTATTTGGATGACCGGCAGCTTCACCTTGACGGCGGAGAAGATTCACGGGGCCAGCGTTCATCGTATGAGTGGATAGCGTCATGGCAGGAAGATGTCCTGCCTCTCGCGATAAGGATTGAAATCGTTTATTTAAATCCCAATACTCTTAAGGCGCAAAGGCTTATCAAACGCGTAAAGATCCCTACCGCGCGGCCTTTGTATTTTAAAACTTCGGAGGTTTAATTGTTTCGAGCGGATGATAAGGGCGTAATACTTATTGCATCTCTGTGGATAGTAGCCATACTATGCCTGTTTGCCGTAGGCAGGCAGGCTTCTATCTCGTTAAAGCTGGCATCCTATGAAACGGATAAACGTAAGGCGATTTTTGTTGCGCGCGCGGGAATTATACGCGCACTGGCAGAAAAAAGGATGGAATACGTGTCAGGGGCGTCATCTGGCATAGATGCATTGAGCCAGGCGTGGGCGAATAATGAGTCTTTTTTCCGCGCTCATGCCTTCGGCCCAGGGCGTTATACTGTTAGTTACGAATATCCAGGCCCTGGCAGGTATGATAAAAAGCCGGTAACCCTTTATGGCCTGATGGATGAACAGTCAAAGATAAACGTAAATACCGCTTGTGAAGACAATCTGCGCAACCTGTTCTTGTTTCTCGGTATTGATGAGGGTAAGGCCCTGTCCTTGGCAGGTTCAATAATAGACTGGAGAGACGCGGATGATGTGACTGCCTCATCCGAGAGGGGCTTATTGTATGGCGCGGAAAGCAGGTATTATAACGGACTTAATCCGCCATACGCATGCAAGAATGCGGCCTTTGATAGTATCCATGAACTCCTTCTTGTTAAGGGTATGGATGAGGGGATATTTCGCAGTATAAGGCCCTATATAACAGTTTACGGAAATGGCATGGTAAATATCAACACGGCGAGCGAGGCTGCGCTTAACGCTTTGATAGGAGAGGATTTTCCGGAACTGGCGTTTAAAATAGCCCGTTACAGACAGGGGGAAGACGGTTTGATTGGCACACAGGACGATGCCTGGTTCGGTTTTGGGCCTGAAGTGATCGACCGGCAGGAAAATGGATTAGTCGAAATTAAGAATTTACAAGACCCTGACTGGTATGCTAACATTTATAGTATAACAACGGATGAATATAACCGTATAAGGGAGTTATTATCTATCGGCACCGCACAGATATGTGTTGCCTCTGACACTTACCGTGTCAGTGTTACGGCGGATGTTAGCGGCGTTAAGTCACGCCTTGAGGCGGTTTATCTTTTCTCGGATAAAAGGAATTTTCCGACAGCTGTATTTTGGTATCAGGAGTAGGACATTGAAAATAACCTCTGCCTTCAACGTCAACCATAAGCTTTTTATTCAGGTCGATGAAAAGTACATTAAACTTGCCCAGTTTGCCGTCTCCGGCAAAGCCCCTCTAGCTATACGCCTTATCGTAAAACCGGTATCAGGACTTTCCGAAGCGGATATATCATCTGCTTTTGCCGAGACCATCGCCTCTAACGGCATCAACTTTAACGAGATAACGGCAATTATTCCAAGACAAAAGGTTATTACGAGGTATATCAAACTTCCCGCGGTCGCTAAGGCCGAGATTGATAAGATGTTGTCATTTGAGATAACGAAACAAACACCTTATTCGCAGGAGGATATAGTATCTGATTATAGGGTAATTGAAACGGATGAACAGGGTTATTCAAAGATATTGCTGGTGATCTCTCCAAAGTCAGAGTTGACGCGGTTGGATTCCCTGTTGGGCGCGTATTCCTTAAGGCTTAAACAGATCTATTTCAGTTCAGAGACCGCGGTAGGCTGGCTTGATATGGCAGGTCTATCCCCCGGCCCTGGAGAAAATATATGCTTTGTAAATATCGACGCGGACACGACCGAGATAGCGGTAGTTTCTTCTGCCGGGCTTTGTTTTAGCAGGTCGATAGCCTTAGGTGCTGATGGTTTACTTGGTGCCAACACGCAGGCAGGCATACCCCAGGCCGCATTGCTCCATGAGATAAAGCAATCTATCACCTTATATCTGAAGGAAAAAGATGGCCCGGGCAACGGCATTACGAAAATTATCCTGACAGGCGCTGTTGCCGCCGGCGAAGTTTTTTTAGATTGCCTAAAGATGGATGCCAATATTTTATCGGCGTATTTCAACCCGTTGTATGGTGTCAAGCTGTCTGACAATGCCTTGAGCGAATTCGGCATACCGGAAAACTCCTCGGTCTGTTCCGTATGCGGTGCGGCCTGCATAACCGCGGGGATCAACCTGATACCGCGCGCGCGCAAGCAGACAAACAAAAAAAGGCTGTTATTCAAAAGGGTTGCGGCAGGGCTTTTCATCTTTACTTTTATATGTGCGGCCCTTTTTACCGTTTATTTTATAAAGGTTAGCCGGAAGGAAAGGCTGTTAAGGGATCTTGAGGCGCTGTATAGGCAGATTGATAAGACATCGGATCATTTAGAGACAAAGCTTAAAAGGCTAAAAAGCATAAAATCGTATTTGGCGCAGGGTGCCTCGTCATTAGATGTTATATATAATCTGTATAATCTGATCCCTGCGGGGATATCGTTGATTGATTTTGATTATGATGACGAGGCAAAGACAGTTCGTTTTAGCGGTAAAGCTGTCAGGATGTCGGATGTTTTCAGCCTTGTTTCATTGATAGAATCCTCGGAGGCATTCAGTAATGTTCAGACTGGTTCGGTAGTGCAAAGGCAGTCAGGGGAGACCGTATCGGTCGATTTTCAGTTAAGATGTAATTTTAAGGCAGTGCCGGAACGTGAGCAGGAAAGCGAAGGGCGTATTTAAATGAGGGCCGCATCTTCATGTTGAAAAGATTTTCATCTCGGGAAAAATATATATTGTCTGTGGTGATATCTGTCGTGTCGCTGTCGCTGGTATACGCCGTATTATTGGAACCGCTGATAACGCGTTGGCATAATGTGGATAACAGGATCGGTCTTATCAAGGCGAAATTGCATAAGTCCCTTGTCCTGATGAAGGACAAGTCCAGGATAGAAGATGAGTATGCTGGTTTTACCCAGCGCCTGAAGCGGGCAGTTAATGATGAACAGGCAGTTACGGTTGTCCTTGATGAGCTTGAAAAGGCAGCCCAGAGGACAGGATTAAGCATAACAAGTATGAGGCCCAAACCCGCCAAGCAGAAACAGTATTTCAGGCAATTTGAAGTGGAGATAGAAACGGAATCAGGTATGGATGCCCTGATAAAGTTTATTTACGAAATCAAAAATTCCCCCCAACTTATCAAGATAGATAAATTAAACCTTAATACAAGAGGGGGCCAGCAGGCTGTATCGATCAGGGCCTCCATGCTTATCTCCAAAATATCTATTTAATAACAATTATGGTTACCCCCCAAACGGCGATTTTGGTTACCCTAAAAGACCGCTCACTATATAGAGAGTGCGGCTTTTGATATTTTACTATTTTTTCTTAAAAGTTATTGACATGATGGGTTAGCCATAGTAAACTACTCTATAAGTAGGGAGAAGGTGGGCTTCCTGCGCGGGGTATTATAATTATTTATGTGCTATCCGGCTCACCGCTGGATTTTTTATTTTTAGGGGTTAAAGATTATGCCGAATATATACTTGCTTAAAGACCTTTCGCATGTAACAGGGCATTCCATAGACACGTTGAAGTTTTATCTTAAGATAGGCCTTATAAAGGAGGTTGCCCGGGGGCCGGAGACAAATTTCAGATTTTTTGATGATACAACAGTTGATTCGCTTAAGGGTATACGCGAGCTAAGGAAAAATGGCGTGTCTTTGCGTAAGATAAAAGATAATATCCTGCGGCGCGGAGGGCGACCGGAATGAGCTATTACGAGGCATTAAACCTTAAATCAGAACCTTTTTCAACAAGCCCGGACCCGTATTTCTTTTATCCGTCTTCTTCACATGATTCCGCGTTGAAAAGACTCGAGATCGCTATAAGGCTGCGCAGGGGGCTTAATGTTATTTTAGGCGATGTGGGCACAGGCAAGACTACATTGAGCAGGATGCTTATCCAACTGTTCAAGGATGAGCCTGATTTTGTCTTTCATATGATACTTGATCCGAGCTATAAGACCGAGTTTCAGTTTCTTTCAAGCCTTGCCAAGATGTTCGGGGTTAACCCCGTTTTCCGTTCGACACTTGATTACAAGGATGCCTTGGAAAAATACCTGTTTCAAAAAGGGGTTGACGAGAAAAAGACCATAGTGCTGCTGATAGATGAGGGGCAGAAACTTACCCCAAGCCAGGTGGAGATCTTAAGGACATTGCTGAATTACGAGACTAACGAGTTTAAACTGTTGCAATTGATCATATTGTCGCAGATAGAGCTCCTGCCTAAGATACGAAGGATAAGGAACTTTATGGACAGGATAAATTTAAAATATATCATAAACCCCCTTGACGAATCCGAGACGCGCGCCCTTATCCGTTTCAGGTTGAAGCAGGCAGGCCATGACGACGCGGGACAGGAGTTGTTTACCGATAATGCTATAAGGCATATATACGAATATACGCAGGGTTATCCGAGAAAGATCTCGATGTTTTGCCATGACGCTCTCGAGATGTTAATTATGCGCAATAAAAAATTCGTTGATGAGGGAATTGTGGAAGAGATAATGGCGCGTGAGGTACGGTAAAATGGACAGGGAAATTTCGCCGGAAGAAAGGCTTTTGCGTTTAATAAAGGGTAAGAATCGGCATAGGTCCCTGGAGCCTGCCGGTGTCCAGCCCGGCCCGGCCGTGGGTGCGGAAATACCGGCATCTGTCCGCGGTGCTGATCCCGGCATATCCAAAGGTGTTTTAGCGCCAATCCGTCAAAAGGTATTACCGCTTAAGGCCGGGGCTATTGGTGTAATAAATAATATGCAGGGGATCAGGACGCGGATACCTTTTAACCCTTATTATCTGGTCATTGGACTTTTTGCCATGTTATTGATTTCCGGTATTTATATTGTTCTCCGTGGTGCCGATGCCAAGGAGGACAAGGATGTGGCCAATCTTAAGCAGTTGATCGCGGCTATATCCGACGGCCCTTCCACGGGTAATACGCAGGCAGAAACACATGGTGATGGTATTGACATCCCAGAGCCCAAGTCCGCGAATAAGAATTCATTAGATGATTATCAGAGGCTTATTAGCAATAAGGCTGTGTTTGCCCCGCCGGCGGCTGAAAAAAGGAAGACGCAGGCCCAGGAATCCGCAAGGCTGGATGAGCGCTCAAATGATTTGAAACTTGTCGGCGTAATACCTGGAGATATGCCTCAGGCCATCATTGAGGATAAAAAGAACAACCAAACGCTTTTTTTAAGAGAAGGCGAGATGGTAAACGGTTTAGAGGTAAAAGGTATATCTGCCGGCAGAGTTGTCCTGGGTTGCGAAGAAGAGACACTGACCCTGTCGTTATGACACGAGGAGGATGCGCTATGAAGGCGTTATTCATAATATTTTTGACAACGATAATATGTATTAATCCATGCGGGGTTATTTACGCGCAAGGCCCCGGGCAGCCGCAGAACATATCCGGGGAAAAACTCTCGCTTGATATCAAGGGTATGGATATCCTGGATGTCTTCAGATTATTATCTATGAAGGGCGGGATAAATATTATTGCGGGCAAGAACGTTACCGGCAAGGTCACCCTTTTCCTGAAAGGCGTTGACATATGGGACGCGTTTGAAATAATAATAGCGGCTAATGGCCTGGCGTACGAAAAACGCAGCAATATCATATATGTAATGACCGAACGCGATTATGAGCTCATGTATGGGAAGAAGTATGAAGACAGAAGGGTCGTTAAATCTGTAAAATTGCAGAATGTTACGGCAGCGGAGGTTTTTAAATCCGTATCGCAGCTTAAAACGAATATCGGCAAGGTTGTATCTGACGATGTTTCGGAGACGATAGTGCTTATGGATATACCCGAGGCTGTTGCCGAGATGGAAAGGATCGCCCTCGCCCTTGACGTGCCCCTTATGACAAAGGTTTATAATCTCCAATATGCCAAGGCCAACGACCTGAAGGATAGGCTTAGCGAGATACTGACCAAGAATACCGGCAGTATCCACATTGATGAACGTACAAATAAGATAGCGGTGACCGACCTTAAAAATCAGATACCTGTTTTTGATAAGCTGATCGAGGCCTTTGACGAAAAACACAAAGAGGTCATAATTGAGGCCAAGGTCTTGCAGATTACATTGAACGATGACTATAACACGGGCATAAATTGGGACGCGATTTTTACGAAAATGCAAAGCAAACTGCATCAGGTTGCTACCCTTGGCGTAAGTTTAAGATATGGTGACCAACAGCAGGTTATACCGACTGCTATGACCACGGCCAACGGCGGGGCGCTGCAGATAGGCAATCTTGCCACCGAAGGTTATCAGGCCGTTATCCAGGCCTTAAGGGAATATGGCAAGACTAATCTGCTTTCATCCCCCCGCATCGTGGCATTAAATAATGAAGAGGCCAGCATACTTGTGGGGACCAACCAACCGTATGCTACCCGCACCATAAGTCAGGGAAGCGGAGGCACGGGTAATATAGAAGCTGAAAACGTGACTTTTATAGACCTCGGAATAAAACTCATAGTAACACCCACGATCAACGATGAAAATTATATAACAATGAAGATCAAACCCGAAGTAAGCTCCAAGATAGGGGATTTTCAGATCGCCAGCAGTGGTAATGTGATACCTATTGTAAAGACAACTACTACAGAGACGACTGTTATGGTCAAGGACGGCTCAACGGTACTCATAGGGGGCTTGATGGAGGAGAATATAAGGGAGAGCTTGAGGGAGGTGCCTGGCCTTGCCAATATACCCCTGATCGGTAATCTGTTCAGGACAAGGACGATTGGCAGCGGGGATAGCACGAATCCCGAAAAGACGGAGTTGGTCATATTCCTTACGCCCCATATTATATCAGGACAAGAGGCCAATGACCTGCTAACTGTGAATAAGGTAGCGCAGGAAAAAGCAGTGGACAATGTTGATGTTTTTGCCCCCCTGACAGAGGATATGGATGCCGATGAATATTATTGCCTGATAGCCTCAATAATCAATAAAAAGGTTGAACAACAAGGCAGCGATGCTACTCTGCGCGGAGAGGTTTTTATAATGTTTGATATTAATTCTAATGGTGAGCTTGTCTCTAAGCCGGTGATATCAAAGGGGGATAATGCGGGTTTATCGCAATTAGGCATAAAAAGCATAATGGAGGCGGCCCCGTTTCCGCCCTTTCCAAGAGGGATAACTAGTGACAAGGAGACACTGCAGATAGCCATAAGTTATCAATGATACGCTGTATCATAGCAGGCGTTGAGGGCTTTCAGGAAAACGCCCAAACCTCCAGCCCCGGAGTTAAAACCCCAAATATCTTGACTAAGTAATTATGCTGTGTTACAATACCTCAAAATAAAAAGGAGGAAGTATGGCAGAGGCTTATTGCGTTAAGTGCAAATCAAAAAAAGAGATTAAGGATGCGAAGGAAGTCTCCATGAAGAACGGCCGCAAGGCCATGAAAGGCAAGTGCCCTGATTGCGGCACAGGCATGTATAGGATACTGGGCAAATAAGTAATGTTCTTTTTTATACTCGGCTGATGCCTCTGAGGTATTCATGGTTGGAGTAAAAAAACGCGGCAGGCGAATGCCTTACCCCGGAGGGGGCGAGTGCTTAAGAGATAAGGCCTTGGCGGTTGCCCATTATGCCTTGGAAAAGAAAGCAGTTTGCGTAAAGATCCTGGATATGAGCGGCATTGACTGTTTCTGCGATTTTTTTATTGTGGCGGAGGCGGAGTCCTCTATAAAGACAATAGCTATCGCCGAGCATATCATAACCCGCTTGGGTTGTTTCGGTATAAGGCCCGCGCGCAGAGAAGGCTTAAGGGACGGGCAGTGGGTTGTTCTGGATTATATCGATGTTATTGTTCACGTGTTCCAAAGTCAAGCGAGGCGGTTTTACGACCTGGAAAGACTGTGGGGCGACTCGAAGATTACAGAGATTAACGACGGTAAATAGGGGCATATCGGCTTACAACACGCAGTGATGCCCCTATTCTTTTATAATAGGTATTCTTGCCCAATGAGATTAAGGCTTTCAAGGTATATAGAGTCTGTCATAAGACCGATGGTTGGGGATTGCGGTTTAAACACCCCGCCTAAAGTAGTGTGCGAAACACCAAAGCACCGTAGTTTAGGAGACCTGTCCACCAATATTGCTATGCAGATATGCAAGTCAGTTAAAGGCCTTGACCTGTTAAGCACTGCTGAAGGTATAGCGGATTCTTTGAGACAGGGGCTTAAGGATTCCGGCATAGATTATCTCATATCCAAAATAGAGGTCAAGCGACCGGGTTTTATTAATTTTTATTTTTCGCGGCGTTATCTGTATTCGGTGATAAATGAGATAAACAGTAGGGGGGGTGATTTTGGCAGGCCGGAAGGCGTAAAGGCTAAAATGATATTGATTGAGTTTGTTAGCGCCAACCCTACAGGGCCTTTAAGTGTGGCGCATGGCAGACAGGCTGCCATAGGTGATGTCTTGGCTAATATATTGGATTTTGCCGGCCACGAGGTGGACAGGGAATATTATTTGAATGATGAAGGTAACCAGATAATGATTCTTGGCAGATCCATTCATGCGAGGTATTGCGAGCTTCTCGGCAAGCCGGCGGCGTTTCCCGATAACGGTTATAAGGGCGGATATATATATGATATCGCGAAGATATTTATGGATAAATACGGCCGTGATATGTTTGAGCCCAATGAAAAGAATATAAGCCTTTTTTGTGATTTTGGCGTTTCGCATATCATGGAAGGCATAAAAAAGGACCTTAACGATTTTGGGGTTGCATTTGACAGTTATTATTCCCAGCGCAGTCTGGGCAGGTCCGGCGAGATAGAAAAGACGCTTCAGGAGTTAGGGCAAAAGGGCCTATTGTATGAAAAGGACTCTGCCTTGTGGTTTTTGTCAAGCAGATTTGGTGATGACAAGGACAGGGTCCTGCGCAAAAGTGACGGCAGCTATACCTATATAACCCCTGATATAGCGTATCATAAAGACAAATTGCAAAGGGGTTATGATTTGTTGATAGACCTTTTGGGTCCGGACCACCATGGTTACATAAATAGGATGAAGGCCGCTTGCCAGGCTATGGGTAAGGACCCAGATATCTTAGCGATACTTATTATCCAGCTTGTTACTTTGTCAAGGCGCGGGGTGCCGGTGCGCATGTCCACGAGAGAAGGCGAATTTATATCGTTGCGCGAGGTTATGGATGAGGCCGGCCGCGATGCGACGAGGTTCTTTTTCTTAACGCGCCGCAGGGACAGTCATTTGGACTTTGATTTTGACTTAGCGAAAAAACAATCCATTGAAAACCCCGTTTATTATATACAATATGCGCATGCGAGGATATGCGGTATACTTAACAATAAGGATAAGATAGGCATTGTTGAGGATGATGACAGGGACCGCCTGCTTTCCCTGTTGGACTCGGAAGAGGAATTGGAGATAATGCGCCTGTTAAGGGAATTCCCCGAGGCTATAAAGTCCTGCGCGATAAGCCTTGAACCGCATTTGCTT
>JBAZLY010000030.1:0-11894 GCA_041650035.1 Candidatus Omnitrophota bacterium | reverse complement strand
TAACTTATGTGCATAGTCTTAGATCCTTCGGATACTCTCGGCTGTCGTATCCTCAGGATTAATTCGCACTTATAAGTTACGCTTTTCCTGTGGGCGCGTAACTTATGTGCTCATTAAAATAATACTTGACAAAAAAGAGCGGATATTGTATATTCATTGGGTTAGGGATTATAAAACACATCATGAGGTAAGACGCATTGAAAATAAGTTCTCGTCTGGATTACGCGCTTTCATGCGCCGTTATATTAGCAGATAGGTATGAGCAGGATAAGCCTACCCCGGTTGGCCTTATTGCTAAGAGGGAATGCATAGAGTATGATTATGTCGAGCAATTACTCCGCGCGCTAAAAAGATCCGGCATAGTAAAAAGCGCCCGAGGGTCAAAAGGGGGCTATGTGCTCTCCAGGCGGCCCGTGGAGATAACGGCAATAGATATTGTATCGGCGGTAGAAAAAAGTGTTTTGCAGCTTGTCTGTGAAAGGCCCCGGGCCAGGAGAAGGCGTTGTGTTCATTTTGATGATTGCAGGGTCAAGGGGCTTTGGCTGGGGCTTAGGGCCGTTATCGGGGATTACCTGAAGCTTTATACGCTTAAGGGACTTTTGCTTTTACGCAGAAAGGAAAAGGCGTTTAAAAAATGAAAGACAAAAAGGTATATCTTGACAATAACGCTACGACCCCGCTTCATCCTGAAGTAAAAAAGGCTATTAACGGGTTATTCGATATCTATGGCAATGCCTCAAGCCTTCATTTTTTCGGCAGGCAATCAAAGGCCGCGATAGAGGCGGCGCGGGCCGATATATCGTCGTTTATCAATGCCGAACCAGATGAGATTATATTCGTAGGCAGCGGTTCAGAGGCGAACAATACCGTATTAAATATGGTTTCATGCTGTTCCGCGCTCTGTGGCGCCAAATGCAGCGGCAGGCACGAGGTTATTGTCTCCGATATAGAACACCCGTGTATAATTGAGACGTCCAAATGCATAGAGCAAAAGGGAATGCCCGTGGTCAGGGCAGGGGTTGACCGGTTCGGCAAGGTTGATCTCGGCCGGCTGAAGGATATGATAACCGAAAAGACCATGCTTGTTTCAATAATGACGGCAAACAATGAGATAGGGACTATACAGGATATTAGAAGTATCTCCGACATGGCGCATCGCATGGGCGCGTTACTGCATACAGACGCTGTCCAGGCTGTGGGTAAACTGCCTGTTGACGTGAATGAGCTTGGGGTTGATTTTTTGTCTTTTTCCGCCCACAAGATATATGGGCCAAAAGGCATAGGCGCTTTGTATGCCAGATCAAAGGCGCCTTTCTGTCCGTTTATACGAGGCGGTCACCAGGAAAAGGGCCGCAGGGCAGGCACGGAAAATACTATTGGTATCATAGGTATGGCGGCCGCTATAGCCTGTAGGAAAGATGAGATGGCCCAGGAGGCGCGGCGGCTTGCGCGGCTAAAGCAAAGGTTAAAGGATTTTATACAGGATAATATAGACGGTGTAAGTTTTAACGGTCACCCGAAGGATTGCCTTCCAGGGACATTAAATGTCTCATTTAAGGGCGCTGAAGGAGAGGCGGTACTGCTGTATCTTGATATGGAGGGTATAGCGGTTTCAACAGGTTCGGCATGCGCCTCGGGTTCTTTGGAGCCTTCGTATGTTCTCTTGGCTTTAGGTATGTCCGCTGAAGACGCCCATGGGGCCATACGTTTCAGCCTGGGCAGAGATACAACGGATGCCGACATCGATTATGTAACAGAAAAACTCCTTCTTGTAATAAACAAGGTGCGTAATATGTCGTCTTCGTATTTTAAAAAACAGGATAATTCTATATGACTAAACCCGTAGAGTGGGTCTATACAGATATCGTAAAGGATCATTTTGCCAATCCGAGGAACATATTGTCAGACGAGGCCTCATATACGGAAGACGGCAAGGGCCTTGTCGGCAACGTAAAATGCGGTGACCAGATGATGATGGTAATAAAGGTTGATAAAAGAGGCGTGATCACCGATTGCAGATGGAAGACATTTGGTTGCGCCAGTGCCATAGCCTCCACGTCTATTTTATCAGAGAAGGTAAAAGGCATGAAGGTTGAGGACGCGTATAATATATCACCCGAGGATATAGCGGCACAGCTTGGCGGGCTACCCGAGCACAAGATACACTGTTCCGTTCTCGGAGACAAGGCCCTGCGCGCGGCCATAGACGATTATTACAAAAGAAGCGGCATGATAAATAATATTAAAACGGGCAGGGCACGGGTGATATGCCGGTGCATGGATGTTACGGATGAACAGATAAAAAACGCCGTTCTTAAAGGGGCCTTGACATACCAGCTCCTAAAGGAAAGGACGAAGGCGGGTACTGTATGCGGTAAATGCAAAGACCGGGTTATCGGGCTTTTGGAAGAATATGCCGGAAAAAATTCTAAGCCAAAGGAGGTGATATAATGTATATTAAAAAGTGGATGCTAAGACAGGTCGCCCACTGCAAGGAGGGCTGCCGTATGCAGTCCCGGGCATGACCTTAAAAGGCCCATTTTTAAATATATATTGCTCAAAGAAAAGGGGCGGAAATCATGATTAGTAAGAATATAGCCGACAAAATTATATATCAGATAAATCGAGAGATATATTCCGGTTATCTCTATCTCGGCATGGCCTTTTACGCTCATTCAATAGGCCTTAAAGGATTTGCCAGCTGGTTTAAATGCCAGTTCAGGGAAGAGCTGGAACATGCCGAAAGGATGTATGATTTTTTGCTGGAAAAAGGCGCGCGCGTTTTATTGGATGAGATTGAGGCACCTGTCCAGGATTATCAGTGTGCCCAAGAGCTTTTTGAAAAGACCCTCGCGCATGAAAGAGCTGTGACAGGTATGATAAAATGTCTTTTTGATGCCGCCAAAAAAGAGGGCGATGAAGACACTATTAGGCTCATAAGCTGGTTTGTAAAAGAACAGGTTGAAGAAGAAGCGACACCAGCCTCAATATTAAAAAGGATAAAAGAGGCAAAAAATGACGCGAAGGCGCTTGCGGTCATAGATTCCGCGCTTTTAAACCGGAAATAATTGTTTACATTGATCTGGGTTATCGTGCTTATCGCGAAGGAGGATATAAATGCTTGAAAAAAAGATTAGAGAGGCTATTGACATGATAAGGCCGGCCTTGCAGGCCGACGGAGGGGATGTGGAACTGATTGGCGTAAGCGGCGACGGCACGGTAAAGGTAAGGCTGAAAGGGGCCTGCGCAGGCTGTCCTATGAGCCAGATGACACTGAAACAGGGTATCGAGAGTGAATTAAAGAGGCGGATACCGGAAGTCAGGCAAGTGGTATCGGTTTGAGGGTGTCTGCATGAAGGAAAAGGGCAGATTCGCATGCAATGATTGTGCCATATTAAGAAAATGCAAAGAACCGCTGGTATCGCGGGTATTGTTCTTTATCGGATTTATATCGGTTATAACCATGAGGGTGGTAAATTTGTTGATGGACATAAATCCCCTTATGGCAAAGGTCTTTTGGTATGTCAGTATTGTTGGATTTTTTATATCTTTTTTTTGTTATTGCAGTTATTTCGCCCGTGTATATTGACCTGATTAAACCTGTTTTGTATTAAAAGGCGGACTCTATGCGCATAAGCGATGAGGTGGCCCATTTTTTAAATAAGCAGGGTTACACCGTGATATCTACTATCGATGAATACGGTTATGTGCATAATTCCTGCAAAGGCATAATTAATATTGACGTGCGGGGGCATATACAGCTCTTAGACCTTTATAAGCAGGCGACCCATGCAAACCTAAAGAGGAATCCGGTTATCAGCCTTACGGTTGTTGATGAGCATAAGTTTATAGGGTATTCCTTAAAGGGGCATGCCAGGATAATGGATAAAAAGGACATACAGCAGGATATACTTAAGGCCTGGAACAAGAAAATATCCTCAAGGCTATCCGGCAGGCTGATGAAGAACGTAAAAGGGGACAGGGGGCATGCCGGTCACCCGGAGGCCATTTTGCCCGAGCCGGAATACATAATAGAGATGGATGTGGACAAGGTTATTGACCTTGCCCCGGCCGATATTGGTAAACATGATATGAAAAGGAAGGGAGAAGAGGCATGAAAAGCATTAGAGGGACAAATACAGAGAAAAATCTATTGGCCTCATTTGCCGGCGAATCACAGGCCAGGAACCGTTACACGTATTTTGCCGGTATAGCGAAAAAGGCGGGCTATGAACAGATAGCGGCTATATTCCTTGAGACGGCCGAAAATGAAAAAGAACACGCTAAAAGATTTTTCAAGTATTTGGAAGGCGGCGATGTCCAGATACAGGCCGTATATCCGGCAGGTATAATTGCGGATACCGCCCAAAACCTTGCCGCCGCGGCCAACGGCGAAAACGAGGAATGGACAAAGCTCTACAAAAATGCCGAAGAGGAGGCCCTAAAGGAGGGTTTCGAGGAGATTGCCGCCCAATTCAAGGAGATAGCCGAGGTTGAAGAGGAACATGAAAAAAGATACCGTAAACTGCTTAAAAATGTGAAAGAAAATACGGTATTCCGAAAACCTAATGTAGTTAAATGGAAATGCCGTAACTGCGGCTACGTGCATGAAGGAAAACAGTCGCCTGAAAAATGCCCTGCTTGCCTGCATCCGCAGGCGTATTATGAAGTGCTTTGTGAAAATTATTGATATGCCAGAAGCCATGGCGGTTTTTACCGGCACGATATGAAAGGGCCAAACTGAAAAAACCGGAGGTGAAAAATGAAAGGTTATGTCTGCAAGGTGTGCAAGTATATAGCTTTTGACTTAGCACCCGAAAGATGTCCGGTATGCGGCGCCGCGAAAGAGGCGTTTATTGAAGACGTATCTGCTATGCGCTCACCGGAAGAAAGGCCGGGCGAGACGGAGCTTGAAAAAAAACACATACCTGTAGTCGCTGTGGAAAAAATATGTGGTATTGTTCCTGAAGGGTGCCTGGATGTTCACGCCAGATTGGGCCGGGTCCAACACCCGATGGAGGCAGTTCATTATATTCAACACATAGATTTTTATGTGGACAAAAGATTTGTTCTACGCGCGCATCTTATGCCGGAGATACCCAATCCCGCCGCCTGCCTGCACCTTAAAAGGCCCGGGACAAGGGCACAGGTTATTGCATTATGCAATATACACGGCGCCTGGTTCAATGAAACGGTAATATAAAATATGATGTCGTTTGATACTCGCGTTATTGATATTATTGATAGGGCCCCCGGGGTCAAGAGCTTCAGGTTTGCCGACGCTGACGGATTTGTATTCAGGCCCGGGCAGTTCTTTTTTGTGGGTATTAGTGTAAACGGCAGGGAGGCGGTCAAGCATTTTTCGTTTTCAAATTCTCCGACTGAAAAAGGCTATGTTGAATTTACCAAGCGCCTTACGGGCAGTGATTTTTCAAAGGCTTTGGCAGGGCTTAAACAGGGTGATGCCGTTAGGATAAAAGGCCCGCTCGGCAATTTTATTTATGAAGGTGTTCCGAGAAAGTCGGCCTTTCTTTCCGGCGGGATAGGTATAACCCCTATCAGAAGTATATTCAAATATATTGTTGACAGAGGCATATCCTCCGACGCGGTTCTTTTATACGGCAATAACACCCTAAGTGATATTATTTTTAAGAAAGACCTTGATCGGATCGCGCAAAGCGGCAAGGGGCTGAAGATAGTATATACCCTTACCTCTGCCGGTGACGAAGGCCTTGGTGTATGGCGCGGCAGGACAGGTTTTATCAACAGCGGTATGATAAAAGAAGAGATGCCTGATTATGCCGAAAGGGTTTTTTACTTGTGCGGGCCCCCTGCAATGGTATCTGGTTTAAGGAAAATCCTTATTGACCGGATGTCTCTGCCGGAAGGGCGTATAATAAAAGAGGATTTTACGGGTTATTGACATAAGCCGTCTGCCGGCGGGTCAATATATCTCATATCTGTCATGCGCGATGTAAAAATTATCATATTTGACCTTGATGGAACGCTTGTTGATTCGCGGCAGGATATAGCCAATGCCGCTAATTACATGCTTTCCCGCCTTGGGCTTAAGGAAAAGTCTTTTGACGATATTGTCTCCTGTGTAGGAAATGGTATTAATGAGTTGGTCAGGGCCTGCCTGGGAGAAGGTGCCGGCAAGCTTAAGGACAAGGCTCTTGACATATACAGACAGTATCACCAGATGCATCCCGCGGATAATGTCTATGTTTATCCCGGAGTTAGAGAGACACTTGATTTCTTTTATGACAAGGAAAAGGCCGTTGTGACTAACCGCAACCACAATTCATCATTGATGATACTGCAAAAGATGGCCCTTGAGCGTTATTTCAATAACATTATCGGCGATGACGATACGAGCTGCCTGAAGCCGAGCAGGTGCCAATTTGACAGGTTGTTTAAAAAGATATGCCTCAAGGACAAGCGCCGCGCCTTGATGGTAGGGGACATGGATATTGATGTCCTGGCCGGAAAGGCCTCGGGCATAAAAACCTGTGCGGTGACATACGGTATCGGAAAAAGGTGCGACATAGAACGCGCCAAGCCAGATTTTATAATCGATGATATATTACAACTTAAGGAAATTATAAGTTAGTCCCGGCAGGAGGTATTTGCGTGAAGACATTGAATCCAAAGATAGCTATCGTGGGCTGTGGTAATGTCGGTTCAGCGTTCGCCTTTGCTTTAAGTATTAACGGTATAGCGCGCGAGATAGCGCTTATTGATAGTAATAACGATCTCTCCCGGGGTGAGTCCATGGATCTCAACCATGGAGCGAGTTTTATAAAACCTGTTTTTATATACAATAGCGGTTATGAGGGTTGTCGGGGCGCCGATATAGTTGTTATCACGGCCGGCGCCCGGCAAAAACCAGGCCAGACCAGAATAGATCTTGTTCAGGCCAACGCGCGGATATTCTTGGGCATAATACCTCAAATCGTAAATGCCGCGCGAGACGCTATCCTGCTTGTTGTCACAAATCCGGTTGATATTCTTACATATATTACCCTTAAGATATCAGGTTTCGCGCCGGTCAGGGTTGTCGGTTCCGGGACAGTGCTTGACAGCTCAAGGATGAGGTTTCTTATAGGAAGGCATTGCAATATTGACGCGAGGAATGTCCATGCCTATATCGCGGGTGAGCATGGCGATACCGAACTGCCTCTGTGGAGCCACGCCAATATCGCAGGCATGGTACTAAAGGAATATTGCCCTTTGTGCAACGCGAAATGCGATTACAACAGGGAGCTTGACGGTATTTTTGACGAGGTCAGAAACGCCGCGTATGAGATAATAAGCACAAAAGGAGCCACATGCTACGCCGTGGCCCTTGCCCTGGTCAGGATCGTTGAGGCGATTATAAGGGATGAGAATTCCGTTCTACCGGTATCCGCGCTGATTGATAATTATTATGGTATAAAGGATGTCTGTTTAAGCCTGCCGTGCGTGGTAGGCAAGTCAGGTATAAAGAAAATACTGCGGCTGGAATTATCCCCCGTGGAACAGGAACAGCTGAAGGCGTCCGCAGACGCCTTAAAGGGCGTATTGAAGGTTGTTAAATATTAATATCTTGCAAGTGACGATATCTATCCGCGCGTCAAACAAGCGATCGCGGCGCTAAAAAGGCTATCTGACAAAGGAGGATTTATGGCTGTCGAAAAGGCCGGTGAACACTATAGGTGCAACATATGCGGCAATGAGGTCACGGTAACCAAGGTAGGCGGCGGAGAGCTTGTATGCTGCGGCCAGCCTATGGAAAAGACAGGGAATTGATATGGACAATAGATATTCGGTAAGCGATATTATTGAAGTTGCTATTGAGATCGAGAAAAATGGTGCTAATTTTTATTATAGTTTCTCTAAAAGATGGGCAGATAAGACTGTCGCCCGGTTTTTTAGCGATATGGCGGAAGAAGAGAAGGGGCATGAGAGGGATTTTAAATCTATATTATCTTCGATAACAGGTCATGAGCCGTGCGAGGCGTATGGACAGGAGTATCTCTCTTATTTTAATGCCGTAGCCGGCGGCTGCCTGTTTAAATCGGATGATGATTTCAGGGAAAGGACATCGATGATAGATTCAATAAAGGATGCCGTTGATTTCAGCCTTGGGATGGAGAAGGATTCTATATTGCTGTATGAGCAGATGAAAAGAATGCTTCCTGATAAGGACAAGGCCCTTTTGGAGTTGATAATAGAGCAGGAAAAAAGCCATGTCAGAAAGATATGGGGCATAAGAGATAATATATCTAAAGGAGGCGTTTATGGCACAAAGGATAATAGTATATAGCACCCGCACCTGCCCACACTGTTTAAGGCTCAAGGCCTTTCTAAAAGATAATGGTATAGTTTTTGAGGATATTGACGTGGCCTCGGACCCTGCCAAGGCGGATGAAATGGTTGAAAAAAGCGCTCAAATGGGCGTGCCTGTAGTAGATATAGACGGCGATATTATAATCGGATTTGACAAGGCCGCAATAAGCCGTAAATTGGGTATATGATGATGTATGATCTTATAATAATCGGCGCCGGCCCCGCAGGGATTACGGCGGCTATATACGCGTCCCGCAAGAGGATGAGCCTTTTGGTATTAAGCAAGGACATCGGCGGCCAGACATTATGGACCGCGGATATAGAGAATTATACCGGATATAATATTGTCACCGGGGCGCAGTTATCCGACAAATTCAGAGAGCACATAAAAGTTTATGGGATAAACGTAAGCGAAGACGAGGCTGTCCAATCCCTTGTCAAGCGCGACGGTATCTTAACCGTAAAAACCGGTAAAGATTCTTATGGCGCCAAGGCCGTAATTGTGGCCTCGGGTAAGACGCCGAAAATGCTGGATGTCCCCGGCGAAGAAGAATTCCGGAATAAAGGTGTTGCCTATTGCGCTACATGTGATGGGCCGCTCTTTGCCGGCAAAAGGGTCTCCGTTGTAGGCGGCGGTAACTCCGCCCTTTCGGCCGCTATAGCGCTTTCAAGGATTGCCGGCCGCGTCAGCGTTATCAACAATACCATGGCGCTTGCCGGAGACGTTATTTTACAAGAGGCTCTCGAAAAAGCAGCGAATGTCACGATATACAATGATGCCATTGTGCAAGGTATTGTAGGCGATAATTTCGTGACAGGTATAGACGTTTCTTTGCCGCAGGGGCAGACGCGCATACCTCTTGAAGGCGTATTTGTTGAGATAGGGCTTACCCCTAATTCCGGTTTTGCCAAGGACATAAGAAAGAACAGTTTGGGCGAAATTGAGATAGACTGCGCTTGTCAGACAAGCGTAAGCGGGGTTTTTTCCGCCGGCGATGTAACTGATGTGCCCGAAAAACAAATAATAATCGCTGCCGGCGAGGGCGCCAAGGCGGCACTGTCCGCGTTTGATTACATCGTAAACCATTTTTGAAAAAACATAGGCGGCCGCGCAGTATATATGAATATTCAAGACCTTTTAGATGAATATAAGCTTAAAAGGACAGGCATAGTTAAAAGGCTAAAGTCTTTCAAGCGGCCATTACCGCTTACGCCCAAACAGATATTTGAAGAGCTTGCGTTTTGCATATTTACCCCAGGCTCCAAGGCATTAAACGGGGCCAGGGCCGTTAAGAAATTAAAAACAGAAGGCCTGTTGTTTCGCGGGGCCAGGGTAGAGATTGCCGCGAGCATAAAAGGCATAGTCAGGTTTCATAATAATAAGGCCTTGTATCTGACGGCGGCAAGGGATTTTTTTTTGAAAAGCCCCGGTGGGAGGTTTCAAAATATCCTTAACGCCGAGTCTGACAAGGCAAGGGAGCGGCTGGTCTCCAATATCAAAGGAATTGGGTATAAGGAGGCCAGCCATTTTTTACGCAATATAGGCCTTGGCCGTAACCTGGCTATACTTGATACGCATATATTGAAGAACCTGAAAAGATTTAATGTCATAAAAGAAATACCCCCATCTATCAATAAAAAAACCTATCTATATTTGGAAGACCGTATGAGGCAGTTTTCCAAAACCGTCAGGATACCGCTTGATGAGCTGGATCTCTTGTTGTGGTCACGCGAGACGGGCTTTATCTTCAAATAACCGCTCGTGTTATCATGATAAATTCTTAACTTATAATTTACGTAACCGTGGGTTAGCGCAACCTGTGTGCTTATTGAGGGCAAAACCTGTGGTTTATATGGTTTATTTATTTTTTATCCTTTATTTTTTATTCTTGACAGGGCCGGAGTAAAGATGTAATATAAAACTCTATTCGTGAAAAAAAGCACAGAATTTGTGAAATTAATTACAAGTTCGAAACCAACCGCGGTTCATATGAGAGAAAAGAAGATCCCCGTAGGGACCATATCAAGGTTATTTGCTTACTTAAGAGAGGTCAAGGCATTATCCGGGCTTAATATACGCACGGTATCCTCGTCTACTATAGGCGAAAGGCTCAACCTAAGCGATGCCCAGGTCAGAAAGGATCTGGGTTTTTTCGGTTCCTTTGGCACAAGCGGGGCTGGTTACAATGCCAATGAATTAAAAAAGGCCCTTGAATCTATACTAAGAAAAAACCAGGACTGGAACATGTGCGTTGTTGGTGCCGGCAGATTAGGCTCGGCATTGATGATATATCCGGGCTTTGCCAAGGACAGGCTGAATATAGTTGCCGCCTTTGATATCAACGCAAGAAAGATAGGCAAGACAATAGCCGGTATTAGTATTGAGCCAATAGAGAATATGGCCGATACTGTCGTGTCAAAGAAGATATCCATCGCGATCATAACAACGCCTGCCGGCCAGGCGCAGTTTGTTTCCGATATGCTTGTAAAATCCGGCATACATTGCATAATGAATTTTGCCCCTGTTAAACTTAATGTGCCGGAGGACGTCAAGGTTGAAGATGTGGACCTCTCCCGCGCGCTTGAGACGCTTACTTTTTTTGCCTGAACAGAGCGCTAATTACACCTGGCGCATGGATACCGGCAGGCAACCTGCCGGCAGGGGGTAATATGCTGGCATATGAGGCGGGGTTTTATCGTATCGGTGGAAAATCAGGAGGATACTATGGCCAGGATTTTAATGGTAGATGATGACAGGGAATTTACCGAGGCAGGCAAGGCTGTGCTTGAGGCAAACGGGCATAGCGTGTTTATGGTCCACAATGTAACGGATGCCGAATCGCTTATAGACAAAGAGGTCTTTGATATTATATTTCTTGATATTATGATGCAGGAGGCCGATGACGGAATAGCCTTTGCGGCAAGGCTTAAGAGCAAAGGCCTGCGCACGCCTATAATAATGCTTAGCGGCGTAAGCAAGGTTACTGGATATGATTATGTCGGTTGTGATGAAACATTGCCTTGCGCTGGTTTTCTTGAAAAACCTGTCAGTCCGGAAGACCTTATAAATAAGGTCAATTCAATCGTTGAAAAATAGACAAGGAGCTTAGGTCATGGTTAAGCAATGTGCTGTAGCCAAAAGGACGATAAAGGATGGAAAAGAAGTTGTCATATGTGACGAGACACGCTCAAGGTTATTGCCTGTATTGCAAGGTATACAGCGGGCAAAGGGATATATATCGGATAAGGATATGCAGGAGACCGCCGACAGGTTCGGGATACACCCTGTTGAAGTGTATTCCGTAGTAACCTTTTACGCCTTTCTTACTTCAGGCCCGAAAGCCAGGCACACGATCAGAATAAGTAATTGTATGTCTAATATTATGGCAGGCAGTAGGAAGATAGAAAGAGAATTTGAAAAGGCCTTGAAGATAAAAAAAGGCGGGGCAGGCAAAGATAAAAAAATAGTCCTTAAAGAGACCGGGTGCATAGGCATGTGCGATAATGCGCCCGCTGCTTTGATAGACGGAGAACTTGTCGGCAATATTACAATGAGAGATGTC
>JBAZLY010000029.1:0-12829 GCA_041650035.1 Candidatus Omnitrophota bacterium | reverse complement strand
CCTTACGGTGCTCCTCCATTAAACATGGGGGATACCACATACGTCACTTTACCTTAGAGGGTACACTGTCGTGCTTAAGCTGGGGACAGTGTGGTGCTCAAGTTTCAAAACGTCTGTAGATGCAGCCATGCGTCATTCAGAGCGGGACTAATCGAGGCACGCCTCAATAGCGAAGGATCTGGGGGGTGAAGCAAGTGAAGGCAGTATTAGATTTTTCGTCGCGCCTTACAGCGTTCCTCCAGCTATTTTTAAATAGCGATATCGGCATAATGCGCTTGACAAGGAATATAACATCTTATATGATTATATATGATATGACAAGAGATGCTATAATTTACTATAATAACCTCCGGGCGGATTATGCCGCGCGCCCGGATGCCCGGCTTATCTTTTATGGAGGAAGACGCGATGGCTAAAGCCCTTATCACACCGGTAGAAATAAGCAAGATGCACGATATATCATATCAGACTGTTAATTATTATACCAATCTCGGGCTTTTAAAAGTGGAAAAGAGGATAGCCAACAGCCGTTTGTATAATTCAAAAGATGTCAGCTTGCGGCTTAAAAAACTCTCGGAGCTCAAAAGCCAGGGGTATTCCCTGCGGCTTATCTGCGGCTTGTTGAGGGAGGATAAATGAGCTATTATGCCGCGCTGGGGTTAAAGAAAGAGCCTTTTTCAAACAGCCCTGACCCGGAATTTTTCTTTGAATCCAATGAACATAAGGCCGCGCTTACAAGGCTATTGATAGAGATACGCCTAAGGCGCGGCTGGAGCGTGATCTTAGGCGATGTGGGTGTCGGAAAGACCACTCTGTCGCGCAAACTTTTTCAGATGCTTAAAGAGCGCGAGGACGTATTATTCTATATGATAATGGACCCTACCGCCGGCAGTGAAGAGCTTTTCCTGCAATCCCTTGTCCGCACCTTTAACCTGCAGGACCAGATAGAAGGCCTGCCGACAATACTTGATTATAAGGAGACGATAAAGAAATTTTTATTCCAAAGAGGCGTTGAGGACAACAAGACCATCGTTCTTGTTATTGACGAGGCGCAGAAGCTTAATTCGGCGTCTCTTGAGACCCTGCGTGTACTGCTGAATTACGAGACAAATGATTTCAAGCTGCTTCAGCTTGTACTGTTTTCCCAGATGGAGCTTTTGCCCCGTATCAAGGAAATGAAAAACTTTTTTGACAGGATAGTGTTGAAATACGTGGTAAATTCCTTAGATGAGGCGGAAACGAAGGACTTCATTAATTTCCGCATGGAACATTCCGGGCTTAACCCGTCAGCCCTGTTATTTACAGACGAGGCGATAAGCGAGATCTACAGGCATAGCCAGGGGTATCCGCGCAGGATAAACCTTATATGCCATAATGCCTTAAGGGGTCTTCTCGTAAGCGATAAGATGCTTATAGACGGTTCTGCCATAAGAGAGGTTATAGCCAGGAGTGTAATTTGAAAAATGGATAAACAGACCTCGGACGAACGACTATTGAAATTACTTGAAGGCCAATACGCTTCAACCCACGGACAGACCCAGCCGGGCCAGACAGTCCAGGCGAAGCCGGTTAGGCAAGCGGGCAAAAGGCCGGTTGTCGGATTTAAGCCCTTAGAGCTGTTCGCGAGGTTAAGGCCGGCGAAGTTTGATCTGGCATATGCCAACAGGCCGTTTTTTGCGCTGGCATTTTTAGCCAGCGCGGTTTTTTTCTATGTGTTGTTTGTTGCCCCAGCATTATCGCCGGGCGCGGGCGTTATTCTCCATCCATCCGATATTACGCAGGTGCAGAGATTGATAAAGGTGTCCCAGGGCCAGCTTGAGGCACGCGGTAATATCCCCCAGCAGGGTGTGGAGAGGGATATATTTTTACCCTTTGGCGCTAAAGCCAGTTATGAGCTTGAGCAGGAAGCGAATATCGAAGATGAAATCGGCATATACAGGCTGGTAGGCATTATATGGTCCCAAACGCCCGAGGCTATGGTCGAAAGCGACAGGGATTTTAGGACATTGGTTGTCAAAAAAGGCGATTCGCTTGGCGAGAATTGCAGGGTAAAAGAGGTATCGCGTAATTCAGTCGTATTGCAGGTATCAACAAAAGACGGGTCAAGGGACTACGAATTAAGATGAGGGCATGGCGCTGTTCGGTTTTATGCTGTCTGTTTTTTACGGCCCATCCGGCGCTGGGTTTCGCGCGCGCCGAAGGCGTTCCTCTCGAGGCAGGTCCGCCGGAGACGGTTGACCAAAGGCGCGAATATATCGACGGCGTATATCTTGACCTCAAAGGAGTTGATATTAACGAGCTTTTCAAGGTCCTGTCCGCTAAAAGCGGCGTAACGATAATTACTACCCCCGCGGTGCAGGGCCGGGTAACGGTGCTGATAGACAACCTAAGCTTTGAAAACGCCCTCGATGTTATTATGACCAAGCAGAATCTCGCTTATGAAAGAAAGGGCAACCTGATGAAGGTCATGACCGCGAGTGAGTATGAAAAGGCCTACGGCAGGAAGTTCTGGGACAGAAAAGAGACGCGCGCGATAAAGCTTTCGTATGCCACGCCGGAAAGCGCGATGGCGGTGATAAATTTCCTAAAGTCCGATCTAGGGCAGATAGTATCCGAACCCGCGACCGGCACTATCGTTATCACCGATACCCCGCAGGCTATGAGCGCTATAATGGAGGCGTTAAATGAGCTTGACGCTCCGCCCGGGAGTCTTGTGTATAATGTCAACTACGCGCGCATCGCGGATATAAAAAACTATTTAGAGCCCTTGATCACGCCGGAACTCGGCAAGATAATAGTGGATGAGAGGAGCAGTAAGGTCATAATATATGACCTGCCGAAAAGGCTTGAGCGTATCGGCAGGCTTTTGCGGGAGCTTGATGAGCAGTCACGACAGGTGCTTATAACAGGCGAGATAGTTGAGGTTGACATAAGCGATGATTTCCAAAGCGGTATTGAATGGGAAAAGATATTCCAGTCCGCGCGTATGGATAACCTTGACCTGACGGCGAAATTCCCGGTTACGCCAGCGCTCGCAAGCTACGGCAAGATAAATATAGGCACATTATCAAAGGACAATTATAATGTGGTGATGAATATGCTTGCCGAATACGGCGACACAAGGGTACTTAACAGGCCAAGGATAGTCGCGGTCAATAAAGAAGAGGCCAAGATACTTGTCGGCACGCGTGAGGCGTATGTGACATCTACCCAGAGCCAGAGCGAGACAACCGTGGTCACTTCCGAAAGCATTAATTTTATTGATGTGGGTGTTAAGCTCGTTGTGGTGCCTACAATAGGCACGGACGGTTTTATAACCATGAGGATAAAACCGGAAGTAAGCTCTGTCAAAGAGGTGCTGGAGACAACGGCAGGCACAAGGGTGCCGATAGTAAGGACATCGGAATCAGAGACAGTGGTAAAGGTAAAAGACGGAAACACGATTATCATTGCCGGTCTATTGTCCGAGACTGATACAAACGACGCCACGGGACTTCCGGGTTTCGCGAAAACGCCCGTGTTCGGGGGGTTGTTTGCTACAAAGACAAAAGAAAAACAGAAAACCGAACTGGTCATATTCATAACCCCGAAAATTATTACAGGTATGGCGAGCGCTTCGGCCGAAGAGAAGGCTTATTTTCAAAGCGAGGCAGATTATGAGGTTAAGTAATCTCTCCATTGTTTTATTGGTATGTTTATCTTTAGCGGGTATACCCTTTTGCCCCTGCCCGGGCCGGGCCCTGGACGACGATACCATCCTAATGGAGCCCGAAGCCCTGCCGGAGGAATTGCCGCAGGCCTTGCTCGAAGAAGCTGCTCTTTCCGCGCCGGAGACCTATGATGAACAAGGCGCGCCTTTATCTGAAACGCCTATTGCCGCAGGGCCGCAGTTTTCGTTTGATGGACAATCCGGAGAACAGACAGGCACCGGCCTCTCTGTTGAACCTGCCGCGTCAAAGGACGCGCCATCCGATACCGGCAAGGTGTCGCTTGATTTAAAGAACATAGATATAATTGAGCTCCTGCGGGTGCTTTCTTTTAAGACGGGAAGGACCATAGTCCCAAGCGCGCTTGTGTCAGGTCGTATCACGATTTATCTTGATAATGTCGCGTTTGAGGATGTCCTGGATATCATAGTGCTTACGCAGAATCTGGCGCTGAACAAGGTAAACAATATCTATTATGTGATGAGTCAGGCCGAATACAGGCAGATGTTCGGGAGAAACTATTCGGACCAGAGAAAAATAGAGACGATAAAGGTCTCTTACGCGAAACCCTCCGTCGCTTTTGAGACATTCAACCAATTGAAATCTGACATAGGAAAGCTTGTTGCTGATGAGTCAAGCGGGACCATTATAATAATAGACATGCCGGAAAATATAGAGCTGATGAAAACGGCGCTTGAGGAGATAGACAAGCCCCTGCCAACAACGGTATACGATTTGAACTATGCCAAGGCCGCGGACGTAAAGACGCATATAACATCCGCCCTGACTCCCGGGACGGGTGAGGTCATAGTTGACGAAAGAAGCGCCAAGGCTATAGTATCGGATCTGCCGAAAAAGATTGATAAGATAGGCGAGCTTGTCCGCGAGATTGACGATGAAACACGCCAGGTTTACGTGGAGGCGGACATAATTGAACTCACCTTAAGCGATAAATTTGAGCGCGGTATTGACTGGGAAAAGGTCTATTCCGCCGCGGCCATGCACGGTTTAAGCTTCGCGGGTTATTTTCCGGCGGTCCTGGCGCAATATCAGAAGATATCGGTAGGAACGCTTGCCGCGGACAATTACAGGGCTGTATTGAATTTCCTTGATACATACGGCAAGACGAACATAATATCCCAGCCCAGGATAGCGGTGGTCAACAATGAGGAATCTTATATTATGGTAGGGGTGCGCGAGGCGTATATAACACAGACGCAAAGCCAGGCCACGTCCACAACGGTTACATCGGAAACCGTGGAATTTATAGATGTGGGCGTTAAGTTCAAGATAACGCCTAAGATAGGCGCGGACGGTTTTATCGTCATGAAGATAAAACCCGAGGTAAGCTCGGTCAAGGAGACGATAACAACGAGCCTCGGAAGCCGTATACCGATAGTCCAGACATCGGAATCCGAGACGATGGTAAAGGTCAAAGACGGCACCATGATAATGATATCCGGCATGACAAAGATAGAAAAAATTGACACTGTCAAGGGCTGGCCCGTTGTTTCAAAGGTGCCTTTTCTGGGCGCCCTATTCAGCAGCCGTTCAACAGAGGATAAAAGAACGGAGGTCATTGTTTTTATAACGCCCAGACTGATGCGCGGCGAGGCCGATATAAGCGGTGAAGAGATAGCAAAGATATTAGATAAAGAATACCTTCCCGGCGGGCTGAAGGCGCGGGTATTATATGATGAGGCAATGGATCTTATCGAAAAGGAAAAATACCGCGATGCCGGTGACAAACTCCGGCAGGTTGCCGTGACCAATCCTCATTATCTTAAGACGCAGTATTATCTTTCCGTAGTCAATGAGGAGATCGCCAAGGAACAGGCCCGCGTCAATGCCGCGCAAGACGAAGAATTGGAAAATAAAAGGCGGATTGAACGTAATAAGCAGGAAGAGCTGGAGAACCGCCGCCGCGAAAAAGAAAAAAAGGCCGAGGCAGAGCTTGCCGAAAAAAAACGTTTGCATGAGCTGAACAGGCAGGCAAAGGCCTTGTATAATGAGGCGCTTTCACTTTATTGGGATAAGAAGTTTGAGCGGGCCGCGGAAAGGTTTAAAGAGGTGGAGGCAATATCGCCCGGTTATCTTAAGGCCCAATATTATCTCAAGCAGTGTGTAGAGCGTATAGGCAGAAATCAGGCCCTGCTTGAGGCTGAACGTGAAAAGGAGCAGGAAAGGCAAATAGGGCTTGAGAGGGCGCGCGCCGAAAAAGCGGAAAAGGAAGAGGAAGAGCGTGAAAAAGAAGAACAATTGAGGAAAGAGCGGGAGCGCTTTGAAAACGAGGAAAAGGCAAAGGCCGCGGCAGAAAATGAGAGGCGTTTATTAGAGCAGGAGAAAAGGGATTTTGAGCGCAAGGAAGGCGAGAAGCGAAGGCTTGAGCTAAAGGCGCGTGAATACTATGCCAAGGGTCTTGGCGCGCAGAAAGAATCTAAGAACAAAGAGGCGATAGACTGGTTTCTTAAGGCCGTTGAGCTGGACAAGAAATTTTCCAAGGCATATAACAGCCTGGGGCTGGCCTATGAAGAAGAGTCAATGACAGATAAGGCAGAGCAGGCGTATCTTGACGCCATATCCGCCCTGCCTTCGTATTGCCCGGCATATTCTAATCTTGCGTTGATTTGCGAGGAACGCCGGGATTTTGCCAAGGCGCTTGAATACTGGCGTAAAAGGGTGTTTTACGGAGACCCTGATTCCGGCTGGACAAAACAGGCCGCAGTGCGTGTTGAGGAGTTGGAAGCGATAGCAGCACAGGATTTCTCGATTCGCTCGGAATGACAAGTCTAAAAGGGGACACCGTGCCTCACAAAAAAAGGGACAGTGTCCCGAACAAAAATCAAAGCGTCTGTAATCATGCTTGACCGTGATAATTATGTATTGTATACTTGATATGGAATAGAAAATAAAAGGCACATATGAAGACAATAGGCGCTAATTTATTACCGTTGATCATCATGATAACGGTTATGTCTTTTTCAGCCCCGGCCGAGGGCGGTATGGGCCTTGAAGCAGGGCCCGGGAACATCAGCCTTACCGCCGCGCCGTTAGGAGAAAAGATATCGTTTTCAAAACTGTCGGGAAGACCCCTCCCCCTTGAGATAAAAAATAAAAGCGACAGGGCATTTAATTATGAGATACATATACTTTACAGCGCGCAGACAACAGCCGCTCTGGTTAAGGGTTATTCGGACATACCTGATACAAACTGGATAATACCGCAGCGAAAAAAAATAAAGGTTAAAGCCGGAGATGAGGGCAGGGTTGAGCTTTATATTGCCGTGCCTGATGATGTTTCATACGCTGGCAAGGCATACCAGGCGGTCATTGAGGTAAAAAGCGTTAAAGACAATCCCGGCGATTTGTTCGTTCTTGCATGCCAATTGCGCGTGAATTTTACAACACAGGAGTTGCCGCGTGTGTCATCTTGAGCGGGACTAATAAAAACGCGCCTCGTTAGCGAAGGATCCGGGAGTGAAGTCAGCGTTAGGTTCTTCGCCGCGTTTTACGGCGCTCCTTTGAGTGACAGGCGGAGAGAGAACCGGATTTCTCACTTCGTTCGGAACGACAGGCGCGCTCGGAATGACAGAAGACGGTTGGCGGTAAAGGATTTGGAGGTGAAGGACATGAAAAACGCGCTTGTAATAACAGCAGGTGTGATATTTAGCGTGATGCTCTGCGCAGGCCCTGTCTTTGCCGCGGCATCGGTATCTATATCAGGCGGGACATGGGCTATCGGAGTTGTTAGGGCGGAATTTGTCAGCACATCAGACGCTGACGCGTGGACAGTTACTAATGATAGCGGCGGTCAAGAAGATATTAATATAAGTGTTGCCTCAACAGGTTCCTGGACAGCGTCAACAGACGGCGCACAGACTGCCAATCAATTTGTTTTAAGAGAAGATGACGACGCCGGCGCTTTAATTACATCAACAGCCCGTCTTCTTACAACCAACACGGACGGCGAAACATATTCATTCGGCCTTTATTTTAAATCACCTCCGGATGGTTCCGAAGAAGGCGCGCATACATTAACTATAACCATTACGACAACTGAATGGACCTGCGGTCAAAGCTTAATCATTACCCATACCGCAGGCTCTGTGGCCCCTGTTAATAAGACAGTAACCTACGGCACGGTCTTAACAAGCCTTACAGGCACAAGCCAATGCTGGATAACGCAGAATCTTGGAGCTGCTAATCAGCCAAGCTCCGGAACAGACATTACAGAGTCCGCGCGGGGCTGGTATTGGCAGTTTAACAAAAAACAGGGTTATAAGCATGACGGCACAACGCGCACACCCTCAACAGCATGGATAACCTCAATAAGTGAAAGCAGCAACTGGACCACTGCTAATGACCCATGCGCATTATTGCTTGGCCCTGACTGGCGCATACCTACATTAACAGAATGGACTAATGCTGATGCAAACGGCGGCTGGAACAGCTATACTGATGCATATAATTCTGTTTTAAAATTAAGCTGCCCGGGCAGATTAGAACCCGCTTCAGGTAATTTTGCATATGGCGGAACGCATGGTTACTATTTTACTACCTCTCAAAACAGTGCAACTGACGCCCAAGTACTTATAGTTTATTCATTATGTCATATGTATATTTATTATACAAAGACCATAGCGGGAAGTGTTCGTTGTCTTAAGGATTAATTATTGTTAAGGGGTATAAACTATAGGGGTTCATGTGGTAAAAATTGGCATGTAACATCATGTAGTGTTACTATACATATGTGTTTCATTTCTACTTCAAGAGTGCATGGTTTGGTAAAGTATGGATAAGGCAAACAAATTATTAAAATAATGTTTAATCGCGTGGCATGTGCATTACTATTATTTTTCTTTTCCTCAAGCATTTTCTGCAATCCGTCATCAGGCCGGGAACAGTCCGGGTGCCGGCTAACGGCTAATCTTCAGGGCGTATTCAGCTCGGATTTTTCCCTTATCCCCTTTGAAAACGGCAAGGCCGTAAAACCTATTGTTAAGATAACTGATATAAAAGACGG
Source organism: Candidatus Omnitrophota bacterium (assembly GCA_041650035.1). Lineage (GTDB taxonomy): Bacteria > Omnitrophota > Gorgyraeia > JABMRG01 > JABMRG01 > JAQUQI01. The sequence continues at coordinate 4,099 of JBAZLY010000029.1, read as the reverse complement.
CCAGTCCGCTGTTTTTGACATACCCGCTCGATACATCCCGGGCGAATTTGTCTTGAGAATGGATTATCGCGGTAAGGAATCAGACAGGCCGTATCCCGCCGAGAAATATATCTTTGTAAATAAGCAAGATATAGAACTATTCATAAACCCTGTATACAGCAATAACAGCGATGTCACAAAGTTTAATGCCGGCGAAAGAGAGAATACCGTCTATGACGCCTTTATAAAGGGAAACCAATTAAGGCGCCAACAAGTGGACTTGCTTATGCAGGTCCTTTTAAGCTATGACAGGCCCGGGTCAAAATTTTATAAACAGGCAGAAAAAGAATACGAGGCGCGGCGGGTTGGATATAACAATTGGCTGAAAGAACAGGCGCTAAAAAATAAAGGGCTTTTTACGGCAAAGTTATTCCAGTTTGAGCATATACCTGCCGTTAAATGGAATGGAAGAGAGGATGAATACGCAAACCGGATATTGGAAAATTATTTTGAAGGTATTGATTTTTCAGATCCTGATATAGTCAATTCTAGGCAGTTGTCAATGTTCATGGACAATTATATGAGATTATACGGCTCACAGGCAAAGACCGATGCCGACCGTAGCCCATTGTTTGTTAAGGCGGCAAGCCTTGCCTGCGGCAAGGCTTCAAAGGGGCATCCGAGGGTGTACGGCTGGATGGTTGACTATTTCTATTCGGGCTTTGAGGCCTATAATGTAAAAACGGGTATGGCTATGCTTAAAGAACATATTGAAAACCCCGCTTGTCTTACGTCGAAAAAGGAGCAGATAGCCAAACGCGCCGAGGGCATGGAAAAACTTATCCCCGGCGCGCAGGCCCCTGATTTTATGCTTACAGGCCCGGACGGCAGGCCTTTTTTCTTTTATGAATATAAAGCCCGCGGCAGATACAAACTTCTCTTATTCTGGACAACGGGTTGTAAAGGCTGCCTTGATTTTATAGAAGGCCTTAAGGTTTGGTATGAACAGGCTGAAAACAAGGACAGGCTTGATATCATAGCCGTAAATCTTGATGAGACCGCAAGCGGTGTTCAAAAATGGCAGGAGATGTCAAAGGCGCTTATCGGCTGGATACACCTTCAGGCAAAAGAGGGTGTTAACAGCTCACCTGCTAATAATTACTCGGTATTAAGCACGCCCGTCATTTTCTTGATAGATGCCGCGGACAATAAGATCGCGGCAAACCCGGATGATTTTGACGATTTGATTAAAATATTAACCGAAAACGGAATTTAGGAAGTTTTTTATAATATCTTACTATATCATAGCTAACCTTGTTTTTAAGCGGCGCTTATGGTAAAATTTAATTGGGTTCCGGTTTTAATCTTGTGTCTTAGGCTTTTTTGACAAAACGGAGATTAAAATGAGTTGGCTTGTCAACAGAATAATACATAATACAAAGGCAAAGACGGCCGTATCATTTATACTTGTGTTTTGCCTGTGCAGCGCGTTATTTTATTTTTTATCACCCGCCTCTATTGTTAAAGGCGGGGTTTTGGTTTCCACACCCAAGGCCAAGGGCGAAAGGCGCTTAAAGATAACCCCTGTACGAGGGGCTGTCCGGACAAGGCAGGACTACGGCGGTTTAAGGAAAAGGTATAAGATAGAGCTTGGAGAAGATGAGGTTGAGATAGGAGGCGCAGGGTCAGGGGATTTCAAGCCCCAGGCAAGGTTAAAACGCTGGGGTGATGAGGCATACCTTGATGTAAAACTTTCCGAATCAGGCATACCCGCAAGAGACAAGTCGGTCGGACTAAAGGATGACAGGATCGGCTGGCAGTCTCCTAAAATGGGCGTTGGGTTTTATAAACAACCTAAAAAACAGGTCACTGCCGAGGACAGGCGGGAAAAGCAACATAGTTTTGTAATAAATGAAAAAGGGGGTCTTGAGTTTGAGGTCATACTGTATGAAAGGCCCGCGTCAAATATTATTAGCCTGCCTATTGAGTCTAAGGGGCTTAAATTCCATTACCAGCCGCCCCTTACCGAACAGGAAAAGAGCCAGGGCGTAGTAAGGCCTGATGAGGTAATAGGTTCCTATGCCGTTTATCATGACAGCAAAAAAGACGGCAAATATAAAACAGGCAAGGCCTTTCACATATACAGGCCTAAGATAATTGACAATGAGGGCAACTGGGTATGGGGCCAATTAAATATAAACACTGTCTCCGAAACCTTAAATATCACTATCGACCAAAACTGGTTAAATAATGCCTCATATCCTGTTACCATTGACCCTGAATTCGGATATACGGATATAGGTTCAAGCGCTATCCCTTTAAATAATGTCATAAGAGGTTCGGTATTTACCGCCCTGGAATTTATCCCGGCGTCTATTACAGCGTATCTGGAAAATACCGATACCGGCTCATCTCATCACGCCAAATACGCCATATATAAGGCAGATGACACCAATCTGCTCGGCAAGACACAGGAGGTTACGGTGCCTGCCGGCGCTAAAGGCTGGTATGAGGGCCTTTACACAACGTCTTTTAATCTCTATGAACAGCAGTATGCCCTGTCCGCGAATGCCGACAACAATAATATACTTATTTATTTTGACACAGGTTCATCAGGACAGGGCTTTTCGTTTGCAAATGATTATACAGACCAGTGGCCGCCAACAACAGCGGGTTTTTCATATGATAATAAGTTGTATTCTATCTACGACGCGGAATCAACAAGCATTACCGTGACAGTCACCTTAGATACAACCGCCCCCGATGAAAGCATAAGCTGCGGGGAGGACTTAATCATTACCCATACCGCAGCAGGCTCTGTGGCCCCTGTTAACAAGACAGTAACCTACGGCACAGTCTTAACAAGTCTTACAGGCACAAGCCAATGCTGGATAACTCGAAACTTAGGAGCCGCACAGCAGGCAACATCTGCTACAGATACTTCAGAGGCCTCCGCAGGCTGGTATTGGCAGTTTAACAGGAAACAGGGTTATCAATATACCACGTCACGCACACCCTCAACAGCATGGATAACCTCAATAAGTGAAGACAGCAACTGGACCACTGCTAATGACCCGTGCGCATTATTACTTGGTCCTGACTGGCGCATACCTACTTACACGGAATGGTTCAATGCTGACGCAAACGGCGGCTGGACTAATTATACAACAGCGTATGCTTCGGTTTTAAAGCTTCATAGCGCTGGTCAACTTATTTCTGATACAGGAGTTGTAGGTTTTAGAGGTTCGCATGGTTTTTATTGGGCTTCAACCCAATATAGTTCTAATATAGGTTACTGGTTATCTTTTTATTCTAATGGTTGTGTGATGGGTTATATTAATCTATATAAATCATATGGCGCGCCTTTGCGCTGTCTCTCTGATTCAGCAACACCGACTGCAGGCCTCTCCGCCTCAACTATCTTTACCTCCGATACAACAGTAAAAGGAGGAGCTACTGTCGCAATAAACAGCACAGGGGATGCGGCAAACAATGTCTGGTTTGCTCCCTCCGGCACAACCACCTTTACGGCCGGTTCAACCATGACGACAGCTACAGGCACAGCCACCTCAATACTTGCCCCGGCTGATGAAGGAGAATATAAGCTCTATGTTATTGACGCGGCAGGCAATGCCTCCAATCCCTCAACCGCGACATTAACGGTTGATAATACGGCGCCAACACTGACATCAGTCTCAATAGCTTCAAACAATGCCAACACATCCTATGCCAAGACAGGCGACACAATAACACTTACCATGGCATCGGATGAAGGCTTACAGACGCCTGTAGTCACAATAGCAGGCAATTCCGCCGATGTATCAGGTTCAGAATCAGACTGGACTGCCTCATACACAATGACAGCGGATGATACGCAGGGTGTTGTATCATTCAACATAGCCTTTAGCGATACGGCAGATAATTCCGCAACCTCTGTAACTTCTACAACAGACTCAAGCTCCGTTACCTTTGATAATACGGCGCCTGCGAACACAACTATCTTTACCTCCGATACAACAGTAAAAGGAGGAGCTACTGTCGCAATAAACAGCACAGGGGATGCGGCAAACAATGTCTGGTTTGCTCCCTCCGGCACAACCACCTTTACGGCCGGTTCAAC
>JBAZLY010000028.1:0-14075 GCA_041650035.1 Candidatus Omnitrophota bacterium | reverse complement strand
CCGCAGGAATTTTTCCTGGACAGAGACATCCGCTATCGCGTCCTGAAGATCCTTCCAGCTCCTCTCCAGGGTGATCAATACGCCATCGCGCCCGCTCCTCTCATCGGAGACGGCCTGCTCAAGCCGGGACTTTGCCTTTGACACCTCTGCCAGGCGCCGACCCCCCTCAAATAGCGGCAATGACACGGATGCCCCAGCAGACCATTCATTCTTTCTCGGCAGCCACTTGTTTCCAGTCCTGCCTATGGCGCCATTAACGTAAACCTTCGGGAAAAAATCGGATTCTTTTGAATTGAGATTAAATCTTGCCGCTTCTTTTCTCGATATAAGGTCTCTAAGAAAAGGGGTATCCTCCGCCAACTTGTCTATATCAGGTTTTACCGTGTAATCCCGGTCAAGGCAAAGCTCACCCAGGGCCTCGATATCGGTATTGTCTGTGGTGCCAAGTTCTTTTGCCAATTCCCTTTGGGTAAGGTTAAGATTCCTTACGGCCTGGGATAGTTCAAAATCCGCCTGCGCCATATCCGCCTCGGCAGTCAAAAGCGCCCCTTTATGTTCCCTGCCGCCTTCATAACGCAATTTTACAAGTTCGAGATTTTGTTTTCGGCGTGCCGCGATATCCCTGGTAATTGATGTAAGCTCCTGCGCCCTTATAAGATTCGCGAAGGCGCTTCTCAAACCGAGCCTGACATCCGAAGATACCACCGTGTAATTATAACGCATGGCCTGTATAGTCTTTGAAGCACCGCTTAACTCACTGGCTGTCTTGAAACCATCAAATACAAGCTGGCTTCCTGATATACCGTAGGAATAAGTATCCGTGGCGACCATACCGTTAGATTTTTGCCGCTTGGCAGAGGCGTCACTGCTAACCTGCGGCATTATCAGGCTTAGGCTGATATCCTTGTCGGCAACAACCTGCTTTATCTGCTCATGCGCCGATATCAACTCCGGGTTATTGGATATCGCTACGCGCACACACTCATCCCACGTAAGCGCGGCCTGGGGATAAGCGCTGATATTGGGAAATAATAATGCTAACATCAATAAAATAAGCGTCTTCTTATTGAGCATATACAGCCTTTTAAAGATAAGACAAATTTCGATGATATAGGCGCCTAAGGAAAACTGTATGCGGGTGCTTTTTAGTCCGCGGGTTCAAGTTGATTTCAATCTGTTAAAGACAAGGTCGCGTAAGCGCCTGAAATCGCCCGGGGCAAAATCCTTTGTGCCAACTGGCGGCAATACCCTCACCGTCGCCTTAACCCTCGTTTTAAATACCCAATCCCCTCTGGGGATTGCCTCTCTCGTCCCCTGTATAAGAATGGGTAGCACGGGCTTCTTTTCCCTGATAGCAAGTTTGAAGGCGCCGTTCTGAAATTCATTCATATTATCCGTGCGGCTCCTTGTCCCTTCGGGGAAAAAAAGCACGGACATATCATGCCTAAGCCAGGAGACGGCCTCTCTGTATATCCTTTTGATACTGCCGAATTCGCCCCGTGAAAGCTTTATGTGCCTGCCAAGAGACAGGCACCAACCTATAAAGGGCAGTTTAAAAAGGCTTTCCTTCGCCACCCATTTGAATTGCATGCGCGTTTTATATATAACAACTATATCCGCCAGGCTTTGGTGATTGGCTGTTATAACATATGTCTGGCGCGGGTCAATATTTTCAAGCCCATAAACCTTTACGTCCCAAAACGGATTAGACCCTATAATAGCGTTTGCCCACCAAAAACATTGCCTGTGCACAAACCTCATCTGCCTGTCAAACGGGAATAAAGCAACCGCGAAAAACAGGCTTACAAAAAATAATGTCATCGTTAAGATAGTGCTGACAACCCAGATAATTATTGATATTATAATTTTCATTGATTAGACGTATTTTGCGGGATATTTATTCCCAAAAATAATAAAAATAACCCGTAAAAACCGTTTGGCCGGGCATCTGCCACAAGGCAATACGCGCCGGCAATAAAACGCGCGTTAGATCTTGGGCAGGTCTTTTAATGATTCAAGCGAGGCCTTCAGGTCTTTTTCAGGAAGATGATATTCTTTCAGATGGCCCTGCATGAATTTATCATAACCTGCCAGATCCATAAGCCCGTGGCCGCTATAATTCATCAGGATCACCTTTTCCTTCGCCTCCTGCCTCGCCTTTTTCGCTTCATCAATAGCGCATGCTATGGCATGGCTGGTTTCAGGGGCGCATATCATGCCTTCTGTCTTGGCCCAAATAAATGCCGATTCATAACACTTGACCTGGTCATAGGCCTTTGGCCTTATAAGGCCCTGCTTGGCCGCGTGACTTACTAAAGGCGACATGCCATGATACCTAAGTCCACCGGCATGTATCGGCGGCGGGACAAAACTATGCCCTAATGTATACATGGCAAGCAAAGGGGTCTCTCCGGCCATATCCCCATAATCGTAAGTGAATGGGCCTTTTGTAAGCGTTGGGCAGGCAGTGGGCTCGGTTGGTATTATATCAATATCAACGCCATTGATCTTATCGCATATGAAGGGAAACGCCAGGCCTGCAAAGTTACTCCCACCCCCGGCGCAACCTATAATAACATCGGGAAGCCTTTCCCCGATAAGCTTGAGCTGTTTCTTGGCCTCTAAGCCAATGATAGTCTGGTGCAACATAACATGGTTTAAAACACTTCCCAGGGCGTAACGGGTCTTGCCGGTTTTATCAGATACCGCATCCTCCACCGCCTCGCTTATCGCTATCCCAAGACTGCCGGGGGTATTAGGCATTTGCCTTAATATCTTTCTGCCAAATTTCGTTTTCTTGCTCGGGCTGGCGATACATTCGCCTCCCCATACCTTCATCATTATTTTACGCAGAGGTTTCTGATCAAAACTTATCCGCACCATATAGACACGGCATTCGAGCCCAATCAAAGAACAGGCGAAAGAAAGCGCGCAACCCCATTGACCGGCGCCCGTCTCGGTAGTAAGCCTCTTTATTCCGAATTGTTTGTTATACCATGCCTGGGCAACCGCCGTATTGGGTTTATGGCTGCCCGGAGGACTCACGCTTTCATCCTTATAATAAATACGGGCCGGGGTCTTAAGATACCTCTCAAGATAAATAGCCCTTCTTAGCGGCGCGGGGCGCCAGCGGTATAATATCTCAAGCACTTCTTCCGGTATATCTATCCAGCGTTTGGTGCTTGCCTCCTGCTCTACAAGATTCATTGGGAAAACAGAGGCGAGCATATCGGGAGTGACTGGTTTCCCGTCAGGGCCAAGAGGCGGCATGATGGTCCCCTTCAGGTCGGCAACAATATTATACCACTGCCTTGGTATGTCCTTTTCCTCCAGGGTAATCTTTCTGATCATATCCCCTCCTCATTTTTAAAATAAAAAGTAAAACAAGATATCACACGGTTACGGCCTGCCCGCGGATCTGCCCCGCGGGGCAGGCATCCTTCGCGGGGCAGGCACCTGTCCAACAATATAAACAAAGTTTTTCCCTGGGCAGGCCTATGGCCTTTACCATATCATCTATGGTCTGGTATCTTAAGGTGGTGACATTGATGTCCTTGGCGATATAGTCAAGCATACGTTTGTATTTTCTTGATTTATCATCCATATACTCCGATACATCTTCTATATCTCGGCCTTCAAGGGCGAAAATGGCCCTGCGAGCGGCCAATTCCTTTGTCGATCTCGTGGACAGATTAAACTTGCACGGGAATATCAGCGGCGGGCAGGCAAGCCGGACATGTATCTCTTTGGCACCCCTGTTCCACAGCTTTTTGACCGCAAAATTCTTAAGCTGTGTGCCCCTTACTATAGAGTCTTCGCATAAAACTATCCTGTTACCCTCGATTATCTCCCTGATAGCGACAAGTTTCATCGTGGCGACATGGTCCCTTCTGTCCTGTGAAGGCGGGGTATAACTCCTGCCGTAACCGGGAGTATATTTTACAAGCGGCCGGCGAAAAGGCAGGCCTGATTCCATCGCGTATCCTAAACCATGCGAAAGGCCTGAATCGGGCACACCTGTCACAAGGTCCGGCTGTATATCATTATCGCGTCTGGCGAGCAGCCTGCCGCACCTCTCCCTGACAATCTCCGTATTAATACCTTCATAATTTGAGGCGGGAAACCCTGTGTATATCCACAGAAAGGCGCATATCTGGTTCGTCATGCCTCCCGGGCGCTTGACCGTTAGCCCTGCTTCATTCATCAGAACGATCTCACCCGGGGTTATATACTTGACGATATTAAAACCTATATTCTCAAACGCGAATGTCTCGCTTGCCGCGGCCCAGTTATTACCGAGCCTGCCCACGGCCAAAGGCATATACCCGTAACGGTCCCTTGCCGCGTATATACCGTCCTTATGCAGAATCAAAAGCGAACATGAGCCCTGTATCCTGGCAAACATTTTTTGTATACCGTCTATGATGTCCTTGCCCTGATGGATAAGCTTTGCCACAAGCTCTGTTGAATTTACCTGCCCCCTGGTCACCTCGCTGAATGAAACACCCTCTCTTAAAAGGTTATCTGATAAGACCTTCGCGTTTTCAATATAACCGCTTGTCACTATGCAAAAAGGCCCGAATTTTGAGCTAAGGTATATGGGCTGTTCATCATAATCACTGATAACGCCTATACCCTTATTACCTTTCATCTGCTTATAATCACTATAAAATTTGGATTTAAACTGGCTTTGCCTGATATTGTGTATGACGCGGCTGAAATCATCACCTAAAACCGCCATACCCGCGAATTCCGTGCCAAGATGGGAATTATAATCAGTGCCGTAAAATAAGATTTCAGCGCAATCATTTTCTGAAAAAACGCCAAACACCCCGCTCATCTGCTTCCCCCTATACGTATTGATAAATACTAACTTGAAAGATATTTATTATACTATAATACAAATATGCATGTAAACTACTATTTGAATTACGGCGGGTATGACCGCCTATCTTGAGGCATTAGACACATCGCTCCAATTATAGTCTGTCTGGAGCAAAAGCAGTGTCTGTATAAACGCCATGTGAGAATAACCTTGAGGAAAATTACCGGTAAGCCGGCCTGTCCCGGTTTCTATATCTTCAGAAAACAGCCCGAACCTGTTGGCATGCCTTACGATATTATCGAACATCGACCTTGCCTCTTCCTTACGACCTATAAGATACAACGCGTTTATCATCCAAAAGGTGCATACAATGAAAGAATTTTCCGGCACGCCGAAACCGTCATCCCTTATATACCTGAAAACAAAATTATCCTTTACCAGGTCATCCATGCTCTTTGCGACCGTACTTTTCATGCGGTCATCGGACTTATCCATAAAACCGTAATGCAGCATAAGCAGATTAGCGGCGTCAAGCTCCTCCGAACCATAATACATCGTAAACGAGCCTATCTTGTCATTCCAGCCGTTTTTTAATACATCATCCCTGATCTCCGCGGCTGTATCAAGCCACTTTCGGGCATACTGATCCTTGCCTATTCTTTTGGCTATGCGCGCGGCCCTGTTCATAGCGACCCAGCTCATCAGCTTGGAATGGACATAATGCCTCGGCTCTTGCCTGCGCTCCCATATACCCTGGTCCGGCATCATCCATTGCTGTGACGCCACAAAAGCTGATGTCCTAACAGCCGTCCATATCTCCTCATTGAAATCGATCTTGACCCTTTTGTTTAACACAAAATACGTGTATATAGCCTCTATCAGTTGGCCGTATATATCATTTTGGGTCTGGCGATACGCGTTGTTGCCTATGCGAACAGGCCTGGAATTTTCATACCCGCTTAAATACCCCAGAACCTTTTCTTCCAATACCTTTTCTCCGTTTATACCGTACATGATGGATATATTGGCCCTTTTGGTAAGCATGCGGTTTAAGATAAAATCCATATAATTTGTGGCGGTCTTAAAATGGCCTATCCTTATGTACAGATCAACTATCATGGAGCTGTCGCGTATCCAGCAATACCTGTAATCCCAGTTCCTATCCTTGCCTATTATCTCGGGAAGCGACGTCGTCACCGCGGCGATAACAGCTCCGGTCTTCTGATATGTCAGCAGTTTAAGGGTTATGGCCGATCTTATAACCATATCCCTGAATTTTCTCGGCACATCAGTCCGGTAAACCCAATCCAGCCAATATGTCTTTGTCTTTTCATATTCGATATAGACCTTGTCGGTATCAACCTCTTCAAGCTTCTCATGGTAGGAAAAAAGCGCGTAAGACGTACCCCTTAATTCTATGGGTTCAGACCTGATTATCTTATCCAGGTCAAGATTGCTATACAAGTAAAAACTGTTATACGCCCCCTGCCTGGATATGATCTTGATATAACCGCCCTCATTGGACAGATCGGCCTGCGTGCAGGCGTAATTTGGCATAGGCCTAAATTCAAATATTATCTTAGGGCTTCCTGAAACAAGCAGGATGTCCCGGTGTATTTCAGGCGGGCAATAACACTCCTCTCTGGCGGTAATAAACCTGGGCATATAATCCCTCACCTCAAAGGTGCCGTCTTTGGTGATAAAGACCGTTTTAAGTATGGGGGTATGCGGTATATAACCCTGAGTAATGTTTACCGTGTCAACACCGCTGATCCTGAAATAACCACCGCGGTCATTGTCTAATAACCGGGCAAACACAGAGGATGAATCAAAAAACGGCAGGCACAGCCAGTCAATAGCGCAATCGCCGCCTATCAGGGCCGCTGTGGTGCAATTACCTATTATCGCGTAATCGTAATTTTTCATATTGATATATCTGGCTCAATAAAACTATTCTATATACAGGCCCGCTCCATGTCAATGTATATTAAACCATCCCCTAGGCAGTGCTAATGTCCAAACGCATCCTTGACACCCTCTGCCTCGACGGATTAAAATAACCGAGCATCAATGACGGAAAATCGCGGCGCAAGGTATTGACGACCTCCCGCATGCCTAAGAGACCCTCCTTTTCGGGGGAGAACCCAAGAGAGCTGAAATAATACATAGGGTCTATGTTAAGGTTTCTTAATTGTATCATATCTATCCCCGCGGATCTGACAAAAGATGAAAAACTATCCGCCTCCTCCCTGGAATCCGTAAATCCGGGCATAGAAAGATAATTGACCGACACAAATCCCAAGGCCCTTTTTGCCTTTTTAATGGATTCCATTACATGGCCGAATTCATAATCTCCCGGCCTGTAATACCTGTCGTAATAGCGCTCTTGCGCGCTGTTTATACTCACCCTCATGCTGTTAAGGCCGGCGCGAAATAATCTCTTTATGGCCTTCGGCCTGCTGGCGTTTGTATTCAAATTGATAATACCTTTGCCGGATTTGCTTCTTATTATCCTGATAGCCGCCTCAAGCGTATCGGATACCATTAAGGGCTCTCCTTCGCAGCCCTGGCCAAAGCTAACAACAGGGTCTTTGACATTACGTATATGGAATAAAGCTACCTCGGCTATCTCATCCGCGCGCGGGGAGAATTTTATCCGGGGCTGGGTGATAGAGCATCTCTTGTCGGGCTGATGGGATATGCATCCTATACATCTTGAATTGCAATAAGGCGATGAAGGAAGAGGCGCCTCATAGCGGGAAAGGAACAGATTTTTTGCCGCCGGACAAGCATAGCATAAAGCGCACCTTTCAAGGTGCCTAAAAAGCCTGTTTTTCGGAAATAACCTCCGGGTATTCCTTATACCTGATTCGATCTTGGCAATATCCATAAACCGCAGATCCTGGCGCAATTCCCTGTCAACCCTTACCGCGGTTACATAAAACTTCTCTTTGTATAGGCAAACACCGGCATATGAAAAAAGAGGCAAAATCCCAGAATGGTTACGCTCAACATAACAGGGGTTATATGTTATCGTATAACCAGGCGACAAAAAAGCCGCGACCGCGAAGCATGGACGCCGTTTTTTTGAATACGGGTCATTGTTCACGCGGATATAATTTTTGGAGGCCGCATCATACCCGACCGGGATCCTGCCAGGCATGACAAAAAGCTCGCTGTCGCGGGGAAGCTCAATCAGGTCGTCCGGTGACAGGGTAAAGAATATACCTGCCTTCATACCGCAAGGGGTAAGGCCCGGGGCAGGATATATCCTGCCCCTTTTGTCAGCGATAATAAGTTTAGGCCTGTCACCTTTCATAGGAGAGGACGGCGCTCCTTAACCCGTCATAAGTTGATACTCTCGGCAGATACCGCAATTCTTCTTTGATCCTGTCTATGCTATACAGCCTGTCTTTGGTAAAATACGAAACCTTGTGCCTGATAAAAGGTATTCCGGATAAAAGCGCGTCAAAAAAACTCGGCAGCCGTAGAGGCGGTTTTGCGTTAAGACAGCTTGCCATATATTGGAGAAATCCCGCTATCGTCAGGGCCTCTTTATCAGCCACAATATATGTGCCCTCATAAGCTTTTTCATCAACTACAGCCCGCATGATAACATCAACTACATTATCAATATATACAAGCTGCGTCTTTGCCGAACCTGCACCGATTACCGGTATTAGCCTTCTCTTTATAAGTCTACATATAAAACGCAAAAGATGAGGCTCATTTTCCCCATATACCATGACAGGCCTTATAATAGATATCTTAAGCCCTTTATGCCTGTATAAAAGAGCCGCCTTTTCCGCCTCAACCTTTGAACAGCCATATCTATTAGTAAAAGAATACGGCATATCGTCTTTAAGGGGCAGGGCATTGTTACCGCTTATGACCGCTATAGAGCTAAGATATACTACCCTTTTAACCCCCTCGGCGCTGGCCGCCTCAAAGACATTATAACTACCGTCTCTGTTCACCTCTAAGAGCCTTTGGAGGGGCCCATTATTAACGAGCGCGGCGCAATGAAACACTATATCAGGGCTTTCCTGGCGCAGTACATCCTTTACCAACCGGATGTCTTCAATATCAATATACACTGGCTTGGCGCGTGATAGAGCGGGCCCCAGACAGGACAGCCTGCGGCCGGCACAAACTACCTCATGGCCGGCCGTAATCAATCTCCCGGAAAGCCTTTTTCCTATAAAACCTGTCGCTCCTATAACAAGCGCCTTCATCAATACCTTTTTATGCCGGTTATATTGCCCATGGCATCACCCGCGCGGGGAGATATATACCTCCCCAATCGTTTCAACATATTCCCCGCGAGATATATTGAATCCGCGGGGTCCATGCCGTGATAAAATTTGTTGGGATATATCTCGTAATAATCCCTGTATCCGGGAGGGGTGATGTTCGGCATAAAGACATTTGCCCCGCATTTGAGCGCCTTTTCAATGCCGTCTTTTTCAATAGTGCCGACAGCCGTCGTCGCGGGTATATGGGCGTTTGGCATTATCAACCTTACTATAGCGACAACCCGCAACGCCAGCTCAAGCCCGCCGGGGATGCAATTCGCCAAAGGCGTATCATGATGGGGTATGAATGGGCCTATGCCTATCATATCAAGATCCAGCTCGCGCATTAGGAGCATATCGTCAGAAAGGGTATCATATGTCTGGCCGGGCAGGCCTGTCATAATACCGGAACCTGTCTGGAACCCCAAGGATTTCAGTCGCCTTATGCAGGAAATCCTATTATCATAGGAGGAAAAGGGTTTTAACTTTTTAAAAAGCGCCCTGTCGGACGTCTCAAATCTTAAAAGATACCTGTCGGCGCCGGCATCCCTTAAGCTCTTATATTCGTCGAAATCCAATTCCCCCAACGATAAGGTAATACGGCAATCCGACCCAGACTTTATCCTCTTTATTACAGCGCACAAGATATCCGTGCCATAACTTTTGTCCTCGCCGGATTGCAGAAGTATTGTCTTGTAACCACAGCTTATCGCTTCAAGCGCCGTATCTATTATTTCGCCGGCACTCATCCTATAGCGCCTAACATTGCTATTGCCGTTTCGCAGGCCGCAATACAGACAGTTCTTCGCGCAAAAATTTGAGAACTCTATAATGCCCCTTATATGGACCTCGCCTCCAAAGCGTGTCGCCCGCGTGGAGTCTGCGGCGGCGAAAAGAGCGCCGGGGTCATCCGTCTTTAGCCATCGCAGGATATCTTCCCTTTTTATATCCGGCATAATCAAAAATAAAGGTCTCTCTCGCCTTTTTTTACACGTTCATACAACTTGATAAATTCGCAAAACATACCGGGCATTCGTTCTTTTATCTGGTTTATCTCCGATTGTATCACGGGCTCGGATATCCTCTTTGCCTCTTCTCCGGCAAAATCATCAAGCCATTCCCTGAATGTCAACACCGCGTTAAGCTTGCAAAACTTACCTTCCTGTCCGCTGCGCAATAGCTCCATTATGCATTTGCCTGTCCTGCCACAGCGATAACCTGCCGTGCAAAAAGAGCTTATATACCCCATAGAGGCAAACTCGCCTATAACCTCTTCCAGGCTTCCTGTGTCGCCGAGTATAAATTGTTGTTTCTTATCCTGCGCGCGCGCGGGATCACCCGCGTAGGCGCCAATACCTATCTTCGCGGAGGCGTCTGTCTGCGTAATACCAAGCGACAACGCCTGCCGCCTCATCTGCCGTGTTTCGCGCGCCGTAATTATCATGCCGGTATAAGGGACAGCAAGCCTTAAAACAATGATAAGCTTTTTAAAATCATCATCTGATACCTTGTGCCCGGCGGCGTTTATGAAAGGCGTATTATTGGCGGGCTCCAGCCTGGGGAATGAAATGGTGTGAGGGCCTATGCCGAAATCCTCCTCAAGGGCCGATGAATGCGCGACAAGGCCCATGACCTCAAATCTCCAATCGTAAAGCCCGAACAATGCGCCTATTCCGACATCATCTATGCCGGCCTCCTGCGCCCTATGCATAGTATACAAACGCCATCTGTAATTATTTTTTATGGTATTGCGCGGATGGACCGTATTGTAAGTATCGCGATGATAGGTCTCCTGAAAAACCTGATATGTCCCTATTCCCGCTTCGCGCAGCCGGACCAGTTCTTCAACCTTGAGAGGCGGGGCATTGACATTAACGCGCCTGATATTACCAAACCCGTTTCTTGTTTTTACCTTGACGTCATATATGGCCTTTATCGTATCTATTATATAATCTATGCCGCAGTCCGGATGTTCGCCATATACGACAATAAGCCTTTTGTGCCCTATTTCGCCGGCAAGCACCTTTACCTCGGATCTGACCTCTGCAAGACTAAGCAGTGTCCTCTTTGACTGACTATTGGAGCTCCTGAAACCGCAGTAAAGACAATCATTGACGCAGAGATTACTAAGATAGAGAGGGGCAAAGGTCACTATCCTGTTATCATACACCTTTTTCTTTATAAGCGCCGCGGCGCGCGCCATCTGGCAGATCAGGTCTTTATCTTTGACGTTTAGAAGATAGGCCGTCTCATCAAGGCTTAATGTCTGCAAGCTTGCGGACTTGTCTATTATATCCCTTATCCTCTTTCGGTCATCACCCCTACACCTGTTAAGCCTTGTTAGTACAAAATCTTCATCAATAAAATCTTTTCCTGCTTTCAGATATTTTTCAATCTGCCGCGGGTTTACCCTGTCATCGCGCCACCCTTTCAAGTCTTGATTGCTAATATTCATGGTAAAAACTCTTTTTTCTCCGGGTGCAATATAACCCCGGTGTTAAAACCGAACGGGGACAACGCCCTTGGCAAAACTCCTTTCACATATGATATGCATATGCCGTAATTTGTCATAGGAACACCCTGGGCGGCGGCCTGTTCCATCCTTGCCAGCATCTCCCGCCTTGATATCATGCACCCGCCACATTGTATGATCAGTTTATATTCTTTCAGGTTATCCGGAAAATCCCGGCCCGCGCAGGAATCAAACCGTATATCCTTTCCTGTGTAGTCCTTTATCCACCGCGGTATCTTTACCCTGCCTATATCATCCTGTATCGGGTGATGGCTGCAGCTCTCGGCTATAAGGACCTTATCCCGCGGGCCTAGGCTGTCTATAACACGTGCGGCTCCGGCCATTTCCTTAAGGTCAGCTTTGATCCTCGCAAATAATATTGAAAATGTCGTGCATTTTACCTCAAGCGGGGTCTGGGCAAAAACCTGATAGACCACTTGAGAATCACAGACGACAATCCCGGGGCATACCTTTAACCCGCGCAGAGCGTTGGCATACCCGTCCTCTTTTACTACAAGTGCCATCTGGCCGTTATCCAGGGCATCCCTTATAGTCTGTACCTGGGGTAATATTATCCTGCCCTTCGGCGCCTCCATATCTATCGGGACTACCAGTATGGCAAGCCCGCCTTCGGGCATAAGGTCGCCTATGATAGGGGGCGGTTTTAAAAAATCTGCGGGAACTATATCAATAAGGCATTTTTTAAATTCATGTACTGTAGGATCCCGGAGGTCATTGTCAATACTCGATGAAATAATCACATGCCGCGTATAAGAACTCATCTTATCGATAAAATCCTTACCGGGCATACCGGTATCGGATTTATTTATTACTATGATAAGAGGGGCGTTTTCTTTCTTCGCCCGGCAGGCTATGGATTCCTCATACTCCTGCCACTTGCCGGACTCCGTAATAAGCGTGTATATGTCAGCTCTTCTGAATACGGTATCTGTCTTTTTAAGGCGCAGGGCGGAAAGCGGCGATTTATCGTCAATACCTGCTGTATCCAGGAAGAGCACGGGCCCGACTGGAAGAAGTTCTATTGCTTTCTCAACAATGTCGGTAGTCGTTCCCGGTATAGGAGACGCTATAGACACGTCCTGATTGGTTATATAATTGAGAAATGTGGATTTACCCGTATTGGCGCGTCCGAACAACCCTATCTGAAGGCGAAGGGATTTAGGCGTATTTAGCATCACGGCCTCCCGCGCGCGGCTTGCTCAATGATGATTTAACGCTGATACCGGCGATTTTTCCCAATCTGCCTGTTAAGGCGCCTAATTCGTCCGTTGTAGCGTCAACAACCAGCGTTATGATATTAAGGCCCTTTTTGCCGCCCGGCACGCCCATTCTTGCCAATATGATATCTCCGTAATCAGATAATATCTCATTTACCTTAGTAGCGCTTTTCTTCCTGTCCTCTACTATAATACCTATAAATCCCAAACGATTATCCGTGCTTACCATCGGGCATGTCCTTCTTTTTGCCGTTCATACCTTAAAATGCGCCTTTAAAAAACACAAGCCCCAAAATTACCATAAAATAAAAGCGGTAAGTTTGGGGAAATAATGAATGCCTGGTTTCCTTGGCTTTAGATTATGCAATCCTTACCGCAGAATAATTGTGTCATTCGCCAAGGCCAGCGCTGTGACGCGATGGCCCATATCGATAAATCCGTTTTACTTCCTATAGAGAGGCCTCGGCAGATAACGAGTATGAAGCAGTTTGTGCGACTTTTCACCTAAGGGCTTTATCAGGAATTCCTTATACAGTTTAATTATAGAAGGATTCTCATGAGCAAGTCTTAACCGCCTCTCTCTGTCGTCCTGATATAGGCCTTTGGCCCTTATAGTCCTTAACTTGTCCGTGGCCCCATATGGCTGTCCGCCGCCGCCGACGCATCCGCCAGGGCACGCCATAACTTCTATAAAATCATAAGGCGTCTGTTTACCTTTGGCAATCGCTTCGTGAACCCTGTCTAACACGCATTCCACATTACCCATGCCATGGGCCACAGCGATCCTCACATTAGCGCCTTTTATATCAATCTCGGCCTCCTTAACGCCTAATAACCCTCTAACAGAGGTGAATTCAACGTCCTTTAAATTCTCGCCGGTTGCATAAAAATACGCCGTCCTTACAGCGGCCTCCATCACCCCGCCTGTAGCGCCGAATATTACGCCCGCGCCCGTGTAATCACCCAGGATATGATCTGGCTCTTCATCGGGAAGATTCATGAAATCAATACCAGCCTGTTTTATCATGCGGGCCAGCTCTCTTGTCGTTATAGAGACGTCAACATCCTGCCAGCCTGACGAAAACATCTCTTTACTTCTAACGATCTCGTATTTTTTTGATGTACACGGCATCACAGAAACAACGAATATCTTAGATGCCTCTATCTTGTTTTTATCGTCATAATATGTCTTTGCCAAAGCGCCT
>JBAZLY010000027.1:0-15976 GCA_041650035.1 Candidatus Omnitrophota bacterium | reverse complement strand
CCCTGATAATCCTGGTATAGCCGCCGATTCTGTCCTTGGACAAGGGCGCCACCAGGCTCACAACCTTACGCGTAAGCGCCTTATCCTGAAGAATAGCATCAATGGCCCTAATATCCTTTAGTGCCGCGGACTTCGCGTAACTAATAACCTTCTCGGCAAGCCTGCCTGCCTGTTTCGCTTTTACAAGCGTCGTCTTGATGCTGTAGGATATAAACAGCCCTCTTACCAGAGACCTCATCAGCTGTTTTCTCTGCGAACGATTCCTGCCCAATCTCTTGTTAAGTTTAGCATGTCTCATACTCTATATCTTTCTCCAGTTTTATTTCTTCTTTATCTTCATCCCGAGGGAAAAGCCCATACTCTCCAATACTCCCACGATCTCCGTCAGTGATTTCTTGCCGAAATTCCTATACTTAAGCATTTCGCTTTCAGTCTTTGACACAACGTCTCCAATAGTCTTAAGCTTCGCCTTTTCGAGGCAATTTGCGCTTCTGACGGAAAGCTCCAGTTCTGAAACAGGCATCTTAAGCTTCTCGACCAACTCGGCGTCTTCCTGCGGTTCATCAACAATCTCCAGATCCTCAGGCAATTTTCCGAAATTGACAAATATGTCAAGGTGCCTTTGTAAAACATTGGAACCGTATAATAACGCCTCTTTAGGCGTAACAGCACCGTTTGTCCAGACCTTCAGCGTAAGCTTGTCATAATCGGTAACCTGTCCAACCCTTGTATCCTCAACAAGAAAGTTTACCTTGGTAACAGGGCTAAACAGCGAATCTATCGCGATTACGCCTATCGCCTGGCCTTCTTTCTTATTCCCTTCGGCAAGCACGTAACCGCGCCCCTTTCCTATCTCCATCTCAATGTTCAGCATGGCATCTTTGTTGAGGGTCGCTATATGCAGACCCGGGTTTATGATATCTATGGTTTCATCCGATATTATATCATTCGCCGTGACAGCCCCCTTGCGGTGTATCTTGATAAATAACGGCTTTGGAGCAGATGTATGGCTCCTAAGAACAAGGCTTTTGATGTTCAAAATTATCTGTGTAACATCTTCCATGACGCCGGGTATAGAACCAAATTCATGGGCAATCCCTTCGATCTTAATGCTGGTAACGGCAGTCCCCTCGATAGATGACAGCAGGACCCTCCTTAGGCTGTTACCGAGCGTGGTGCCATAACCTCTTTCAAACGGTTCAGCAACGAATTCACCATATATATCAGTAAGGGTATTATCGTTTGCCTTTAAAAGTTTGGGCATTTCAAAATTTCTCCAGGCTATTCCCATATTATCTGCTCCTATTGTTTAATATATGTATTCTTGGCATTCTTTATTTAGAATAAAGCTCGACGATAAGCTGTTCTTGCACGGGAAATCCTATATCGTCTCTCGAGGGAAGCTCTTTAACCGTGGCGGAAAACTGCGCGTCATTAAGGGTCAGCCATTTAGGCAGGCCCTTGTCCTTATTTAGCTTAAGGCTCTCTTCTGCCTTCTTCGCGCCTTCAGGCTTGACCTTCAGGCTGATAACATCGCCTTTTCTTACCTGAAACGAAGGGACATTCACGGATTCATTGTTGACACAAATGGAATTATGCTTTACCATCTGCCTAGCTTGAGCGCGGGATGAGGCAAAGCACGCGCGAAAGACCACATTATCAAGCCGCCTCTCCAGATTTTGCAAGAGCATCTCTCCGGTTACACCCTTTTGCCTCTCGGCCTTTTCAAAGTAACCCCTGAACTGCCTTTCAAATATACCGTAAATACGTTTTACCTTTTGCTTTTCCCTAAGCTGCAACCCGTAATCCGATACCTTGCCTCTTCTGCTGCGGCCGTGTTGTCCGGGATTATAGCCCCTTCTATTGAAAGAACATTTCTCGCTTACACAGCGCGGGCCTTTTAAAAAAAGCTTTATGCCTTCCCTCCTGCATAACCTGCACATAGCTGCCGTATTTCTCGCCATTAACTGCTCCTTGATTTTATAAGAATATGCTTTATCAAACACGCGCTTACGCCGGATGCTTCATCGCCATAAACGAAAAACCTGTTAAAAACGCTATTATACCCTTCTCCTCTTTGGCGGCCTGCAGCCATTATGAGGTATAGGAGTTGTATCCGTAATTGAATTTACCTGCAAACCGGCGGCCTGTATGGCCCTGATCGTTGATTCCCTCCCGGCGCCGGGGCCTTTCACAAAGACATCTATCTTTTGCATACCAAAATCCCTGGCCCTTTTCGCCGCCTTATCGGCCGCTATCTGGGCGGCAAAGGGTGTTGATTTCTTTGAGCCCTTGAAACCGCTTCCGCCGCTTGTTGCCCAGCATAAGGTATTACCCTGCAAATCAGTTATGGTCACTATCGTATTGTTGAATGTCGCGAGTATATAGGCAAGGCCGTGCGGCACATTGCGCTTAATCTTTTTTTTCGCCTTCGGTTTTTTTGCCACTTTTATTTCTCCTATGTTTACGTATTATTTCTTTCTCATTATACCGACAGTGCGCCTTGGCCCTTTGCGTGTCCGCGCATTGGTCTTGGAACTCTGACCTCTGACCGGTAAACCCTTCTTGTGCCTCTGGCCGCGATAGGTGCCTATGTCCATATTACGTTTTATGTTGGCGGCCACATCCCTTCTCAAGTCGCCTTCAACAATATAGTTCTTATTGATGGCGGTGGTTATCTTGGCAATCTCCTCCTCGGTCAGGTCCTTGGCGCGCACACCTGGATCTATCTGCACCATTTTCAAAACCTTATTGGAAAGCGTTCTGCCTATACCATAAATATAAGTCAATGAAATCTCTATCCTCTTCTCTTTCGGTATATCCACACCACAAATTCTCGGCATCTCATTGCTCCTTCATATACTCCCATACGGGAGAGCGAAAATTACCCTAAATTATCCCTGCCTCTGTTTATGCTTAGGATTTTTGCAAATTACCCTGACCACATTATTCCTTTTTATGACCTTACACTCGGAACACATCTTTTTAACAGATGACCTAACCTTCATAATATTACTTCTCCCTGTAGATGATCCTGCCTTTGGCCAAGTCGTATGGCGAGAGCTCAAGTTTGACCTTATCGCCAGGCAATATTCTGATAAAATACATCCTCATCTTGCCTGAAACATGGGCCAAGACCTTGTGCCCGTTCTCAAGCTCAACCTTGAATTTGGCATTCGGCAACGCCTCTATTATTGTGCCTTCAACCTCTATGGCCTCTTCTTTCATAAGATCCCTTCCGTAAATATCTTGGGGCCGTTTTTTGTAATTGCCACCGTGTGTTCAAAATGAGCGCTAAGACTGCGGTCTTTGGTAACTGCTGTCCACCCATCCGGCAAGATCTCAATTCCGGGATTCCCTGCGTTTATCATAGGCTCAATGGCAAGCACCATACCTTCTTTCAGCCTGATGTTTGAGCCGCTTTTGCCGAAATTAGGAACCGGCGGGTCTTCATGCAGGCTTAATCCTATACCATGGCCCACGAATTCCCTTACCACATTCAGTTTGTTATTAACAGCGCATCGTTCAACAGCACAAGAGATATCTGATATCGTACCGCCGCAAAGAGCTCGGCATACCCCCTCCAGGAGGGCCTTTCTTGTGACCTCTATAAGGTGCGCTGCTTCATTGGTAATATTGCCAACCGCGATAGTTACAGCCGCATCGGAAAAAAAACCGTTTAAACGGACACCGGCGTCAAGACTGATTATATCACCATCTTTAAGAAGTCTCATGCCCGGTATACCGTGAACAATCTCTTCGTTAACGGAAGCACATATCGTCTTCGGGAACCCTTTGTAACCTAAAAACGCGCAGGAAGCCCCCAAATCCAATATGCGTCTCCTGGCCCATTGGTCCAGATATTGAGTGGTAATACCCGGCGTTACTATTTTCTTAAGCCCTGTCAGTACATCTACCAACACCCTCGAGGCCTTTAGTATGCCTTCAAGCTGACGCGGGGATTTCAATTCAATCATAACAAACCTTCACTGCCAAAGAGCTCATAAAGAACGTCGTAAAGCTGTCTTACGTCAAGATCGCCTGATACAGTTTTCAATATGGCACGTTTACCGTAATATTCAATCAGCTCCTGCGTCTGTTGTTCATACACCTCAAGCCTTTTGAGGACAGTCTCTTCTTTGTCGTCATCCCTTTGGTAAAGTTCTCCGCCGCAGTAATCACACGTATCGATTTTTTTGGGGGGAATATTAGTCACATGAAATATATTACCGCATTTCCTGCATACCCTTCTGCCGGTAAGCCTGGCTAATATTATGTCGTTGGTAGTCTTCATATAAATTACCATATCAAGGCTCATGCCGATAAGATCAAGCGCCTTGTCAAGCGCCATGGCCTGATTGTCTGTGCGCGGATATCCGTCCAATATAAAACCCGCGCTCTTTACATCGTCCTGTTTCAAACGTTCTATTACGACCTGGTTGACAATATCGTCAGGCACAAGCGCGCCCCTGTTCATATAATCAGCAAGCGTTTCGCCAAGCTGACTGCCGGTTTTCTTGGCCTGTCTGAATATATCACCTGTCGAAATATGCACAAGATTAAGTTTGCCCGATAGAACCTTTGCCTGGGTGCCTTTACCCGCCCCCGGCGGGCCTAATAGAACTATCCTCAACGCCTGCTCCTGATCTTACCCCTTTTAAGAAATCCTTCGTAATGCCTCATCAAAAGCTGTGACTCTACCTGTTTCATAGTATCAAGCATAACGCCAACAGTAATAAGTATAGCGGTACCCCCAAAAAAGCTGGCCACCAGATACGGTATATGAAGGGCCTTGCTGATCAGATCAGGAAGGATAGCTATAACTGCTAAAAAAACCGCGCCTGGCAGGGTAACCCTGTTCAATATGCGCTCGAAGTATTGAGCCGTGGGCTTTCCGGGCCTTATGCCCGGTATAAACCCGCCGTATTTTTTCATATTATCCGATACCTCAACAGGATTAAACGTGATCGCCGTATAAAAATAACAGAAAAATATAATCAATAGCGAATATAAAATACTGTAAATGACATTTTGTCTAATCAGGAAATTCGCTGCATTTTGAAAAGCAGCGTTCGGTATGAATCCTGCTATTGTGGCCGGAAACATCAAAAGGGATTGCGCGAAAATAATCGGTATAACGCCTGCATGATTTACCCTGAAGGGTATATACGTGTTTTGCCCCCCATATATCTTTCTGCCTATAATACGTTTGGCGTATTGGACAGGTATCCTCCTCTGACCTTGTGTTATGATTATTACAGCCGCTATAACAGCGATTAACAGGACAAGCATGAACAAAAGCTTAAAAATAC
This sequence comes from Candidatus Omnitrophota bacterium, assembly GCA_041650035.1. Lineage (GTDB taxonomy): Bacteria > Omnitrophota > Gorgyraeia > JABMRG01 > JABMRG01 > JAQUQI01. The sequence goes on along the minus strand of JBAZLY010000027.1, from coordinate 10,664 downwards.
TTATCTGTGTCTGCGAGGTTGATGATGGCGATAAAAGCATGACAAGCTGATGTATCGCGATAGGCAATCGGGATATTATACCGGCGGTTATAAGTATTGACATGCCGTTACCTATACCGTATTCGGATATCTGCTCACCGAGCCACATGATAAAGGCTGTGCCGCTGGCGAAGGTCAATATGGTCAAAAATCTGAAACCCCAGCCAGGAAATTGCACTATCTGCATACCCTGAAAATTAGCCGGGTTCTCTACCCACAGGCTGATAAAAAACGACTGGACAATGGCCAGGACGATAGTTCCGTAACGCGTATACTGGGTTATACGTTTTCTACCATCCTCCCCGCCTTCCTTGGCAAGCTTCTCAAATGAAGGTATGACCGTGGTAAGAAGCTGCATGATAATTGAGGCCGATATATAAGGCATGATACCAAGAGCAAATATGGTAAGTTTTGATATGGCCCCCCCGCTAAAAAGATCCATAATGCCAAAAAGGGTGCCGCCTGATGTCCTGGCGATGTTTTCAAAGAACCTTGACAATGCGGCACCGTCTATGCCCGGCGTAGGTATATAACCGCCTATCCTGTAAACAGCGACTAAGGCAAATGTCAATACCACCTTTTTTCTAAGGTCAGGTATCTTGAATATATTGCTAAGGGCTGCCAACATAATAAACCTCAAATCCTATGATTCGCGAGTTGATCGATCTTGTCTTTTAGCATTTGATGACTTGCGCTTTATTGGAGAGGGTTTGGCCAACAAAACCGTCTTGCCCCCCAAGGCCTCGATAGCGGCCTTCGCCGGCTGACTGAAGGCATGGGCATGAACATCAAGCTGTTTTTTCAACTTACCGCAACCTAATATTTTTATGATGGAACCTGCGTCCTTAATCAACCGCCTATCTTTTAAAATACCGGGATTAACCGTATCCTTATCGGAGAAAACATTCAAGCGGTCGATCTGAACAATCTGATAATTTCGCCTGTATTTATTAGTGAAACCTCTCTTCGGCAATCTCCTGGCCAACGACATCTGGCCACCCTCAAGACCCTTATATTTCTTTGTATTACCCCTTGCCGATTGGCCTTTATGCCCCCGGCATGCTGTCTTACCGTGGCCTGAACCCTGACCACGACCTTTCCTTTTATTCTTCTTGATCGCGCCCTTAGGCAGCTTCAGATAATCAATAATTGTCATTTTTCCCGCTCTTCTTTTATTTTGAATTCAGGTTTTCAGGGACAGGCAGGTCTTTACCCTTTAATATCAGCTCCTTGAACCCGCACGCTGTCGCCTTTACAATATTAAAGGGATTGCTTGACCCCAGGCACTTGGTCAATATATCCCTGATGCCTGCAGCGTCACACATAGCCCTTGTGGCACCACCGGCAATCACGCCTGTTCCTTCTCCGGCCGGTTTTAAGAGAACCCTGGCCGCCCCATAGACACCTATAACCTTATGGGGTATAGTAGACCCCTGCAAGTTTATCCTGAACATAGTCTTCCTGGCATCATTTAAGCCTTTTTTTATGGCATCGGACACCTCATTGGCCTTGCCAAAACCAAATCCCACCATTCCCCTTCTATCTCCAACTACAACAAGCGCGCTGAATCCGACCTTCTTGCCACCCTTCGTCACCTTTGATGTCCTGTTAATGGACAACACCTTCTCAAACATCTCATCGGTAGTCTGCCCCTTACCGGCGTTGCCCTGATTTTTCGAGATCATCTTTTTCAGATCACTGCCTGCCCTATCCTTAGGCATGGACTGCTTCATGGTTTTTGATATCTTTTTGTCAGCCAAAATCTTTATCCTCCTAAATACGAACGGTAATTAAAATATTAATTCAACAAAGGCATTTCCCGCGTATATATTGATTAAAAATCCAACCCGTTTTTGCGACACGACTCCGCGAAGGCCTTGACCCTGCCATGATACTTTCTGCCTCCTCTATCGAAGACAACCTTCTTTATGCCTTTTTTAGAAGCCTCCTGGGCAAAAAGTCTGCCGAGATTTTCAGCCCCTAAGACATTGCCACCGCATTTAATGCTGGATTTTACAGCTTTATCAAACGTGGACAATGATATTATCGTCTTTGAGCCGGCATCATTAACAAGCTGGGCAGAGAAGTGCTTTAGCGACCTGTAAACGCACAGCCTCGGTTTCTCCAGAGTTCCAATTATTTTCTTCCTCAAACGTTTATGCCTTAAGCGGTTTTGTAAAATACGTTTTTTTTGCATTTTGCATCATTCCTTATGTGTTATGATATAAAAAGGCCTTTTACGCAACGGTCTTTCCTGCCTTCTTTCTGACATGCTCGCCCGCATACCTTATACCCTTACCCTTATAAGGCTCTGGTTTGTAAAAAGCCCTTATCTGGGCCGACACCTCGCCGACAAGCTGCTTATCGTTTCCCTGCACGATTATCTGCGTTGGCTTAGGCACCAATATGTTGACACCGTCAGGCAAAACATATTCAATCGGATGCGAATACCCAAGATTCAGGACAAGCTTTTTACCGCTCATCTGGGCCTTAAACCCTACGCCCTGTATCTCCAGCTCTTTTGAAAAACCCTCATTAACACCCTTGACCATGTTATTTGTAAGCGCCCTGGCCAAGCCATGGTTCATTCTGTGAATTTTCGTATCCGAAGCCCTTTTCAGCAGTATCTCATTTGCCGTATATTCAGCATTTATCCCGTCAGGCATTGTAAGCGACAGCTTACCTTTGCCTCCCTCGACTGTAACAGACCCCTGACTTATGCTAACCTTAACACCATTAGGCACTTTAACAGGTCTTTTTCCTATTCGTGACATATCTCATCCTTTTCGTGATAATACCGTATCGCGCTTGTGTGAAGCGTGGTTACCAGATATGGCAGAGCGGTTCTCCGCCGATCTTCAACTCCCTGCATTCAGAATCAGTTAATACCCCTTTTGATGTTGATACTATGGCTATTCCCCTGCCGCCTAAGACCTGGGTTATGTCTTTCGTTTTTTGATAAACGCGCAAGCCGGGCTTGGATATCTTTTCCAGGCTTGTGATCGCCGGGGTCTTATTTTTGTCCTTAGCGTATTTCAGATAAAGCTTCAGCATGCCCTGACGGTCATCCTTAATAACGCGATAATCGCGTATAAATCCCTCTCTCTTCAGAATCTCGCATATGGATTTGCGCATACCGGAAAGAGGGCATTGCAGGTTTTCCTTTCTGACGGAAGACGCGTTCCTTATACATGTGATGAAATCAGCTATTGTGTCAGTCTGTGCCATTATTTACTCCTTAATTGTGATCTGTAGTCAATACCGCGGCAAAATTTCAAACATTAAAGTTTTGCGCGTAGCGGGTATTACCAGCTCGCCTTCGTCACTCCGGGTATCTCCCCGCGCGATGCCAGCTCCCTGAAACATATCCTGCAAAGCTTGAATCTCCTTATGAAACCACGCGGCCTCCCACACAGCATACACCTGTTATAAGAACGCACACTGAACTTGGGCTTTTTCTTTTGCTTCTCAATTAACGCTTTCTTAGCCAATTTTTGCTCCTGTTTTTCTCCACCCGTAAATACCCTGCCGCCTGATATGACCTTTTACGGGCCTTCTGCAGGCAGTCAGACCCCGAGTGGAATATTACTTCTGCGCGAATGGCATCCCAAACATCTTGAGGACCTCATAGGCCTCCGCCGCTTTTGAAGGCGTCATAGTTATCGTGACCGTCATGCCCTTAACCTTAGTCACCTTATCCATATCAAGCTCTGGGAATATAGTATGTTCGCGCAGGCCAAGGGAATAATTACCATTCTTATCAAACGATTTAGGCGATATACCCCTGAAATCTTTTATCCTGGGTAAAGCGATGTTAATAAACCGGTCAAGAAATTCATACATCCTCGTCCTGCGCAGAGTGACACAACATCCTACCGGCGAACCTACCCTTGTTTTAAAATTGGATATGGCCTTTTTCGATTTCGTGATTATGGGCCTTTGACCGGCAAACTGGGCGAGTTCTCTTTGGGCATCTTCAGCTATCTTATCGTCATGCGCCGCCAGACCTATCCCCATATTAACAGTTATCTTCTTTATGCGCGGAACCTGTAATTTATTCTTATATGAAAATTTTCCCATCATCTCCGGGACAATGTCATCTTCATATCTGGCCTGTAATCTTGTCCTGCTGTTTTGCTTCTTCTCCATATCCATCCCTATAAGTTAAGTTGTTTCGCCTGCCCCTGCCATAGGCGCACAAGACCTTGACTGCCGTTTTAAATGACCTCTTGGCACGCCCTGCAGACCCTGACCTTGGATCTATCGTTTAGTATATTAAAACCAACGCGAGAAGGCTTACCGCACCTCGCGCACACGATACAAAGCTTTGATATATCTATAGGTCCTTCCCTGTGCACAATCCCGCCTTTCGGATTATCCTGGGTCTTTCTGGCATGCTTAGAGATATAATTTATACCCTCGACGATAGCCTTGTTTTTTGAGGGAAATATCTTCAGCACCTTACCCTGTTTACCCCTATCCTTACCCGCTAAGACTTTCACGATATCATCTCTTCTGATCTTCATTTTTCGCCTTATTATTAAAGTTCAAGAAACCTTGCTAAATTACCTCCGGGGCGAGCGACACTATCTTCATAAATTCCTTTTCTCTTAGCTCACGCGCGATAGGCCCAAATATCCTCGTGCCACGGGGGTTACCGGTCCCGTCGATGATCACGCAGGCGTTGCGGTCAAACCTTAACCTTGAACCGTCCTTCCTGCGTATGGGATTGCATGTCCTGACTACAACCGCCTTTACAACCTCTCCCTTTTTGACTGCAGCATCAGGCGTCGACTCTTTTATATTGCATGTGATTATATCACCGATATAAGCGTATCTTTTGCCCGATCTGCCTATTACCTTGATACAAGATGCCTTTCGCGCCCCTGTATTGTCAGCTACGTCCAATATCGTCCTCATATGTATCATTGTATCTTTTTCTCCAGTATTTCAAGCAAGCGCCACCTCTTATCCTTGGAAAGCGGCCTTGTCTCAATAATCCTTACCTTATCGCCTTCATTCGCCTCGTTTTTTTCATCGTGGGCCTTAAACTTCACATAACGCTTTATAGTCTTTTTGTACTTTGGATGCCGGCAAAAGCTCATCACGCTTACCACGATGGTCTTATCCATCTTGTCGCTTATGACAGTACCGTTAAACATCCTCCGGGCCTTAATCTTCTCGGCATTATTTTGCATAGCTGTTTTCCTTTAGTATAGTCTGTATCCTTGCGATATCTTTTCTTATCAGCGATATCCTTGCCGACTTCTCGATGGTGCCTGTCTTCTGCTGAAAACGGAGGCCAGAAAGCTCTTCCTTAAAAGATGATATCTTAAGGTTCAATTCATCCTTTGTCAGGGCCCTTAAATCATTTGGCTTCATGCATGCCTCCTTGAAACGAATTTTGTCCTAAACGGCAGCTTACTAGCCGAGAGCCTCATGGCATCACGCGCCATGTCCTCCGGAAGCCCCTCAATCTCCATAAGCACCCTGCCTCTTTTAACAACAGCAACCCACCCCTCGGGCATACCCTTGCCCTTGCCCATTCTAGTCTCCGCCGGCTTTTTTGTCACAGGTTTATCCGGAAACACCCTGATCCAAACCTTGCCGCCCCTGTTAGTATGCCTGCTAAGGGCAACGCGAGCAGCCTCTATCTGGGTATTTGTAAGCCACGCGTTCTCGAGTGATTTCAGGCCGTATTCTCCGAAATTTATCTCATTTCCCGAATTCGCCATTCCGCAGCGGCGGCCTCGCTGGGCCTTCCGGTATTTAACTCTTTTTGGCATCAAGGCCATCTGAATCCGCCTCCTTTTTATTTCTTGAATCCTGCGTTTTACCGTCTTTATATATCCAGACCTTAACGCCTATGCTCCCATACGCAGTATGGGCTTCATAAAATCCATAATCAATGTTAGCCCTGAATGTCTGCAAAGGTATACTGCCACGCCTATAACCTTCCGTCCTGGCTATCTCGGCGCCTCCTAATCTTCCGGCGCATTGCATCCTGATACCCTTGGCACCGCCTTCCATCGCCTGCTGAAGGGCCTTTTTCATGGCCCTCTTAAAGGCGACCCTTTTTTCCAGCTGAAACGCGATATTTTCCGCAACAAGCTGGGACTCCAGATATGGATTTTTTATCTCCTTTATATCAATAAAAACCTCTTTACCCGTAATCTTATTTAATTCATCCTTAAGCCTGTCTATATCAGCACCCTTGCGCCCTATAATAATGCCGGGCCTGGCGCTGAATATTATCACCCTGACCCTCTCGCTGGCGCGTTCAATCTCGACTTTGGATATAGCGGCTGACTGGAAGGCTTTCTTGATATATTCTTTTATCTTATGATCCTCCAAGAGCATTAATGGGTAGTCCTTTTTCTTGGCAAACCATCTGGATTTCCAATTATATACGATACCCACTCTTAACCCATAAGGGTGTGATTTATGGCCCACGTTATACTCCTCAAATTTGCGTGCGAATTTAATACCTTAACCGATACCATCTTGTCATATCGAAAACGGTATGCCGCACCACATGAAATTATATTAATCCTTGGCCTTTTTTCTTGGCCTTATTGCCTGTCTTTTTACTTTTACAGCTCTGACCTTTTTACCGGCCGGCAGCCTGGCGCCTTTTTTATTCTGCTGAATATCAGCCTTGACCGCGTCTTCCTTGATATCAAGCTCTACAGTTATATGAGCGGTTGGTTTTCGTAAAACGCTTGCCCGGCCCATGGCCTCCGCCCTGTATCGCTTTAACAAAGGCCCGCCATCTGCGTATATATTAGATATATATAATGCGTCCTCATCCACATTGGGGAATCTCTTGGCATTTGCGCAGGCTGACTTCAGCAGCTTCGACAGCGAATGTGCGATACTATTATTAACAGAATCGAGCAGGCCTAAGGCATACGGCACGCTCCTTCCTTTTACGAGCCTTAGCAATAACCTTGCCTTTCTCGGGGACATCCTTGTGTATTTCAAAACAGCCTTTGATATCATTTTATATCCTTTATGTGAGCGAAGCCGACTTATCGGTATGCGCGCCGTGTTTTCTGAATAATCTGGTATGCGCAAACTCACCGAGTTTATGCCCGACCATATTTTCGGTTATAAAAACCGACACAAAATTTTTACCATTGTGTATGGAGAAGGTCACCCCAACAAATTCTGGCAGAATTGTTGATCTGCGCGACCAGGTTTTTATGGGTTTTCTGTCACCGCTCCTCTTAAGCTTCTCGACCTTTTTTACAAGCTTATCATCCGCATATGGACCTTTTTTAAGTGATCTGCCCAATTTTTTACTCCTTCTTAGACCCTCTTTTGATTATAAATTTATTAGAACTCTTCTTCTTCTTTCTCGTCTTATACCCCTTTGTCGGCTTACCCCAAGGCGTTGACGGGTGCCTGCCGCCTGACGACTTACCTTCCCCGCCTCCATGCGGATGATCGATCGGATTCATCGCAACACCCCTGACCTTCGGCCTTCTGCCTAACCATCTACTTCTGCCGGCCTTACCCAATGAAATGCTCTCATGATCGATATTGCCTATCTGCCCTATGGTAGCGTAACGGTCTATCCCTATAAGCCGTATTTCCCCTGAAGGAAGTTTTACGTGCGCATAATTATCGTCCTTAGCCATGATCTGCGCGGAGCCACCAGCACTGCGCACTATTTGACCACCCTTACCCTTAGCAATCTCAATATTATGAATAGGCGTCCCCGGCGGTATCCTTCTTAAGGTCGTGCAATTGCCGATACGTATATCGGTCGAATCCCCGGACATCACGCCCGTTCCCGTCTCAAGGCCCGCGGGGCATATGATATAACGTTTTTCGCCATCCTCGTATTGCACTAAAGCGATTCTGGCCGAACGATTCGGATCATATTCCACGGTCAACACCCGTGCCTGCATATCGTGCTTATCTCTTTTAAAATCTATTATGCGCAGACGTCTCTTGTGACCGCCGCCTCTGTAACGCATCGTAACCCTTCCCGTGCAATTCCTGCCCCCTTTGCTTTTCAGGGCTACAGTTAACGGTTTATAGGGTCTGTCGGTTGTTAATTCTTCAAATGACGATACCGTTGTAAATCTTTGCGTAAACGTCGTCGGTTTCTTTTTAATAAGTGTCATTGATTTTTCCTTAATAAATATAAAACGTTTGTAACATTTATGCCGTACTAAGAGAGCCTTCAGGCCCTAACGGCACTCCAAACCTATAAACAGCCGCTTTAAAACATTTAGTACGCGCCAAACAAAGCCGCCTGTTATCAACTTGTCGCGATCTCTATGGTATCGCCCTTTTTAAGTGTGACTACCGCTTTTTTCCACGCTGAAGTCTTGCCCAGCTTGAAGCGGACCCTCTTGGGCTTAGGTTTGACATTAGATGTGTTTACGGAAATAACGCTTACTTTATACACATCCTCAACAGCTCTTTTGATCTGTATCTTATTGGCTTTTTTTACAACCCAAAAAATATATTTATTCTCGGACATGAGCCTCGTCCCTTTTTCGGTCCTTAACAGGCTTTTAATTATATCATACGGGCTATCATACATATTATGCCACCTTTTTTCCTGTGCCGCTCTTAGGCTTATCCGGGGCGCTATGCGCTCCTAAACGTTTCTCTATTTTACCAACCGCGGGCTTCTCGAATAACAGCTTGCTGTTTATAAGAACATCATAGGCGTTTACATCCTCAACCCTGGTTATATTCAGATTTTTTATATTCCTGCCGGATCTTAACAAGTTCTCTTGAGACCCAAACGTGACAAGCAGGGTCTTCTCGGAGGCGATCTTCAGCTTCTTCAATACATCAGCCATCTGCCTGGTTTTATGCGTCGCCAAGTCAAGTTTGTCAATTATGATGATAGCCCCACTTTTAAATTTAGCGCTTAACGATGAAATCAATGCCCTGCTCTTAATCTTTTTAGGCACCTGGTAGTGCCAGTCTTTAGGTATAGGCCCAAACACAACCCCTCCCCCCCTCCATAGCGGTGAGCGGATACTGCCGACGCGCGCCCTGCCGGTCCCTTTCTGCTTCCATGGTTTCTTGCCGCCGCCGCGGACCTCCGCCCTGTTTTTGACCTTGGCAAAGGATTTACGCTTATTGGCAAGATACATATTCACGACCTGTTGCAAGATGAAAGTATTAACCCTGGCGTTGAATATCTTTTCATCTAATTCCAAAACGCCCGTCTTTATATTGTTCTTATCAACCACATCAATATTAGCCATTTATCACCTATTTCTTCATCATCTTCTTGCTCTGTTTCAGAGGATTAATCTTTTTGACCCCGGCGGCCGATACCGGCTTTGGCGCCTTTTTCTTCTTCCTCGTCGACCTGTTAATAATAAGATAATTGTTCGTATGCCCCGGGACAGCGCCTTTGAGCAAAAGCAGGTTATTTTCTTTATCGAGCTCGACAACCTCAAGCCCCTGGACCGTAAACCTTTTATTACCCATATGTCCAGGCATGCGCAAACCTTTGATAGTATGAGGCGGCTCTGTCGGACCTACAGAACCCGGCGCCCTATGAGACATGGAACCATGCGACATCGGTCCACGCGACTGATTCCATCGCTTGATGCCGCCTTGAAAACCCTTGCCGATTGAGGTCCCTATAACATCCACATATTCACCGGGCGTAAATATATCCACTGTTAGTTTATCAGCTGGTTTAATACCCTCAATCGTATCAACCGAAACCTCTCTGATAAAAGACATCGGAGGGACATCCACCTTTTTAAACCTGCCCATAAGAGGCTTGGTGGTTCGGCTTTCCTTCTTTTCGCCAAAACCTACCTGTACGGCTTTATAACCGTCTTTCTCGCAAGACTTGACCTGCAATACAACACATGGGCCGGCCTGAACCACGGTCACAGGCAAGAATTCCCCACCCTTGCCGTAAATCTGGGTCATACCCAGTTTTTTTCCTAATATACCATTAATCATTTGATATTCCCATCCGCTTTCTACAATACCTTTTATGCCGCGTTGCCATGCCAAAATACATGACTACGACCGGCATGATCTAAAAGGGTGCTGTCCCACGCAAATCGCCCGGGCGCCAAAACCCTTATTTTATTTCAACATCAACGCCGGCGGCAAGATCCAATTTCTTCAACGCATCGATAGTCTTCGCTGTCGGTTCATATATATCTATCAAACGCTTATGCGTCTTGATCTGATACTGATCCCTCGACTTTTTATCGATATGCGGCCCCCTCAACACGGTATAATCCTCTTTCCTTGTCGGAAGAGGTATCGGGCCTATTACCTTAGCGCCTGTCCGCTTCGCGGTTTCCGTGATATCAGCCGTCGCCTGATCCAGTATCCTGTGATCATAGGCCCTTAGCCTTATACGTATCTTCTGGTCTGTTTTCATATCCTATTCTTTTCCTATTCGCCGACGGGGTTTTATCACCCTGCCGCAACCGCAATACGGGTTAACCGCTGAATAAAGTTATCCGTCATGACCACGAACCGTTCAGTCCGGATATTTCCGTTATTTTATTATCTCGCTTATAACACCCGCACCGACTGTCCTGCCGCCTTCCCTTATGGCGAAACGCAGCTCCTTTTCCATGGCGATCGGGGTTATAAGTGATACCTCCATAGTA
>JBAZLY010000026.1:0-18038 GCA_041650035.1 Candidatus Omnitrophota bacterium | reverse complement strand
GAAGGTGCAGGGGCTTAACAGGAAAGGGATGTCTTATATCGTAAAGGCTCTTCGGGAGATGGGTTTTAACGTGATAGTATCTTGCGCCAATTTTGTGCTTATTTCTTTAAAAGACCTAAGCGGCGCCGAATTATTTTCAAGGTTATTACCGTCGGGTATTATCATACGTGACATGAGCTCATACGGTTTGGGCGGATGGGCGAGGGTGAGCATCGGCACAATGCCGCAAAACAGGGCTTTTATAAAAGCACTCAAAAGGAGTTTTAAATGATAATAGTATTTAAAAAGAACGCTACGGACAAACAGATAAAACATCTGGTCAGCCATCTCAAGGGCCTCGGCATGAAGTCGATGGTCTCTAAGGGCATCGAAAGGACCATTATAGGCGCTATAGGCGATGAGGATATATTGAGATCACAGCCTCTAAGTGTTTTTCCCGGGGTTGAAAAGGTTATGGCTGTTATGGCGCCTTATAAGCTTGTCTCGCGTGAATTCAAGAGCGTGGACACTGTTGTTGATGTAAGCGGGGTCAAGATAGGCTCGGGTAGGCTTATTATAATGGCAGGCCCCTGTTCTATCGAAAACTATGATATGCTTTTAAAGATAGCTAAATCGGTCAAGGCCTCCGGCGCCGCGATGTTAAGGGGAGGGGCATTTAAACCAAGGACATCTCCTTACGCGTTCCAGGGTCTTGGCGAAGAGGGCCTGAAATATTTACAGCAGGCTGGCAAGACGGTAGGTTTGCCGGTGGTTACAGAGGTGATGGATATACGGGATATCGGTATTATTGAGCGTTATGCCGATATGATACAGATAGGTGCCAGGAATATGCAAAATTTTAATCTGCTGAAAGAAGTGGGTTTTTCAAAAAAACCCGTCCTGCTCAAAAGAGGCATGATGTCCACCATAAAAGAGTGGCTTATGTCAGCCGAATATATACTCGCTAACGGTAATTTCAACGTAGTTTTATGCGAGAGAGGGATCAGGACATTTGAGGATGTCACTAGATTTACAATGGATATAAGCGCGATACCTGTGGTAAAGCGCTTGAGCCATCTGCCTATCATTGCTGATCCCAGCCACGCTACGGGAAAATGGGGCCTTGTGGGACCTATCGCCAAGGCATCTGTTGCCGCCGGTTGTGACGGGCTTATGATAGAGGTGCACGCGGACCCGGAGCATGCCTTCTCGGATGGGGAACAGTCAATGCTTCCTATAAAATTCAAAGAGATGATTAAACAGTTAAGGCCTTTGGCAAAGGTGGTTGACAAGACGATATGATTGTGTTCAGGAAGGTATCAATAATCGGGGTAGGCCTTATCGGGGGTTCCATCGGGCTGGCAATAAAACGCGGGCGTCTGTGTCCGATGGTTGTGGGGGTAGGCAGGAAGCGGTCTTCTATTGACAGGGCCCTGGAGATGTCAGCTATAGATATGGGGACCCTTAACCTGGCAGAGGGTGTCAAGGATGCCGATCTGATCATTGTTTCTGCCCCTGCCGGCAAGGTCAAGGAAAAGATAGGTCAGGCCTTCCAGTATGCCCGGAAGGGGGCTATCGTAATTGATGTAAATAGCGCGAAGCAGGATATAATGCGTTTTGCCGGGGACTTAGTGCCAAATGATATATATTTTGTGGCGACGCACCCTATGGCCGGTTCCGAGAGATCAGGCGTATCCTTTGCCGATGCGGGGTTGTTCCGCGAGAGCGTGTGCATTATTACCCCAGACAGGTTTACGGATAGAAAGGCGTTGGAACGGGTGAAAGGTTTTTGGACCATGTTGGGCGCGAAGGTATTTTTAATGCCGCCAAAAACCCATGATGAAATCGTGGCCAAGATAAGCCATCTACCACATGTCTTGGCGTATGTCTTATGTGATATGGTATCAAAAAACGAGCTTGCCCTAGCGGGAAGCGGTTTCCGCGATGCGACAAGAATAGCGGGTAGTAGCCCCGAGATGTGGGAAGAAATATTTATGCAGAATAAGAGATATGTCTTAAAGGCGATAGGCCTTTTTGAAAAAGGCCTTCGGTGCTTGAAGAATGACATGGTTTCTGGCAATAGGCCAGCCTTGTCCGGCGCGCTTAAGCGAGCCATGAAAAAGAGAGGTTTTATTGATTGACATAATCGCTATAGACGGTCCCGCGGGTTCAGGCAAGAGCACTGTGGCTGAATTGCTGGCACGAAGGCTCGGCTATGCCTATATAGACACAGGGGCTATGTATAGGGCCCTTACCCTCAAGGCCATGCGTGAAGGTTTGGACCTGCGCGATGAGGAAAAGATAGCAAGGCTTTCCATGGAGACAAAGCTTGATATTGTGCCGGATGCCTTAGGCGGCATATCCGTCATGCTTGACAATGAGGATGTTGCCTCTCTTATACGCACCCCGGAGCTTACCGAAAATGTGTCTTGTATAGCCAAGGTCGCGGCGGTCAGGCAAAGGATGAAGGATATTCAGCGCAGTATAGGGGCAAGGGGAAAGGCCGTGTTTGAGGGTAGGGACATCGCGACAGTGGTATTCCCCAAATCAAGGTTTAAATTTTATATTGATGCTGATTTTAACGAGCGCGTTAACAGAAGGTATAGAGAGCTGATATCAAAAGGTGTGGACATAAGCCGTGAAGATGTAGACAGGGATCTAAAGATAAGAGACCACAAGGATATAACGCGAAAGATAGGCCCTTTGAAAGTTGCTGACGGAGCAATAGTCATTGATACGACACGCATGACAATAGATGAGGTTGCGGACAGGCTCCAGGGTTATATAACCGCGTGTTTTTAAGGTTTTTTAGGCATATAAGACAAATATAAGCAAGCTTTATTATATTCGCGTTAACCTCGAAAAACATGTTATATTGGTTTATTCAGATTGCAGCAGGCATATTGGCCAGATTTCTGTTTAGGCTGGAGATACGGGGCAGGGGCAATATCCCCTCGAATGGCGCATTTATACTGGCAAGCAATCATAGAAGTAACCTTGATCCTGTGATCTTGTCGGTATGTATTGACAGGAGATTATCCTTTCTGGCCAAGGCGGAACTGTTTGAAAACAATATATCAAGATGGATACTGCGCCGCCTTGATTGCATTGAGCTTAAGAGGTCCGGCGAGGATAAGGCTGCGTTAAAAAAAGGCATAAGGGTATTGCGTGACGGCAGGGCACTTTTACTTTTTCCCGAGGGTACGCGGAGCAGGGATAACCGGCTAGGTAAGGCAAGACCCGGTATATCGCTTTTTGCTTTTACAACGGGGGTTTGCGTTGTGCCGGCATATGTGACCGGCACCGAAAAGGTCCTGCCCATAGGTTCTCGGTGTATAAGGCCGAATACCGTAAGGGTCACGTTCGGCAGGCCTTTGTATGCCGAAAAAGGCATACCTTATGAGATGAGGAAGGCGGGCTATCAGGTGTTCGCGGATAGCATAATAGATGGGATATCAAATATTGAAAAAGGTAAAGCCGCGGATAATTAAAGCGAGCCATATCGGTTTTTGTTTTGGCGTCAAACGCGCCATCTCCGCGGCGGAAGGCGTGATAGGCAAAGGTAAAAACACGTGTTCACTCGGGCCTATAATACACAATTCTTTTGTTGTTAAACAATTGTCCCGGAAAGGGCTTAAGGTCATATCGGATATAAGACAGGGCCGGGGCTTGCATCTTATTATACGTTCTCATGGTATACCGCCTGCTATAAGGAAGAAAGCCGAGGCCTATTGTGCCGGTGTGTTGGATACGACATGCCCCTTTGTCAGCCGCTCTCACAGTATCGTATCCTGTCTGCGCAAGGAGGGGTATTTTATTGTCATAGCCGGCGAAAAACACCATCCCGAGGTGCAGGCACTGGTTGAGACGGCAGGGCCTAATGTCGCGGTCGTGACAAAACGCCACTGTATAAAAAAGATAGCCGCGAAAAAAACTAAAATAGCGCTTGTCGCGCAGACAACGATATCGCGCGATATTTTCGTAAAAATAGCCCGGGGCTTATTGGCATGCGATTACGCGGAATGCAGGATCTTTAACACGATATGCAATGATGCCCAACGGCGCCAGGAAGAGGCAAAGCAGCTTTCCGCCGTATCGGATGTGATATGCGTTGTAGGCGGAAAGAACAGCGCCAACACCAAGCATCTTGCCAGGACGTGCAGGAGATCAGGTGTCGTGACGCACCATATAGAATCAGCGGACGAATTAAGGCCGGGATGGTTTGACAGCGCTATGTCCATCGGCATAGTAAGCGGCGCCTCGACCCCGGGCAGCATGGTTGAAGAGGTCGAAAAACGAATAAAAAATAATATTACAAGGAGGAGCGTGTAAAATGCAGGAAAATAATATCGAAGACGCGAAAGGCGGAGATCTGTTGAAAAAATTAAATGACGCAGAGCCGGAGGGCACGGGCAAGAGTGCTTTTGAGCAGGCCTACTATGAAAGCGTGAAAAGCCTGAAAGAAGGAGAGATCATAAAGGGAAGGGTGATCGGTATAAACAAAAGGGACGCCGTTATTGATATAGGATACAAGTCCGAAGGGCTTATCCCTCTTTCCGAGTTTGGCTCTGCTGCCGATATCAAGATCGGAGACGAAGTAGATGTCTTGCTTGAGTCTGTTGAAGACGAGAACGGGATGGTGGTGCTTTCAAGGAACAAGGCTGAGAAGATCGCGGGCTGGGAAAATATAATAAATAACTACAATGAGGGTGATGTGATCAAGGGCCGGGGCACCAGAAAGGTTAAGGGCGGTATGATGGTTGACATAGGCGTTGAGGCGTTCTTGCCGGCAAGCCAATCAACATTTAAGGGCCCTATTGAACTGAACGGTCTACTGGGCAAGGAGCTTGATTATAAGATTATAAAGATCAATAAACCGCGCAAGAACATAGTTGTGTCAAGGAAGGAAGTTATCGCGCAGGAAAAGGCGGAACAGAAGCAGAAGGTACTCGGGGAACTTGAAAAGGGCCAGACCCGTAAAGGCGTGGTAAAGAACATAACGGATTTCGGGGCTTTTATCAATCTTGGAGGTATTGATGGGCTTTTGCATATTACCGATATGAGCTGGGGCAGGATAAGCCATCCCTCGGAAGTCGTTGCCGTGGGAGATGAAATAGAGGTTATGGTCCTTGATTTTGATAAAGAAAATCTCAAGGTGTCTTTGGGTTTGAAACAGAAAACCCCTAATCCGTGGAAAGAGGTTGGCAACAAATACCCGGTCGGTTCAAAGGTAAAAGGCAAGATAGTCAATCTCGTGGCCTATGGGGCCTTTGTCGAGCTTGAAAAAGGCGTTGAAGGCCTTATACACATATCTGAGATCTCGTGGACAAAGAGGATAAGCCATCCCTCGGATGTGGTGGCCATAGGGGACACGGTTGAGGCCGTTGTGCTTTCGGCCGATATGGATAACCAGAAGATATCATTAGGTCTTAAACAGCTTGAGGCCAATCCGTGGCTTGAAGCGCCGGTAAAATATCCCCAGAATTCCCATATAAAGGGCAAGGTCAAAAACCTGACTGATTATGGCGCCTTTGTCGAGCTTGATGACAATATAGACGGGCTTATACATGTCTCCGATATATCATGGACAAAGAAGGTGTCGCATCCCTCGGAGGTTTTAAAGAAGGGCCAGAAGGTAGAGGCGATAGTGCTTTCCGTCGATCAGGAAAATATGAAGATATCCCTGGGCCTGAAACAGCTTTCGGAGGATCCGTGGCCATTGTATGTGCAAAAATACCCCGTGAATACTGTTGTGGAAGGTGTTATCACAAAGATAGCGAATTTTGGTGTCTTCGTCGAGTTTGACAAGGATTTAGACGGGCTTATTCATATATCCGAGCTCTCGGATGAACCTGTCACGAATATAGAGGAAAGATACAAGATCGGAGATAAGATAAGTACCAGAATAATAAAGATAGACAATGACACAAGGAAGATAGGTCTTAGCGCCAAGGGCATGAATTAAGGCAGGTGTAGGGCTTCCCTATGGATATAGGCAGATCATTAGAGATTATAAAGAGAGGCGTTGTTGAGATAATCGATGAAGCGGAGCTTGCGCGAAGGCTTGAGTTGTGCCAAAGAGACAAAAGGCCGCTCGTTGTCAAGGCCGGATTCGATCCTACGGCGCCGGATATACACCTTGGTCATACGGTGCTTCTAAGGAAGATGCGGCACTTTCAGGATATAGGGCACAGGGTCGTCTTCCTTATAGGTGATTATACCGCTATGATAGGAGACCCGTCCGGGCGTTCAGAGATACGAAAATGCATGAGCCGCCAACAGATAGAGGAAAACGCCGCGACATATAAAAGCCAGGTATCCAAGATCATAGATATGGATAAATGCGACATAGCCTTTAACAGCAAATGGTTTGGCGCTATGACGTTGACGGATTTTATGTCGATTGCCGCGTTGCAGACAGTCGCCCGCGTCCTTGAAAGAGATGATTTTTCAAAAAGGTATAAGTTGGGAAAAGAGATAAGCCTGCTTGAGTTCATCTATCCTTTGCTTCAGGCTTATGATTCCGTCGTTCTGAAGTCCGATATAGAAGTGGGCGGTACTGACCAGAAATTCAATCTCCTGATGGGGAAGGTCCTGCAGAGGCGCTTTAATATGCCTGAACAGATAGTGCTTACCATGCCTCTGCTTGAAGGGACCGATGGTGTCCAGAAAATGTCAAAGAGCCTGGGGAATTATATAGGAATAACGGATAAGCCTGTCCAGATGTTTGGAAAGATCATGTCCATATCCGACACGTTGATGTGGAGATATTATGATTTGCTTACGGATATAAGCTCTGCAGAGATTGGGGCTATGAAGTCCGATACGGGATCAGGCAGGACAAACCCGAGGGACGTAAAGATCCGGCTCGCGAAAGAGATTATAAAGCAATACCATGGCAGCCAGCCGGCTGAATCAGCGGCCATGGAATTTAAAAAGATATTTGTGAAAAAGGATATACCGGATGACATCCAGGTTTACGAAGTTGACAGATCCGGCCTTGAGGAAGGCGTGATATGGATATGCGCGCTCCTGACGAAGTCGGGCCTTACGAGATCTAATACCCAGGCTCGGGCTATGGTAAAACAGGGGGCTGTTCTTGTGGATCGTCAAAAGGTGTCTGATGAGGATATGAAGATAATCCCGGAAAACGGAATGGTGATACAGGTTGGCAGGAGAAGATTTGTTAGGCTGTCATTGCGTTAAATGGGCAAAAACACATCCGCGTATTTTTTAAACGGTATTTGTTTAATGGTTTTTATACAAAAAGGTGGCAAAAATGGCGCGCGCACTTGATCTTACAAGTCCGGCGGTTTTTATAGGACGGCAGGGAAACGGTATTATAAGTTTCGGTTCCGGCCAGCCTGACCTGCCGCCGCCTAATGAGGCAATAGAAGGTATAGATATACGAAAAGATTTAAGGTATGGATTGATACAGGGGGAATTTCCTTTGAGGCAGGCGTTGTCCGGAGAATACCCGGGTTCTGACGCGGAGAATTTTGTTATAACAAATGGAGCCTCCGAGGCCCTTGACCTGATCTTTCGTTGTTTCGGAAAGGGGAAGGTCCTTCTACCAAGACCTTATTATTATTCGTATCTTCCGATTATTGAACTCTCGGGCATGGAGGCCGTTTTCACTGAACTTGTCGACGGCCGTATAGATATAGATGACTTTAAGAGCAAGGTCAAGGACTGCGAGGTGGTGCTTATCAACTCCCCGTCAAATCCCACAGGCAGGGTGGAACTTGTTGAGACGCTGAAAGAGATAGAATCGATTACCGCCAGATTAGGCGTTTATATAGTCTCCGATGAGGTCTATAAAGACCTTATCTATGAACGTGAAAACTATACTCTCAAGGGAGAACGTGTTATTACCGTTAATTCGTTTTCCAAGACCTATGCCATGTGCGGCGTAAGAGTAGGCTATCTCTGGAGCAGGGATAAGAAGATAGTCAGAGACGCCATAGAGATGAAGACCCACACGTCCATGAACACGAATCTTGTTGGCCAGGACATGGCCTTAAGGGCCATGTCCGCGCCCAGGCAATATATCATGGCGCAAAAGGATATATGGCGTAAGCGCAGGGACAAGATATATAAAGGGTTTTGTGATTTAGGCTTTGAATTATGGAAGCCCGAAGGGGCTTTTTATATACTGCCGAAATGCAGTAATGCGCGCGAATTTCTTACCACTCTTTTCATGGAATACAATGTAATTTTTTACCTGGGTGAATGGTTTGGCGCTCCGGGGCATATACGTTTAAGTTACGCCCTTGACGAAGCGGAGATAGACAAAGGCCTTGAACGCATAAAGTCGGCCATGCGGAAAGTCCGTTGTTTTTGATCTTACGCTGAAAAATCACCGGCCATTTTGACGTATACATTCTGGTCAGGCCTGGACAGGCGGTATTTTTATTCGCATAATTTAACCGGCTCCGATGCTGTATATGCGTCCGCTGTCTCCGCGGCACAGGCATGCCAAATGTTCCGTATGCGTGTTTATAATAATAAAAAATGTAAGGAATTTTTTGAAAGAATATTCAAAAACATAATGTAACATATTCTTGACAAACCTTGTTTTGCGCCCTACAATATACACACAATTAGACAGGTCTTGTGTTTGGAGGAATAAATCCTGGACCGATATAAAACAAGTAAAACCTTCGTAAGGCTTCTTATGGCTATACGAAGGTTTTTTATTTTAGAACATTAAAATATTTTACATAGAAGACGTATAACGGGAAAACCGTTTTGCAGCCATAATTATTACAATCTGGTTTATGAGTGTTGTGGAAGGATGTTGGAATTACGTGCGTTAACGGCTCAAAGTGGATTGGCAATAAACGGAAGGTTTATAACCAGGCAATGTAGACGTTTGTTGATAATGGTAAATTTGCGAGGTGGTTTACAAAGGTTGAGATTGTATCAAAGGAAATTAACCGCGAAGATTGCCTTGTAAGATTTAGGTCCGGATACCCGGGTTATTCTGTTGTCAAATGCCAGGTAGAGAAATTAAAAGCGGTTTGGGAATCGGAAGAGAGGTGCGCCATTAAGTATAAGTCCTTAGAGAAAAAAACCTCACAATTGAATATAATTCAAAAAAAATTGTCGCGGTTCGGAATGTTCAGGTTATGTTGGACAGCGATTTGGCAAAGTTTTACGGTGTGGAAACAAAAGTGTTAAATCAAGCGGTTAAAAGAAATATTAAACGTTTTCCTGAAGAATTTATGTTTCAGTTGACTGAACAGGAAGCCGGTCCTTTGAGGTCACAAGCTGTGACCTCAAAAGGAAAAGGCGGAAGGCGCTATTTACCGTATGTATTCACAGAACAAGGAGTTGCAATGCTTTCGGCTGTTCTGAAGAGCGAAACGGCTGTTAATATCAGTATCCGGATTATGCGGGCTTTTGTGGCGACGCGAAGGATTATTGCTTTACACGCTCAGATTTTACCGAGGCTAAAGACGCTGGAGCAAAAGCAAATCACTTATCAGACAGAGACGGACAGAAAATTTGACCTGGTATTTCAGGCGATTGAGCAAAAAGAGGAGATTCCCGATAAGGGGATATTCTTTGATGGACAGATTTTTGATGCCTATAAATTTATATCTGATATCATACGAAAGGCAGAAAAATCCATAACGCTTATTGACAATTATGTGGACGATACAGTTTTGACCTTGTTTTCAAAACGAAAAACCGGTGTTTCCGCGCGGATTCTAACAAAGAACATTTCAAAGCAGCTGCGTCTGGATATTAAGAAGAATAATGAACAGTATCCTGAAATTATTATTGAAGAATTCAAAGACGCTCATGATAGATTTTTGATTGTAAACGAAGACATTGTGTATCATTTGGGCGCGTCATTGAAAGATTTGGGCAAAAAAATATTTGCCTTTTCAAGGTTTGGGGCGGAGGCATTAGCGTTGATTAAAAAAACAGAAAAGAAATAAGCGGGGAACAGGGTACTATTGACCTAACCTCATCTATTGTAGATTCGTAACTTCTCCTGGTAGAGCTTTGTGTCTAATAGACTCATAAAATTTCTACTATTGTGTAGTTCTGGGGAGAAAAAATATATTAAAAAAATACTTGACAAGGTTAGGGGATTGTGTTATTTTGTATGAACCTTATTATATTATTCTGTTTATCCGACATTGATAATCATATGGGTTGGCGGGAGGCGTAGTCCGGAATTACCGCTATAAAAGGAGGAGCTTCTTGAGAGAAGCTTTGCTTGAGATTACCTGATATTTTTAATATAAAAGACGTGATTTTTTTAGGCATCGTCTTGATGCCTTTTTTTATGTCTGTTTTTAAAAATGATCTTTGAAAATTGGATAGCCAAAAGCTAGCGAATAAAAAGAAACCACTTGTGCAAGGCTCTGTTTGTTGAGATACAGGCAGACGAAATCAAGTAGATCATAGTCCATGGTTCGAACCCGGTGCTTAGGCCCGGGTGGAAAGCTGTGGGCTTAGAGCAGATATCAAACTGGAGAGTTTGATCCTGGCTCAGAACGAACGCTGGCGGCGTGGTTTAGGCATGCAAGTCGTACGAGACCCCTTGAACAGAGGCTTCGGCCGAAGGGATAGGGTGTTCTAGTGGCAAACGGGTGAGTAACGCGTGGGCAATCTACCTTAAAGTTGCGGATAACCCCTCGAAAGAGGAGCTAATACGTGATGTGCCCTGTTTCTCATAAGAGAAACCGGGTAAAGGCGGGGATCCTTTTAGGACCTGTCGCTTTAAGATGAGCCCGCGTCCTATCAGCTTGTTGGTGAGGTAACGGCTCACCAAGGCGTTTGACGGGTAGCTGGTTTGAGAGGATGGTCAGCCACACTGGGACTGAGACACTGCCCAGACTCCTACGGGAGGCTGCAGTCGAGAATCTTTAGCAATGGGCGAAAGCCTGACTATGCGACGCCGCGTGAGCGATGAAGGCCCTCGGGTCGTAAAGCTCTGTCGCAACGGATGAAAGTTCCGCATGTGAATAATGTGCTGGATTGACAGTACGTTGAGAGGAAGCCACGGCTAACTCCGTGCCAGCAGCCGCGGTAATACGGAGGTGGCAAGCGTTGTTCGGATTTATTGGGTGTAAAGGGTGTGTAGGTGTCCCGGCAAGTTGGGTGTGAAAGCCTTCAGCTCAACTGAAGAATTGCGCTCAAAACTATCGGGATTGAGTATATGAGAGGAGAGGGGAATTCTTGGTGTAAGAGTGAAATCTGTAGATATCAAGAAGAACACCTGCGGCGAAGGCGCCTCTCTGGCATATAACTGACACTGAAACACGAAAGCATGGGTAGCAAACAGGATTAGATACCCTGGTAGTCCATGCTGTAAACGATGTGCACTAGGTGTGTCCTGTCAAAGGGGCGCGCCGTAGCTAACGCGTTAAGTGCACCACCTGGGGAGTACGTCGGCAACGATGAAACTCAAAGGAATTGACGGGGACCCGCACAAGCGGTGGAGCATGTGGTTTAATAGGACGCTACGCCTGGAACCTTACCAGGGCTTGACATGTATTTGACAGCCCTATGAAAGTAGGGCCTTCCCTTAAAGACAGATACACAGGTGTTGCATGGCTGTCGTCAGCTCGTGCCGTGAGGTGTTGGGTTAAGTCCCGCAACGAGCGCAACCCCTGCTCTTAGTTGCCCATTTTGGGATCTCTAAGAGGACCGCCGTTGATAAAACGGAGGAAGGTGGGGATGACGTCAAGTCAGTACGGCCCTTACGCCCTGGGCGACACACGTGCTACAATCCCTGCTACAAAGCGTTGCCAAACCGCGAGGTGGAGCTAATCGCAAAAAAGCAGGGCCAGTTCAGATTGAAGGCTGCAATTCGCCTCCATGAAGCCGGAATCGCTAGTAAGCGCGTATCAGCCACGATGCGCTGAATACGTTCCCGGGTCTTGTACACACCGCCCGTCAAGCCACCTGAGTCGATTGCACCCGAAGCCGCTGACCTAACCGCAAGGAAGGAGGCGTCGAAGGTGTGGTTGGTAAGGGGGACTAAGTCGTAACAAGGCAGCCGTACCGGAAGGTGTGGCTGGATCACCTCCTTTCTAAGGAGTATTTTCGTATGACGGCTCTTGAGCCGCCGTATGGAACAACGAGTGGTTTCTTTCGCTGGTTTTTGGCATCCTTTTTTCAGTTGCTCTTTTATAGTATCGGCTCGGGATTTCAATGAATTTAGTGACCTGATTTCTCCAGAGGGCCTGCAGTTTGATCTAAACTGCCCCGGAAAAGAAAAAGTAACGCGAATCGGTAGTAGATCTCCTTCGAATGCTCAAACGCATCCAATGGGTCGCTTTTCTTGAAGCAATGCCGGGAGCAAGTTTATTTTTACGATATTGTGGGCCTATAGCTCAGTTGGTAGAGCACCGTGCTGATAACGCGGTGGTCACTGGTTCAATTCCAGTTGGGCCCACCATTTAGTTGATAGTCTGCGGATTGCAGCTGACAGTATTGATCCTGTGACTGCGGATAATCAGCCGCGAACTAATATGGGGATGTAGCTCAGCTGGGAGAGCACCTGCTTTGCAAGCAGGGGGTCAGGGGTTCAATCCCCCTCATCTCCACCATTTGGTTGACAGAATTGATACGTGAGCTGAAAACCTTTTATTGTGAACGAATCATGAACTATCCTATGGTAAGGCGGTAATATTGGCGCCCTATCAATACAATAGATTTGTTCTTTGACAACTTGTATAGTCGAAAAACTACAATTTCAAACGAGAACCGTAATTTTATGCCCATTAGCTTGAAAGAGTGGATGGGTATATTATTTATCGAGTTTTTGGTCAAGCTACAAAGAGCTTATGGTGAATGGCTTGGCGTCAATAGGCGATGAAGGACGTGGTAAGCAGCGATATGCTTCGGGGAGGCGCAAACAGCCTTTGATCCGGAGATCTCCCAATGGGTGAACCCACCTTGAGTAATATCAAGGTATCTTAAACTGAAATAACATAGGTTTAAGAGGCGATACCAGGGGAATTGAAACATCTTAGTACCCTGAGGAAAAGAAAAAGACATTGATTCCTTAAGTAGCGGCGAGCGAACGAGGAACAGCCTAAACCCTTAGCACATGTGCCAAGGGGGTTGCGGGACTGTAATGTGGTATGGTTATGGATAACTGAATGGGCTGGAAAGCCCAACCAAAGAGAGTGATAGTCTTGTAAGTGAAATCCGTTAACCGGCCTAACAGTATCCCAAGTACTACGGGACACGTGAAACCCCGTAGGAATCCGGCCTGACCACAGGCCAAGGCTAAATACTAATTGATGACCGATAGTGCACAAGTAATGTGAATGAAAGCTGAAAAGTACCCCGTTGAGGGGAGTGAAATAGTACCTGAAACCGTAAGCTCACAAGCTGTGGAAGGCCTATGATCCTCCTAGAGGATAATGGCTGACCGCGTGCCTATTGAATAATGATCCGGCGAGTTGCTCAGTGTAGCAAGGTTAATCTCTTTGCAGAGAGGAGCCGTAGCGAAAGCGAGTCTTAAAAGGGCGACAAGTTATACTGAGCTGACCCGAAACCGAGTGATCTATCCATGGCCAGGGTGAAGCATGGGTAAAACCATGTGGAGGCCCGAACGCACTGTCGTTGAAAAGGCAGGTGATGAGCTGTGGATCGGAGTGAAAGGCTAATCAAACTCGGAAATAGCTGGTTCTCCCCGAAATGTCTTTAGGGACAGCCTTATGTAATAGTTGATAGGGGTAGAGCACTAAATGGGCTAGGGGACTTACCCGTCTGCCGAACCCAATTAAACTCCGAATACTATCAACCGTATCATAGGAGTGAGACTGTGAGGGATAAGCTTCATAGTCGAGAGGGATTCAGCCCAGACTGCCAGTTAAGGCCCCTAAGAACAGGCTAAGTGGTAAAGGATGTGAGGTTACTTAGACAACCGGGATGTTGGCTTAGAGGCAGCCATCATTTAAAGATTGCGTAACAGCTCACCGGTCAATGTGATCTCGCGCCGATAATAATCGGGGCTTAAGCCTGTCGCCGAAACTGCAGATTTATTCCGCCTTCGGGCGGGATATTTGGTAGGGGAGCGTTCTATGTTAGAGTGAAGGAGTACCGTAAGGAGCTCTGGACGAAATAGAAGTGATTATGCCGGAATGAGTAGCGAAAAGATACGCGAGAAACGTATCCGCCGTAAGTCTAAGGTTTCCTGGGGAAGGTTAATCCACCCAGGGTTAGTCGTGCCTAAGTCGAGGCCGAAAGGCGTAGGCGATGGACAATCTGTTAATATTCAGATACCACCTGTTATGCGTTATCAATTACAGCATGACGCAGTAGGTTAGGTCTACCCAGTGCTGGATGTCTGGGGATAAGCCTGTAGTCTTAAGCGCGAGCTTGAGATGAGAGGTGATGTGGAGCCCAATCCACGGAGCGGGTGAACTGACTCACACCACACTGCCAAGAAAATCTGCTATAATGAGTATGACGGGTGCACGTACCGCAACCCGACACAGGTAGACGAGGAGAAAATCCTAAGGCGCTCGAGAGAACCCTCGTTAAGGAACTCGGCAAATTGGCCCCGTAACTTCGGAAGAAGGGGTGCCTTAAACCTTAAAGACGCACAGTCTAAGGGGATTGAGGTGACACTAAAGAGGCCCAGGCGACTGTTTAGCAAAAACACATGTCTCTGCTAAGTCGTAAGACGATGTATAGGGACTGACACCTGCCCGGTGCCGGAAGGTTAAGTGGCGCGGTTATTCCCGCAAGGGAAGAAGCTGCAATCTGAAGCCCCGGTAAACGGCGGCCGTAACTATAACGGTCCTAAGGTAGCGAAATTCCTTGTCAGGTAAGTTCTGACCCGCACGAATGGTGTAACGGTCTGGGCGCTGTCTCAACGAGGGGCTCGGCGAAATTGTAGCGACGGTGAAGATGCCGTCTACCCGCGACTAGACGAAAAGACCCCGGAACCTTTACTGTACCTTGGTATTGGATTTTGATCCGACATGTGTAGGATAGGTGGGAGGCTGTGAAGCCTTGGCGTTAGCCGAGGTGGAGCCAACCTTGAAATACCACCCTTGTTTTATTAGAATTCTAACTCATTGCCTTGAATCAGGCGTGAGGACAATGCCAGGCGGGCAGTTTGACTGGGGCGGTTTCCTCATAAAAGGTAACTGAGGAGCACAAAGGTTCTTTCAGCACGTATGGCAATCGTGCATTGAGTGTAAAGACATAAAAGAGCTTAACTGCGAGACCTACAAGTCGAGCAGATGCGAAAGCAGGTCTTAGTGATCCGGTGGTTGCAAGTGGAAGCGCCATCGCTCAACGAATAATAGGTACTCTGGGGATAACAGGCTTATCGGGCCCAAGAGTTCACATCGACGGCCCGGTTTGGCACCTCGATGTCGGCTCATCACATCCTGGGGGTGGAGAAGCTCCCAAGGGTCCGGCTGTTCGCCGGTTAAAGTGGTACGCGAGCTGGGTTCAGAACGTCGTGAGACAGTTCGGTCTCTATCTGTCGTGGGCGTAGGATATTTGAGGAGATCAGTCCGTAGTACGAGAGGACCCGGATTGACGAACCTCTAGTGTTCCAGTTATGCCGCCAGGCGTATAAGCTGGGTAGCTATGTTCGGAAAGGATAAGAGCTGAAAGCATCTAAGCACTAAGCCCCCTCCAAGAATAGATATCCCGTACCATAAGGTACCTGAAGAGACCTTGTAGACTACAAGGTTGATAGGCTCCGTGTGTAAGTCCCGTAAGGGATTAAGCTTAGGAGTACTAATATCTCGTGCGGCTTGACCATTATATCGTTACAGGCGTATGTATACATTGCCTGTAACTGGTCTTATAAATTCATTAAGGTAGTTTTTCGACTATACAAGTTGTCTTTGTCATTTCATGCTAAGTTTTTTACCGGTCTTAGCAGTGATTGCGCATTATATCCTATCGTTTTTTATAGGTAGGTTACGCAAATTTGCCAGCGGTCATAGAGGAGGGGAAACACCCGTTCCCATTCCGAATACGGCAGTTAAGCCCTTCGTCGCTGATGGTACTGCATTCGCCAGATTGTGGGAGAGTAGGTAGCTGCTGGCTTAAAATTTAAAATGGCAGAGGATAAACCCTCTGCCATTTTTTATTATCCACCCTTTATACCGCCTATATTTTTATTAAATCTTGACTCTTCATCATACCTTATATATAATGATAATCAAGTTAATACTATAAATAATACTGTAACCGAAGGGAGGCTTGAGCATGATTGAAGCGAAAAATAAGAGGACGGCGATATTCTTAGGTCATTCAGGTTCAGGTAAGACGTCATGTATTGACAGCATACTTTTCAAGGCCGGTATTAATACG
Organism: Candidatus Omnitrophota bacterium; assembly: GCA_041650035.1. Lineage (GTDB taxonomy): Bacteria > Omnitrophota > Gorgyraeia > JABMRG01 > JABMRG01 > JAQUQI01. The sequence goes on along the minus strand of JBAZLY010000026.1, from coordinate 1,739 downwards.
CGGCACGGCAGTGTCGATCAGGGCACAAGCATGTGCGATTATAATGATGATGAGATACAACGCAAGACCACTATGAGATCAAAGGTTTTTTCTGTTGAAAGAAACGGAAGGCTTTCTTATCTTATTGATACCCCCGGTTACGCGGATTTTTCAGGTTCTCTTTTATCCTCAATAAGGGCTGTTGACTCCGGCGTTTGTATAGTGTGCGGGATAAACGGCGTTGAAACCGGGACCGAAAGATGTTGGGACATGCTCAAAGAAAAAAATTTCCCCCGCTTGTTGTTCGTGAACAAATTGGATAAAGAGAACTCGGATTTTGTTAAGGCCGTTTCCTCGATACGCGAGACATTCGGTAAGGGCTGTCTGCCGCTACAATTTCCCATAGGGAAACAGCAGTCTTTTAGCAGGGTTATATGGTTGTTGGATAGGCAGGAGGTTGATAAGCTGCAGGGCGTTGAAAAGGAAATGGCCGCAAAATACCGTGAAGACCTGATCGAGTCTATTGCCGAGACTGACGACACGCTTGTTGAGAAATATATTTCTGGGGAGAGCCTGACAGAGGATGAGATACGCCAAGCGCTTAGAAAAGCCGTATGCCAGGGTAAATTATTTCCCATACTTTGCGGCTGCGCGTTAAAGAATGTCGGCATACCGGAACTGATTGACTGTATAGATGACCTGTTGCCTGGGCCTTTGGAGGCCCAGCCGGTGTTTGCCGAAATGGAGGGTGAGTCAGGCCCTGTCAGGATAGAGCCCGATACGCGCGGGAATTTTTCAGCCTTTGTTTTCAGGTCTCTTATAGACCCGTTTATCGGCCAGCTTACCGTTTTCCGTGTTTTTTCGGGGTCATTGAAAAGCGATACATCATTTTATAATGTGACAAAGTCAGTGAAGGAGAGGATAGGCCAGATCTTTATGCTCCAGGGTAAAGAACAAAAGCCTGTTTCAGAGGTTTCGTCAGGCGACATAGCAGCTGTCGCGAAATTGAAAGAGACGGGCCTCGGAGATACCATTGCCTCTGACGGTATAAAGTTCAGGTTTCTCCCTGTCAGACTGCCGGAATCCGCCATATCCTTGTCAGTGAAACCAGTATCCAGACATGACGAAGAAAAGATAATGACAGCCCTTTCTAAATTAAACAGTGAGGACCCCACATTTAAATTTTCCAGAAACCAGCAGACAAAAGAGCTTATCGTTTCTGGTTTAGGCGATATGCATTTAACGGCCATGATTGGAAAGCTTAAGAATGATTTCAAGGTTGATGTGGAGGTTGGCCTGCCTAAGGTTGCATATAAAGAGACCATAAAGAAAAAGGTGCAGGTCCAAGGCAAATATAAGAAACAATCAGGCGGACGCGGGCAATATGGAGATGTGTGGCTTGAGATAGAACCCCTTCCAAGGGGCGGCAATTTTGAATTCATAAATAAGGTAGTGGGAGGCGTTGTCCCCAGGCAATACATACCAGCGGTTGAAAAAGGCGTTATTCAGGCAATGGAAGAGGGGGCCGTGGCAGGTTACCCGATTGTTGATATAAAGGTTACGATTTATGACGGATCTTATCACAGCGTGGATTCATCTGAAATGGCGTTTAAGATAGCCGGTAGCATGGCATTTAAAAAGGGTATTCATGACGCCAGCCCCGTATTATTGGAGCCCATTATGAGCGTGGAGATAACGGCGCCCGGGGATGCCATGGGTTTAGTTACAGGCGATATCAATTCAAAGCGGGGCCGGATAAT
>JBAZLY010000025.1:0-18181 GCA_041650035.1 Candidatus Omnitrophota bacterium | reverse complement strand
ACTCAAGGTCAGACACCTTAAAATCGGAAAGCGCAGGAAGTTCATCTATGGAATTAAGCCCAAAATACTGTAAAAAAAGCGCCGTAGTCCCATACAGATAAGGCTTGCCAACCACATCCTTTTTACCCGCAACCTTTATAAGGCCCTTTTGCTGGAGGCTGTTTATAACCCCGTCTACAGCCACCCCTCGGATAAACTCTATGTCAGCTTTTGTCACAGGCTGACGATAAGCGATAATGGCGATAGTCTCAAGGCTGGGTCCGGTCAAATAGTCGCTCATCTTTATTTTGTATAATTTTTTCAACCATCTGCCGTAAGCGGGCCCTGTCATAAACTGAAAGCCTCCGGCAACCTCACATATATTAAAACTCCTGCCGCCGGCCGTAAACTCCTGTTTCAGACCGTTGACCAGATTTCTTATCAAACGGGTGTCTACGTCCCCGACTATATCTTTTATCTGCTTGATAGCGAGGGGTTTGTCGCTGGCAAAGATCAGGGCCTCGATGACACTTTTCAGCTCATCCTCACCCATCATAGACTTTATGGATCCTGACTCGGCCTCCGGGCCTACAAAGGCCTGATCAGCCGCCTGCGTGACCGGCTTATCCTTCTTGTCCAGGGTTTTCTCTTCCTGCATTTTCCGCCTCTTCGATTGTTGGTGGTGTCATTCTCTGCGAATTCCTGATTATCTTTATGTCCCCAAATATCTTGTCCTGCTTTATCACAACCTCTTTCATCCTTATAAGCTCAAGCAGGGCGAGGAGTGTAGCTACCACATGTATTTTTGTCTTCGACTGTCTAAAAAGATCAAAAAAATAAACAACAGGGGTCTTGACAAGCGTATGAAATATCTCATGTATCTTATCAGATACAGTCACCTCATCTTTTACGACCTCGTAAAACTTATCCCTCGGTATATCCTTTAAAACCTTGGAAAAAGCCGACAGGAGGTCAAAGATGCTTGCCTCAACACGTAGTCCCTGGTTCTCCCCTTCCGTATCCCCGGTAATATCCTGGGCACCGGAACGCGGAAATATCTCTTTTTGCTTAAATTCCCTTTCCTTTAGCACACCGGCCGCTTCCTTAAACCTCTTATATTCCAAAAGCTTTCTTACAAGTTCTTCCCTCGGATCCTTTTCCTCTTTCTCCGCCTCCTCAGCATCCGGGGGCAGCAGCATCTTGCTTTTTATATGTATAAGAGTAGCCGCCATCACCAGAAATTCGCCGGCAATATCCAAGTCCAGCATACGCATGAGCTCAAGATATTGGAGATATTGTTCCGTAACACTCAATATGGGTATATCATGAATATTCAGCTCGTCTTTTTTTATCAGATAAAACAACAGGTCAAGAGGGCCTTCGAATATCTCGAGCTTTATTTTATACGTCATATAATTTCATGGCCTTAAGCGTCTTTTGCAGCGTCTGGGCTGTTATATCGGATGCCTTCCTGGCCCCTTCGGCCAAGACCTTTTCAATATAGGCCTTGTCCCGTAAAAAACCTTCGCGCCGGCGCCTATGCGGTTTAATGAACTCAATAACAATGTCGGCTAATTTTCTCTTGCAGGCCGTGCACCCTATTGAGGCATTTTCGCACCAGGACATGACATCACCCTCCATGCTGCCTGCGAAGAATTTAAAATAATTAAACACATTGCATACCCCGGGCCGACCTTTATCAGAGAGCTTGACCCTTTCAGGGTCCGTGATCATGGAATTGACCTTGCGCGCTATAAGATCGTCCGAATCGCCGAGAGAGATAAAATTATCATAACTCTTGCTCATCTTCCTGTTATCTGTTCCAAGAAATTTGGGTGTTTGGGCCAACAATGCCTCCGGTTCAGGAAATACCTCCGCGTACATACCGTTAAAGCGCCTTGCTATTTCCCTTGTCAGCTCCAGATGCGGCATCTGGTCCATGCCTATGGGCACAACACGGGCCATGTATGCCAGGATGTCGGCGGCCTGCAAAACAGGGTATCCGAGAAAACCGTATGTGGTAAGATCTCTGCCTTTTATTTCCCTTAGCTGTTCTTTATAGGTGGGGCATCTCTCAAGCCACGACAAAGGGGTCACGGCAGAAAATATCATAAAAAAATCAAGGTGCTCTTTTACCCGGGACTGCACAAAAACAGCCGAACAAACAGGGTCTATACCGGCGGCAAGCCAATCGGCCGCCATCTCGGTAATTGACAACGCCATTTTAGAGGGGTCCTGATACTCGCTCATCAAGGCATGCCAATCGGCTATCATAAAAAAACATTCATAGGTCTGCTGAAGCTTGCTCCAGTTATTCAACACACCGAACAAATGACCTAAGTGCATGGGCCCTGTCGGCCTCATCCCGCTTAATAAACGCCTGCCTGTCTCTTGTGCCCGGCCCTGGGCCTTTGCGGTTTCCATGGGTAGATAAATTATTAAAGCCTTCTGGCGATTTTTTCTATCTCAAAGCACTCTACAATATCGCCGTCTTTTATATCATTAAAGTTTTCCAACTTGACCCCGCACTCAAAACCTTCAGCCACTTCCCTAACATCATCCTTGAACCGCTTCAGGGAGGATATCCTGCCCTTGTATATTATCTGGTTGTCCCTAATGAGCCGGCATCTGGAATTCCTCAATACCTTGCCTTTTTGGACGGATGAACCTGCTATGATACCTGCCTTAGAAAGCTTCATAACCTGTGTTATCAGAATCCTCGCGGTAAATACCTCTTTAATATCAGGCTCTAATAACCCCTCCATGGCTGACTTAATATCAGATATCGCTTCGTAAATTATATTATAAAGCCTGATATCAACATGTTCCTGCTTACCCGCACGTTCCGCTTCGGGCGTCTTTCTTACATGAAAACCTATAACAATCGCGTTGGAGGCCGCCGCAAGCAATATATCGGGGTCATTAACATCGCCTATACCCTTGTGTATGATATTAAGCCCCATATTCTTCGTACCCAGGCCTGCCAGGGACTCTGCTATAGCCTCAAGCGAACCCCTGACATCGGCCTTGAGTATAACCTTGAGCTCCTTTACCTTACCTTTCTGCATCTGTGAATACAGGTCTTCAAGCGTGATCCTCTGAACCGCGCCACGCGATTGTTCCTTGAGTTTTTCCTGACGTATAGAACATATCTGTTTAGCCTGTTTTTCGTCGGGAACAACCATGAATATGTCACCGGCCTGCGGAACCCCGTTTAGGCCTAATATCTCCGCGGGTTTTGAAGGCAAGGCCTCCTTTATACGATGTATCTTATCATCCAAAATAGCCCTGACCTTACCGTAATAAAGCCCGGCCACTACAATATCGCCTTGTCTTAACGTTCCGTTCTGCACAAGGATTGTCGCTATAGGGCCTCCGCCCTTCGATATCTTCGCCTCAACTACAACACCCTTGGCAGGCTTATTGGGGTTGGCCTTCAGTTCAAGCATCTCGGACTCAAGAAGGATCATCTCAAGGAGCGCATCTATCCCTTTGCCTGTAAGGGCCGAGACATTAACAGTAATGGTTTTGCCTCCCCAGTCTTCAGGCATGAGATCTATCTCGGCCAATTGTTTCTTTACCTTGTCTATATCAACATCCGGCTTATCGACCTTGTTTATAGCGACTATAATAGTAGCACCCGCCGCCTTGGCATGGGCTATCGCCTCAATCGTCTGGGGCATGAGCCCGTCATCCGCAGCCACGACAAGGACAACAATATCGGTGGCATTAGCGCCCCTGGCCCTCATGGCAGTAAATGCCGCGTGGCCGGGCGTATCAAGGAATGTTATCTTACCTTTATCTAATATTACCTCATAAGCCCCTATATGCTGGGTAATACCGCCTGTCTCCGAATCGGTAACCTTCGTCTTTCTTATATAATCAAGCAAGGATGTCTTGCCATGGTCAACATGGCCCATAAATGTCACAACAGGGGGCCTTAGGATAAGGTTGTTCTTATCCTGTTCCATATCCTCATGGTAGGCCATCGTTTCTTCCTCAAGGGTAAAGGCCCTCTCAAGAAGATAACCAAATTTCTTAGCGACAACAATGGCACACTCTTCATCTATCAATTGATTTATATTGGCAAAAATCTTCATGCCCATAAGCTCTTTTATGAGCGCTTGCGGCGGCACGAGGATCTTTTCAGCCAGGGCCTTGACAGAGATGGGAAGCTTTACCTGGACAGGCTTAAGGCCCTCATCCTTGTTCTGGCAGGTTTTTTCAACAACATCCGCCTGTTTAGCCTGGTATGGACGAGGCTTTTGTCTCAACTGATGACGGCTCCCGGCATGCATGCTATCCGAGTAGGCCGATATTTCGGCAGATACCGATACTGCGGCCGCAGCCGTTTGATCAACTTGAATTTTTTTATGCGCAAGCCCTACAACTGGCTTCTTGGAAGTCTTTGCAGACCTTACTTTATGTTTACCGGCATCGGACTTTTTCCCATCTGAACTGCCAAGGGCCTTTGCCTTTTTAACTGAAGCGGGTTTCTTTTTGCCTGCGGTTCCCTTCACAGGCCTCGCCTTGGCCTTTTTCTTGACTTCGGCAGGCGACTTCTTAATCTTTTCAATATCAACCGTCGGCTTGACCTTAGCATACTCTTTCAAGATCTTATCAACAGATACCTGGGGTAAAACAGCTTGGGCGGATTTAGCGGTTATACCCATTTTGACAACCTGCATAAGCAGGACCTTTGACGGAACATTAAGTTTTTTTGCCAGCTCTGATATTTTCAACACGCCCCCCTGTTATTCTATGAATTCCTTAGCCGAGGCAAGGATCTTTTCGGCGGTCTTTTTGCCTATACCCTTAACCTCCATCAATATCTCAACCGTGGATTTCGCTATGTCATCAATGGTCTTATAGCCGGACGCCAAAAGATATTCCTCCGCCTTCTTGCCTACACCCGGGAGATCGGATATAGACAAACCGGACTCCTGCTTCGCCCTTTCCTTGTCTTCAGAATTCGAACGACTCTTAACGTCTATCTCATATCCAACAAGCTTAGAGGCGAGTTTGACGTTTTGGCCGTGGCGGCCTATGGCAAGAGAAAGCTGGTCATCCTCAACAACGATCTCTGCTCTCTTTAACTCTTTATCCACCTTTATCTGCGCTATCTCGGCCGGTGAAAGCGCGGCCTTTATGTATTCTCTTATATCATCACTATGCCTGACTATATCGATCTTTTCGCCTTGAAGCTCGTTTACAATATTTTTTACCCTTTGCCCCCTCATGCCGACACAGGCGCCGACAGAGTCTATCCGTTCATCCTTTGACGTAACAGCGATCTTTGTTCTGGCACCAGCCTCACGCGCGATCGATTTTATCTCGACTATACCGTCCGTTATCTCGGGTATCTCAAGCTCAAAAAGCCTCTTGATCATACCTTCATCCCTTCTTGACAGGGTAATGGATGACCCCCTTGACGTCCTCTCCACATTAGTCACATAGGCCTTTATCCTTTCGCCCTGTTTATACCTTTCCCTGGGCAAAAGCTCCGTCCTCGGCAATACGGCCTCAACCTTACCTAAGTCCACTATGATATTGCCTTTTTCGAACCTATGCACGCCTCCTGTGACAATAGTACCTTTGCGCTCGCGGAACTCCTCAAATATGACGTCTCTTTCAGCTTCTCTAATTTTTTGAATGATCACCTGCTTGGCAGTCTGCGCCGCGATCCTGCCGAATTCAACTGATTTTATTTCTTTTCCCGCGGCAAATACCTTTATCGAACCTGTCTCGGGGTCCATCTTAACGCTGATATTCTCCTCATCCTTCTGGCCTATAACCTTGCGCGCAGCGCTTAGCAAGGCACTTTCAACGGCCTCGATCAGTATCTGCCTGCTGATACCTTTTTCGCGTTCAATATGTTCTAATACCGATAATAATTCTCCGTTCATACAAGTCTCCTATGCACATACCTTAAAAATTTCTTTTAGCCTTATTAATTATACCGTATGGTAACACAAAACACTCCCCGTTCTTAGCCTCTATCTCGACACCATCCTCGCGCGCGTCTTTTACAATACCGCTGATAAAATTCTTACCCTTAATATCGCAGATGGGCCACACATCAACACTGCATCCCAGGGCCCAGCTGAAATCCCTGCGTATTTTTAAGGGCCTGTCAAGGCCGGGAGAAGACACCTCTATAACGCATGGCCCGGAAAAAAACCGGGCATGCTCAATGATACCAGATACCCTTCTGTTGATTTTGGCACACTCATCCAGGGATATACCGCTATTTTTGTCAACCAATACCATAAGCAGGCCTGCCCCATTGACCTTTTTAAGGGTCATATCATAGAGCTCAACTCCCGCCGCTTCCAGAGCCGGCCCTATCAGGCTTCTTATATCATCTAATACATCGCCATTAGCTGCCATACAATAAAAAAGCGGGTAAACATACGTCAACCCACTTAGAATTCTCCTTTCACAAATAAATTTGTAAGGTGATTATATTACATATATCCGCACCTGTCAAGCTTTTTTTACGACCTGTCAATCCTTGTTAAGCCTGGGTAGGCACATTTAGAAATATCCTGTTTTCACAGCCTGAAGCTGCGGCTTTTTTATAAGTTCTCACCACAGATACCCCGCGCGAATTGTTTGTCCGCAACCGGATAAAAATACGGCTTTCTGCGTTGCTAAAAGATGTATATAATAAAAGGTAATACCTGCCTATCCGCGGCCGGACAGGAGATCAAGCGTCCGAGTTACTATATCACCCAAGGCAACCTCCGTTCTTGCCCCTGTCCTTCTTACCTTTATCTCGACCTTTGAACAGGCAAGACCTTTAGAACCCACGATGATCTGTATAGGCATGCCGGACAAGTCCGCGTCCTTAAACTTGATACCGGGGCTTATATCCCTGTCATCCATAAGGGCATCTATGCCTGCCTGGGTTATCGAGGCGTAAATCTTTTCAGCGACCTTGGCCACAGCCTCATCACGCCCGTTCAGGCATAAGATCATTACGCTATACGGGGCTATTGATAATGGCCATACGATACCGTCCTTGTCATTATTCTGTTCTATGGCAGCTGCCATTATCCTGTTTATGCCGATGCCGTAACAGCCCATTATAAAAGGCTTTTGGCTGCCGTCTGAATCAAGAAACATAGCCTTCATGGCATCGGAATATTTTGTCCCAAGCTTGAACACATGGCCTATCTCTATGGCCTTTTTAAGCTCTATAGCGGATGAACATTTTGAACACGCGTCCCCGGCAGTGACATACCTGATATCAAAGGTCCTGGTAATATCAAAATCCCGGCCGGGAATAACATTGATAATGTGGGTATCCTTCTTATTAGCGCCCGCGACACCGCTTAAAACGGTTTTTACCCCATGGTCTATTAACAACTCTATGCCCTTCAATCCGCAAGGACCCGTAAAACCCATGGGCCCACCTGTAACATTTACTATAGTTTCCTTTTCCGCGAGCATAAGTTCGCGCGACCCAAGACAGGCGGCAAGCTTTGATTCATTTACCTCATGGTCACCTCTAAGTACTACGGCTACAGGTTTTTTATCAGACATATAGATAAGCGTTTTTATTATATCCCTGGGGCTGCGCTTCAATAATTCAGAGACCTTATCTATACTGGATACGCCCGGCGTGTATACCTCTTTTACCCCCGGCAGACGGGTTAAATGATCGCTATTATCTTTGCCGGAAAAGCCTTTGTGCCCAGCAAACTGCTGGTGGCAATCCTTTGGCGGTTGACATAAGGCCTTGGCAAGACTTGTGCTGTAACCGCATCCCGCGCACACAGCGACCACATCCTCACCGTTTTCAGATAAGATCATAAATTCAGCCGACTCGTTTCCTCCCATAAACCCGGAATCAGCCTCTACAGCCATAGCGTTAAGACCGCATCTGGCAAATATACGTTTATAGGCCTCAAACATCGTATCATAACTTTTATCAAGTCCTGCCCGGGTGCAGTCAAAGCTGTAACCGTCTTTCATAATAAACTCTTTACTGCGTATTACGCCAAACCTCGGACGAGGCTCATCACGCAGTTTTGTCTGTATTTGATATATGATCTTTGGCAGGTCTTTGTATGAACGCAGGTTATTTCTGGCTATATCAGTGATAACCTCTTCATGGGTAGGACCTATGACCATCTGCCTGCCGGCGCGGTCTTTGAATTTAAAAAGCTCATCTCCTATAATGTCATACCTGCCTGTTTCATACCACAACTGCGCCGGGTGCAATGCCGGCATAAGCACCTCCAGCGCCCCGGAAGAATCCATTTCCTCACGCGTGATATTCTCTATTTTTCTAAGCGTTCTAAGCCCGAGCGGTAGATACGAATAAACCCCTGCCGCGAGCCTGCGTATAAGCCCTGCCCGGACCATAAGCTTATGGCTTACTGCCTCCGCATCGGCAGGGTCCTCTTTCAAGGTTGGTATAAATGACTTAGAGTAAAGCATTCATCAGCTCCTTAACCGCGTCTTTCGCGTTTACCTTTTTTACGATCTTTGACTTTTTAAACAGAATGCCGGAATCCTTTCCAAATGCAATACCGATATCAGCCGTCTTTGCCTCTCCTGGACCGTTGACCTCACAGCCCATAACGGCAACAGTAATAAACCGCTTGCCGGGCATACGCGCGGGTATGGTATAAAGCCTCCGCCGGACACGGTTTACAATGCCTGCCAGGTCTACCTGGCAACGCCCGCATGTGGGACAAGATATTAATTCGTGATAAAAATGCCTCAATTTAAGGGCCTGTAATATATGCCTGGCAACAACGATTTCATCTTCAGGCCGGCCCGTCAAAGACACCCTTATTGTGTCACCTATGCCTTCCGACAGCAGGCTGCCAATACCTATAGAGGACTTTATAACGGCCTCTTCGCCGCAGCCCGTAGCTGTAACGCCGAGGTGCAGGGGGTAATTGCATAGTAAGGCCGCCTTTCTGTAGGCGGCCAGCGTCGAGACAACACTTGACGTTTTAAGCGATATCATGATATTGAAAAAATTTTTTCTCTCGAATATCCTGATATAATCCATCACAATCTTTACCATATTATCAGCCTGGGCATCCTCTCCCCCGGCCCTATATCCATCTGCCATAGACCCGGAATTAGCGCCTATCCTTATTGGGATATCGCGCCTCTTGCAGGCATCTATCACAAGACCTATATGCATAGGATCGCGGATATTGCCGGGATTAAGCCTTATACCGTCCGCGCCCGATTCAACAGCCATCAGGGCCAGTTGATAGTTAAAGTGAATATCCGCTTCAATCGGTATAGATATCCTTGGCCTGATCTTTTTGACAGCCGCGGCGGAGACCGCATCCTTTACAGCGACCCTTACTATCTCGCAGCCCGACATCTCAAGACGTCTTATCTGTCTGACAGTTGAAGCAACATCCCTGGTATCCGTGTTTGTCATTGATTGTATAGACACGGGTGCGCCGGCGCCTATCTTAACATCGCCTAATCTTACCTGCCTTGATGATCTTCGTCTCATTTTTTGATTATCCATGTAGTAATATCATTCCATGTAACCGTGGCAAATAACAAAGTAATGAAAAAAATAGCCACATATTGAATGACCTCCTGCACCTTCACGCTGACCGGCCTTTTCATTATTCTTTCAATACCAAGCAACAATATATGGCCGCCGTCTAAAACAGGCAAAGGCAGGAGGTTAAATATAGCAAGAGCTAAATTGATATGAGCTATAAGATACAACAAATAGGCCAATCCGATATTAATGGCCCGGCCGATAATAACCGCAATGCCCACCGGACCTGTCGCGGAACCCTTTAATGCTATCTTACCCGTGATAAGATACCAAATGAACTTGTATGTCAATAGCGTGTTGGATAAAGTTTGTTTCATACCTGTAATTATATACCGCCCGGGCGCCGCCTTCAGGAACCGGACATCGCCATAAGAGCTTATCCCTATCTTTCGGACTTTGCGCGCGGGGGCCTCGGAGGCAGCCTCGGGTATCACTACAGCCTCAAGGGTCTCGCCTTTTCTTTCAAGCTGAAAGCGCAAGGCCGTGGTGGCATCACGGTTTGATGAAACCGTGTCAAGGACCTGATACCAATATTCCGTACGATTACCGTTTATCGATAATATCTTATCGCCCGATTCTATGCCCGCTTTATACGCGGGCATATCCTTTACAACAAGGCCCACTTTGGCTGTCGGTACCACAAAGCAGAATATGACGAACGCCAACAGGTAATTTAGGCCGGCACCGGCGAAAATTATCCAGAACCTCCTACCGGGGGCCTGGCCAAAATACTTATAGCTCTCTTTCATGACCTCGCCGCTGGGTTCATCTCCGGCCATCTTCACATAACCGCCGAAAGGAATAAGGCAGAGGGCGTATTCAGTCCCTTTAACCTTCTTCGACACTAATACCCTGCCCAGACCCAGAGCAAATCTCTCCACCTTAACACCCATACGCCTGGCAACAAAAAAATGTCCGCATTCATGCACCAGTATTACCATGCTGAAAACAGCAATAACCGCTATACCCGTAATAATAAAGCTAAACATGTTCCTCCTTTTTAAGTACCCGGCCACGGTAATACCGCAGGCTATCATAAAACTTAAGGGCATGCAGGCGGCAGGCGCGAAAACACTTCCGGGGTATATCAGCAAAACCGCCCATATGAGTTATGCGTGCCTTAGGCCTTTTACAATATAACCGGCCTTTTCCCTCGCCCAAAGGTCTGCCTCAAATATCTGTTCTATTGACGGGTCAGATATAAACTTATGGGCCTTCAGAACGTCCTCTACAATATCCGGTATACGGGTAAAAGAGGCCCTCCCGTCCAAAAACGCCTTTACGGCGGTCTCATCTGCCGCGTTTAAAACCACCGTCGCCGTACCCCCCAGTCTGGCCGCGGCCAGCGCGATCGTCAGGCACGGGAATTTCTGGATATCAGCCTTCATAAAAACCAGGTTTTTAATATCAAAAAGATCCAGCCTGGAAAACGGGGTACTTAATCTGTCAGGGTATGTCAAGGCGTATTGTATGGGCAGTTTCATGTCCGTCACACCCAATTGCGCCATTATACTTCCGTCAACAAATTCACACATGGAATGCACAACAGCACCGGGATGTATCAATAGTTTTATGTTATCTATAGGCACATTAAAGAGATGCCGGGCCTCTATTATCTCTAAGCCCTTGTTCATCAGCGTGGCGGAATCAACTGTTATCTTTTTGCCCATTTTCCATTTGGGGTGATTAAGCACCTGCCTTACGCTAAGCGCCGAAAACCTTTTTGCATTAACGCGCAGCAAAGGCCCGCCGCTTCCTGTAATATAGAGCCTTTTTATCCTATCCGCGCCGCCTGAACATAAACACTGGAATATCGCGTTGTGCTCGCTGTCAACGGGTATCAACAAGGCATTGTATCTTCTCGCGAGCCCCATAATAATATCCCCCGCCGCGACAATAGACTCTTTATTTGCCAGGCATATATGCCTGCCCTTTTTTATCGCGCTGATAAGCGGGGATATCGCGGCAAAACCCGACACGGCCATTACGATAATATCTACCCCGCTATCCTCGGCGATAATATTAAGGCCCTCGGGACCATATACCTTTACGCCTTTAAACGACGGCAGGCTCCCGGCATTATGTGATGCCAATCCAGGCCCCGCTATGGCTGCCATTGACGGCCTGAATTTCGATATCTGTTTTTCCAAGAGACGTATATTGGAAAATGAAGAAAGCGCTACGACCTTAAACCTGTCGGGAAACGCGGCGATCACTTTCAGCGTATTAATACCTATAGAGCCTGTCGAACCAAGCACAGCAACTCTTTTTATCTCTCTTTTTCCCATAGTATGCTCTATCTGAACGGAATAAGCCTTAAATAAAAATAAAGTATTGGCGCTGTAAAGATAATACTGTCTATCATATCCAGCATACCGCCCAAACCAGGCCACAGGGCGCCGGAGTCCTTGACCTTACAATCCCTTTTTATCAGCGATTCAGACAGATCGCCAACCTGGGCTGTAAGGCTTAATAAAAACCCGATTACAAGGATATGCCCCAAGGATACCGCCGGCAGCATCCATCTTAAAAAAAACGCTGTCAAAAAGCTGATAACCAGTCCTGACGCGGTACCTTCTATAGTTTTTTTGGGGCTTATCCGGGGTATGAGCTGATGCCTGCCAAAACGCGTTCCTATGGCATAGGCACCTATGTCTCCGGACTTGGTAATAATGATCAAGAATAATACAACCAGCCTGCCGTCCATATTGAGCGGAGGCATGACCCGCAGTTTAATAATATAAGAAAACAACCAGCTGACATAGAATATGCCCAATATCGTTGTGGCAATACCTATAAGCGCCTGTTCGGTATTGCGCCTCGTAAGCTGAAGAAAGAATACGCAAAGGCACACGGTTGCCATTAGTATAAATTCCATTTCAGCAGTCGGTGCCAGTTGCATATAGGCAGTAAGGGGTATCATACAACCTGTGATAACGCCAAAATACCTATAAACCAATATGCCTTTTTTTGAAACCATGGCATAAAATTCGTAAAGCCCAAACCCTATTACAATTGTCACCGAAAACGCGAATAACCATACAGGCGCTACAAATATCACTACCCATAGACAAAGCGCCCACAGCAAGGAACCAAACAGCCTGAATTTCAACATGCCCTTCCCCCAAAACGCCTGTCCCTTTTTCGATACTGGCAAAGGGCATCGTCAAGATCCCCCGTGCTAAAATCGGGCCAAAGGGTCCTCGTTACAATTATCTCCGCGTACGATAATTGCCATAACAAAAAATTACTCAATCTGAATTCCCCGCTTGTCCTTATTAAGAGGTCTATCTCGGGCAGGCCTTTAGTGTACAGATAATCCGCAAAAAAACTTTCATTTATATCTTCAAGCGCTACGCGGAGGTCTCTAACATCTTCGGCAAGCGCACGCGCGGCATCCGTGATCTCCTGCCTGCCCCCGTAATTGAGGGCGAGCGTTAAGACCATTCTTTTATTCCCGGATGTTTTTTTTATAACATCAAAAAGAACTGACCTGACCTCTCCGGGCAGGGCATCAAGCCTGCCGATAGCATTAAGCCTGATATCATTGTCCTGTAATTTCTTGTATTTATCCTGGAGATATCTGCGCAGCAATTTCATCAGTGCGTTGATCTCCTCGGGCGGGCGCTTCCAATTTTCAGCTGAAAAGCTATAGAGGGTAAGCGCCTCAACACCTAACCTGGCGCAATATTGGGTGATAACGTCAACGCCTTTAGCGCCCTGACGATGACCAAAGGCATGCGGCAGATGCCGTTTACGCGCCCATCTGCCATTACCATCCATTATTATTGCAATATGTTTTGGAAGCCTGTTTTTTTCAATCATGCGCGCCGTATTTGATAATACCGGTTTTCCGCGATAGTATGCGCCGCGGGGCTCTATTACATCATGATCACTGCCGGGGCCGGGCTCAACCATTGTCCTTTCCCGGGGCAAAAAACCGTTAAAAAAGCGGGCATAACCGGACACGTTAATAATCCCGGCCTAAACCATCCCGCCAGAAATTGGCTCACTGCCTGCGCCTTCACTGCCAGCATTAGCCTGTTTCATATTTTCAATATCCTGAATAAGCCGGGCGTTTTTAAGCCTTTCACGCGCGAGACTGTTATTGGCGTCTTCTAAAAAGGCGCTTTGCTCCTCTAATCCGGCTGTCACATCATCAAGCCTCGCGGACAATGCCTCCACCTTTGACAATAATAAATCATGCTGGCTTATTAAATCAGCATTTTCGCTTTTGACAAGCCTCGAATACGAACCGGCCTTTAACACAGCCACTGACAGTGCGATAATAATAATTAACAGGGTTATATGCGTCTTAAAGTTATTTGACATATTCAAGGCCTTCATCGGCGCGATATTCTGTCCCCTTTGCACCGCCATAAGAGACCTTAGCGGCGGGCACAGGCTTGATTATGATCTCCACCCTCCTGTTCGCCTGTCTGCCTTCAACGGTGCTATTGGACTTCACGGGCCTGTATTCGCCATAACCTGTGGCAGAGAGGTTGTCGGGTTTAAGAACACAATCGCTGATTAGATAATGGAGAACGCTCGTTGACCTTGCCGTGGAAAGATCCCAATTGGATTTCCAATGCGAATGTTTAATAGGCACATTATCGGTATGGCCCTCAATGCCGATCTCGTTATCAGCCGCCTCTTCATTTATCACATAGGCTATCTTTTTCAAGATTTCCATGCCTTCGGGCTTAAGGTCCGCTTTACCCGAATCAAACAATACCTCTGCGACAAAGGTGATTACTATACCCCTGTCGTCCATGGTCAATGATACCTTATCGGAATCTATCTCTTCCCGCAATCTGCCATCCAGCGCGGCCTTAGCCTCCCTTAACCGGGCCAACTCATCTTTCAATTCCTCGATCTTCTGTTTATCGCTTGGCCTTCCTTTATAAAAACCGACGGCACAACCTGAAAGCGCGAGAGACATGACCAGGCAAAACACGATCAATAAGGCACTTACCCTCATTTGACACCTCCTTGTAAAAAATAACCCCCGCGCCTTTGAAGGATACCGGACACGGTACCCATTTCACATGCGCGCCTGATAGTTTAAAAAAATCTACGATTAAACCGCATAGAAACCATTCCTTTGCCTTAAAACCGGCAAGAGACCCGCTGTGCTTTATCGTGATTACTATTCCGTATCAACCGCAACAGGGTTTAGTCCCTTTGTTGGCCTTTTTACTTCTCCACTGTAATTTGCCTTTTCTTTTTCTCTTAGGCATCTACATATCTCCTTGTCTTTTAACCATTACACGTTTAAACCGACACAAGGGTTTGGCCCCACCAAACCCTGCCATTACTTACTATATATTCAATACCCGTAACCCCGGCCTTAGACATATCAAGTTCGTTAAAATCAATGACCAATCTTACCCATTTACCCGCCTCCGGCATAAAATCCATATACCAGGCGTTTATATATTCGTCCAAAATCACAAACGCCTCTTCATAACCTTCCCAGTAAAAAGACATGGCGTCACCCGAAGCGAGAAATAGTTTTATCATAATGCCGTCAGGCACGCCTTGAGGATCAATATACACGTACTGGACCACGGATGAATCAGCATTAATTGCCAAAGGCCCATTTATCCTGAATGAACGCTTATCTATACCTGCGGCGGCATATTGCATATGAGACATTGCCCCGGCACACAAGACCTTATCATCCCAATACCAAGCACCTTCCGGGACACAATCTTCGGGAAGCCCGCCTGATACCCAAGCCTTATATTCCCGCGCCTCATCCTGGCTATCGGCAAAGGTTGGCAAAACAAGCAGTATAAAAACCGAAATACATAAGAATCGAATAACGGTAAATAATATATGATTGGCTCGGGAGATCATAGGATACATTATTTGACCTTTAGGATCTGTTTTCTGTCCGAGCCTACGGATACCATACTTATCCTCGCGCCTGTGATACGGGACAGTTTTTTTAAATAATTTTTTGCAGGACGCGGAAGCTTATCATAACTCTTTATCCCTGACGTGTCACATCTCCACCCGGGTAATGTCTCATACACGGGCCTTACATTAAACAGCACCTGGGTGTCGGAAGGGAATGTCTCGTACATCCTTGACTTATGCCTGTATCCTACGCACACCTCTATACATTCAAGCTCATCCAGGACATCGAGCTTCGTGACAATTATCTCCTTTATGCCGTTCACCATAACGGCATGCCTGACAAGCGGGGCGTCAAACCACCCGCAACGCCTTGGCCTGCCGGTAGTAGCACCAAATTCATTGCCCTTGTCTCTTATCTGTTTCATAAGCCTGCTGGAGAATTCCGTTGGGAAAGGCCCCTCACCCACACGCGTGGTATACGCCTTGACTACGCCGATGACATTGCCGATCCTCGAAGGCCCTACCCCCGTGCCGGTGCACGCGCCGCCGGCCGTGGAATTAGAAGAGGTTACATAAGGGTATGTGCCGAAATCCACGTCAAGTAATGTCCCTTGCGCGCCTTCAAATAGGACCTTTTTGCCTTTGTCCAGGGCCTTATTAATGATAATCGCTGTGTCTGCTATATAACAGCCGATTTTTTTACGATAGCCCATATATTCGTCATAAAGGGAGGAAAACGAGTAGCCCCTAAAACCGTAAACATTCTTTAACACGGCATTTTTTTCGCGAAGATTATACTTAAGCTTTTGGGCAAATAGCTTGTCGTTTAAAAGGTCTATCATCCTAATACCGCAGCGGGTCACTTTATCCGTGTAGCAAGGCCCTATCCCGCGCTTTGTAGTCCCTATCTTACCTTTGCCCTTGGCGATCTCACGCAACTCGTCTATCTTCCAGTGATAAGGAAATATGATGTGCGCCTGTTCGCTTATCAGTAACTTACCGTTTACATTTATGCCGCGGGCCTTTAGTTTATCTATCTCCTCTATCAGGGCTACAGGGTTTACCACAACACCGTTTCCTATAACACAGTATTTACCCTTATGCAGTATGCCTGAAGGGATAAGATGCAGGACAAAGCATTCCCCTCCGATAACAACCGTGTGCCCGGCATTATTACCACCTTGATAACGGACTATGTAATCATAGTCTTTTGAAAATATATCTATGATCTTGCCCTTACCTTCATCACCCCACTGGGCCCCTATCACAACCGTGCTTGGCATATATTCCCTTTCTTATCTTATTGCGGTCAGCAAATCCTAAAAAACAATGTCGTTCAGGCTTTAAAAAACACACCCAAGAATAATTTTAAAAACAACCCGCGAAACGCGTTACGGCTTCATTGTAAAGATTTTACGGGCAATGTCCGGATAACTGGCGACAAACTTCAGCTCATCCTCAACCAGCGGTTTCTGGTTATGGACATTGGCATATCTTACAAGCTCAAGTATCTCTGCGGCCTCTTTGTCGTCCTTGAACTTTACTTCAAGTTTATCATAGACATTCCTGAAACCCTTGATACCGCTGTATTCTCCCGCGGTAATCTGCCTGCCTGTATCGATTATCTCGGGTTCCCCCCTGCCCAGTTCCTCATAATCATACAATTCATAGTTACGCCTGTCTTTTAAAGCGCCGTCGGCGTGTATGCCAGACTCATGCGCGAAGGCATTAGCGCCCACACCCGGTTGATTTATCGGTATAGGTACATTAAAGGCGTATGACGCGTATTTGGCGATCTTCCATGATCTCGACAGATCAATATTGCTGTCTATCTTATACTTGCCTTTCAGCCCGCTGGCATATTTTACGGCTAATATCACCGATACCAGGTCAGCGTTGCCCGCCCTTTCTCCAAAACCGTTAACCGTGGTATTTATATACGCGTCAACACCGGCGTCTATGGCAGCCTTAGCACCTGCTATTGAATTGGCCACAACAAGCCCCAAGTCATTATGGCAATGAAGTTCTATCGGAATATCAACCTTATCGGCTATATAGTATATCCTGTTGTATATGCTGAAAGGATCATCGTATCCCAGTGTATCGCAATACCTTATCCTGTCCGCGCCGTTATCCTTGGCAGCCTTGGCAAATTTCACCAAATAATCCAATTGCGACCTTGAGGCATCCTCGGCGTTAACACCCACGGTTTTTATACCCTTCTCCCTGGCAAGCCTCAAGGCCTCAACCATCATCGTTATTATGTCATCTCCTGATTTCTTGCCCATAAACTTGCCCCGCATCATCTGCTCGGATGTGGAAATAGAGATATTCAGGTGCTCTACCATAGTCTGCTTCACCGCCTCTTCAACATCAGGGGCTATAGCCCTTATCCAGCCGCTTAAACGTATGGGCTTTAAAATACCGGACTTTACAAGGTCCATATTGGCGTTTAAATAATTTGTCTCATGACGCGTAACCGGAAAACCGAATTCGCTTTGATAAACACCCATCTCGTTGAGATAGATATTTATCATTGTTTTTTGAAGTTTTGACAGGCAAATACGCGAGGTCTGCACCCCGTCCCTGTTGGTTACATCGATAATCCTGATAATTGATTCTTTTCTGTTTTTTTTCATCTCTCGCCTCCAATACGTAAAAATATAAAAATAGCGCCTGATGCGCTATGCTGATCCTCATATACGCGCGGGCCTAAATATTGTCTCCGATGGCCGGGCTGTCCCCGCCAGGATTAGTTACAGGCTTATGGCCCGTGCGTCAAAG
>JBAZLY010000024.1:0-19244 GCA_041650035.1 Candidatus Omnitrophota bacterium | reverse complement strand
AGGAATCTAATACCCGCTGCTGTTTGGTAAAAAAGACCGGGGGGACACTGCCCTTCTTGGCTTGGGGACACTGTGCCTCACAATTTTCAAAACGTCTGTCGCTCTTCAAAACGTCTGTTGCTCTTCACCTGTCATTCAAAGGAGCGCCGTAAGGCGCGACGAAGAATCTAACACTGACCTCGTTCCCGGAACCTTCACTGCCGATTCGCACCCAACTTATCCCTGTTTAAGGATGACAGGGGGTGATGGCTTGATGTCCCGTTTTTTACGCGGTTTAACTTTCCCGGTTTAGCTTGACAATTGAAATAACATAGTATACCATTAACTATTGTTATGTTCCGGCCGTTATATAAACTGATAAAACCCGATAAAATTTCTGATGAAGAATTCGTCATTTGTCCATCTGCATAATCACACCCAATACAGCCTTCTTGACGGGGCCTCATTATTGACGGAGCTTATCAAGCTTGCCCAGCTCTACAACATGCCTTCCATCGCTATAACCGATCACGGCAATATGTTTGGTGCCATTGAATTTTACCTGCTCTGCAAGGAGGCGGGTATTAAGCCTATCATAGGATGCGAGATGTATATGGCGCCGGCAAGCAGGTTTGACAAATCCAGCCACGGGATACATGACGCGGCGTATCACCTTGTCCTGCTTGCCAAGGATGAGACGGGTTATCATAACCTGATGGAGCTTGTAAGCATAGGATATCTTGAAGGGTTTTATTATAGGCCCCGTATTGATAAAGAGGCCTTGAAGGCCCATTCCAAAGGTCTGATATGCACCAGCGCCTGTCTCAAGGGCGAGATTGCCCATCTACTGGCCGCGGGCCAGCAGGAGTCTGCCGAGCGTGTTGCCGGAGAGTTCAATGAACTTTTTGGAAAGGGCAATTTTTATCTTGAAGTCATGGACCATGGGATACCGGAACAGGCAAAGGTAAACGCGCAGCTTTTTCGCATGTCCAAGTCGCTTGGTATCGGGCTGGTGGCGACAAATGACTGCCATTATCTTCAGCGCCAGCACGCCAGGGCCCAGGAGGCGTTACTTGCCATACAGACCCAGACCACGCTCGACGACCCCAACAGGATGAGGATGCAGACTGATGAATTTTATCTGAAAACAGCGGATGAGATGTCCAGACTTTTTCGGGATATGCCGGACGCGATAAACAATACGCTTGATATTGCCGATAAATGCGGCCTGAAGCTTGATCTAAAAAGCAAACACCTGCCCAGATTTATCCCACCTGACGGCAAGGCCGGGCCGGACTATCTTAGAGAGCTTGTTTATGAGGGTATGCGGCAGAGATATCAGGGCAACGGGAGCCAGGTTGCAACAAGGATAGATAGTGAGTTGAAGGTAATTGCTGACAGCGGATTCGTCAGCTATTTTTTGATCGTGTGGGATTTTATACGTTATGCCAAGGAGAACAATATACCAACAGGTCCGGGCAGGGGAAGCGCGGCGGGAAGTGTCGTAAGTTATTGCCTCGGCATAACGGATCTTGACCCGTTAAAATACAATCTGCTTTTCGAAAGGTTTCTGAATCCGGAGCGCATAAGCCTGCCTGATATAGATATTGATTTCTGTTATGAGAGGCGGGATGAGGTCATCCGATATGTAAGGCATAAATATGGCGACGATAATGTCGCGCAGATAATTACCTTCGGAACCATGATGGCAAAAGGCTCGATCAGGGATGTGGCCCGTGTAATGGGGTTTACATACTCTGACGCGGACAGGATAGCCAAGCTTGTGCCCAATGACCTGAATATTACCATAGAACAGGCATTGAGGCAGGAGCCCGAGCTAATGCAGATGTATAGAAATGATAAGCGCGTGACCGAGCTCATTGACATAGCAAGTACCCTGGAAGGTGTCACGCGTCATGCCTCAACTCATGCCGCCGGCGTTGTTATAAGCGACAAAAAATTATCCACCCATATACCGCTTTTCAAGACAAATGACGGGCAGATATCGACAGGTTACCCCATGGGTTCGCTTGAAAAGATTGGCCTTCTCAAAATGGATTTCTTGGGCCTTAAGACACTGACTGTTATAGACCAGGCAATAAAGATAATCAAGCGCACGCAGTCAAAGGACATTGACATAAGGAATATCCCCCTTGATGACAAGCAGACATATAAACTGCTTCAGCAGGCTGAATCATCAGGCGTGTTCCAGGTTGAAAGCCGTGGCATGAGGGATATTTTAAGAAAGCTAAAGCCCGTTGCCTTTGAGGACATTATCGCCCTTTTGGCATTATACAGACCGGGCCCGATAGGCAGCGGCATGGTTGATGATTTTATCAACAGAAAGCACGGCAGATTGCGCGTTAAATACGACCACCCGCTTCTTGAGCCTATATTAAAGGCCACTCACGGCATAATATTGTATCAGGAACAGGTTATGCAGATAGTCAATAAGCTTGCGGGCTTCAGCCTGTCACAGGCAGATCTGTTGAGGCGCGCTATCAGCAAAAAAAACCCCGAGATAATACAACAGCAGAGAAAAAATTTCATAGACGGCTGTCAAAGTCATGATGTGGACAAGTCTATAGCGGATAAGGTCTTTAGCCTGATAGAGTATTTTTCAAATTACGGATTCAATAAAAGTCATTCCGCGGCCTATGCCCTGATATCATACAGGACAGCTTATCTGAAGGCGCATTATCCGGTTGAGTTTATGGCCGCGCTTCTGACAAGCGAGCGTGATAATACCGACAAGGTGGCGCAGTATATAAAGGAATGCCAGCGTATGGGTATAGGGATATTGCCCCCCGATGCCAATGAGAGCTTCGCGCATTTTACTGTAGTCAATAAGAGCATACGCTTTGGGCTCGCCGCGGTTAAGAATGTAGGCGAGGGCGCTATCGATTCCATTGTCTCTGTCAGGAGAAAGAAGGCCAGTTTCCAGAACCTTTATGATTTCACCGAACACGTTGACCTAAGGCTTGTAAATAGGAAAGTCATAGAGAGCCTTATAAAATGCGGGGCAATGGACAGCTTTGGACTGCGCCGCTCGCAAATGACGGCGATGCTTGACCATGCCCTTGAGGTTGCCGGTGTCCTGCAAAAAGACCGCTTAAGCGGTCAATTTTCACTTTTTGACGGCCTGGAAACGGATGATAAATACAAATCCCACTTTCAGCAGGTGCCGGATATGAAGGAGTGGCCCGAATCACAACTTCTCGCCTGTGAAAAGGAATTGCTCGGATTTTACATATCAAGCCATCCGTTGGCCACATACGAAAAGAGCCTCAAGCTTTACGCCTCATCAACAACCCAGACCCTCGGCCAGCTCCATGACGGTGATGAGGCGTCTATCGGGGGTATTATAACAAAGGCAAAATACACATTCACAAAGCGAAACAATGAAAAGATGGCCATATTGCGCCTCGAGGACCTTAAGGGGACCATCGAGGTCCTGGTGTTTCCCCGGACATTTAAGGATGCTGAAAAGAATATCGCCGAGGACAATATCGTTTTTGTCAAAGGTAAGGTTAACTTGAGGGAGGACAGCCCCAAGATCATAGCCGAAGAGATATTGCCTCTTGAGGACGCCAGGAATAAATATACCCAGGCCCTGTCCATCGAGCTTGTCACCACGGCCCTTGAACAGCAGACCCTTGCCAGGCTAAACGATATATTGAAAAGACATAAAGGTCAGACCCCTGTTTATATTAATTTCACTACGCCTGACAAGAAGAAGGTGCAGATGGCCGCCGGAAAGGACTTAGCCATTATGCCAACAGACGCCCTTATAGGCGAGATAGAGTCTCTTGTGGGCGAAGGGGCTGTAAGTGTATGGGTATAGCTTATCCTTTATATTGCGCGGCAGCAAATATCATTGACATGTCATTTATTATATGTTAGATTAAATAAACAACTTATGTAAACATAAAAGGAGTTTTAATGTCCAATACAAAAGACGGTATAACGCAGACAAAAGAGTTTATCGAGCTTTGGAAAAAATTTAATCAGATATACAAAGAGGCCATGAACAAGACCGCGATTACCGAGGAGGAGGAATTGCTTTTTTTAGAGACAAAGTCGATAGTAGCCCGCAAATTCCAGACCCTTGTCGATTCCCTGGCTGTTGAGAGGGCCACGATAGACCGCACCTATGATGTTATAAATCATGTCCTCTCCTTAAAGTCCATTTCAACCGTATCCGAAGAGTCTATAAGGAAGATGGACACGGATTGGCACCAGTCATATATCTCTTTGAATAGACTGCTGGGCCACCTTGAGGCCCAAACGGCCTCTTGCTGCGAAAAGTCCGGCCTGGATCTTAAGTCAGCGCTTATCCCTGCCGCTAAATTGACCCTTTACGCGGCTGTAATAGCTGCCTCTGTTATGGCCGTATTCTTTTTTGTTTATGTTATAAGTAAGGCCAAATAGGAAATAAGCCGTCTGCTTAAACCGGTTCCCGCGATAATTAAATTGCAGATTATTATAATTCAGTATTTAGCTTACAAAGACCGGAGGTAATATGACAAAAAAGGACATTGTAATAAAGATCGCTGATGAGACCGGCATAAAACAGATTGTCGTCAAAGAGGTCGTCCAAAAGACCATAGACGCGATGATAGAGGCCCTTTCCAAGGGCGAGACCCTTGAGCTTAGGAACTTCGGTATCTTCAAGGTAAAGGATCGCAAAGGCCGGACCGGCAGAAATCCGCGCACGGGTGAAGCGGTAAATGTGCCGGGCAAAAAGGTTGTTTCTTTTAAGCCGGGGCTTGTGATGAAGCAAAAGGTCAGATAGATACCGGCGGCAGACATTATGAATTCATTGATTAAGGCGGAGATATGGCTGTGAACAAGGTCAACCGTCTCAAAGGCACACAGGATATAATGCCTGATGAGGCATGTCTATGGCAGGAGATAGAAGATATCGCCCGCGATACAGCGCTTACATACGGTTATAGGCTTATCCGCACGCCGATTATCGAGGAGACTGCCCTGTTCGCGCGCAGTTCAGGCGAAGAAAGCGACATCGTAAAAAAGCAGATATATTCATTCCCCGATCAGGGCGGCAGGGACATATGTTTAAGGCCGGAGGCAACGGCCTCTGTGTGCCGTGCTTATATCGAAAACCATATCGATAAGGCTGAGGGTTTCGTTAAGCTCTTTTATTCGGGGCCTATGTTCAGAAGTGAGAGGCCGCAGGCGGGCAGATACAGGCAATTTCACCAGATTGGCGTTGAGGCCATAGGTTCATACTCGGTTTATCTCGACGCAGAGGTGATAATGCTTCTTGATGATATGCTGAAAAGGTTCGGCGTTTTTGGGCACGTTTTTCATATAAATTCACTTGGCTGCGCTAAGGATAAATCCGCCATAAAGGCGAGGATACGGCAGGCGCTTAAGCCAAGCCTAAACAGCCTATGCCCGGATTGCCGGCGTAGATATGATACTAATATATTAAGAGTTCTTGATTGCAAGGCCCCCGCGTGCAGGGACATAATTGCCGATATCAAACTCGGTAATACCCTTTGCCGGGAATGTGAACAAGGCTTCTCAACGCTACAGCGGCTTTTGCAAAACGCCTGCATAGAATATGCGGTTGACGACAGGCTTGTTCGCGGACTTGATTACTATACGGGTATAGTGTTTGAGGTGACGTCAAGCGCCCTCGGCGCGCAGGACGCGCTGGCCGCGGGCGGACGGTATGACAATCTCTTGTCTGATCTCGCAGGGCCGCGCATAGGCGCTACGGGATTCGCCTTAGGCCTTGAAAGGATAATCCAGGCCATAAAGGATAAAGATGCCCTAAAAACCCGGGGTAGTGAGGCGTTAAAGGTATTTGTCATCTCCCTTGGCGGCGCGGCCCGGGAGAAGTGTTTTTATATCCTGTCTGTTTTAAGAAAAAAGGGCATCGCCTGTGATATGGATTATGAATCAAGGTCTTTCAAGGCGCAGATGCGTCATGCCAATAAGGTCAACGCGGGCTTTGTCGTTATAGTTGGCGACGAAGAGCTGGCCGGGGGGGAGTGTATATTAAAGGATATGAAGGATTCCTCGCAAAGGCGTATCCCTTTCGACGGGCTTGCCGGCGAGTTTAACTCGGTAAAAATGAGGACAAAAAGAAATGCTTAGAACTTGCACGTGCGGCCATCTGGGCGAAAAGGACATAGACAGCCAGGTTACTCTGGCCGGGTGGGTATCGGCAAGGCGCGATCACGGTAATCTCGTATTTGTTGATATCAGGGATCGTTACGGTATCACACAGATTGTTTTTAACCCCGAGCTTGACAGGCCGCTTCACCTTAAGGCGCAGGAGTTAAGAGACGAATTCGTGATACAGGTCAAGGGCACAGTCAGGCCAAGGCCCGAAGGGACGGTAAACGCTAAGATACCGACTGGCGGGATAGAGGTCCATGTCTCATGCCTTGAGATATTAAACGCGTCCCGGACGCCTGTTTTTCCTATTGATGATATAACGGAGTTGTCCGAGGATATCAGATACACGCACCGCTATCTGGACCTGCGGCGTCCGGCTATGCAGAAAAATCTCATAATCCGCAATGATGTATGCCGGCTGATGCGGGATTATTTAAGCGGCCAGGGTTTTATTGAGGTTGAAACACCCGTGCTTACAAAGTCAACCCCTGAAGGCGCGCGGGATTACCTTGTGCCGAGCAGGGTAAACAACGGAAAGTTTTACGCCCTGCCGCAATCGCCGCAGTTATTTAAGCAGATACTTATGATTTCGGGCCTTGATAAATATTACCAGATAGCGAAGTGCTTCAGGGATGAAGACCTGCGCGCCGACCGCCAGCCGGAATTCACACAGCTCGATATGGAGGCGTCGTTTGTCGAGGAGAAAGACATATTTTCTCACGTTGAAGCGCTTATGAAGAATATCTTTAAGGTGATTCTCAACATTGAGCTTAAGACGCCTTTTCCGGCGCTCAATTACGATGATGTCATGGCAAGATACGGCTCTGATAAGCCTGATACCCGTTTCGGCATGGAATTGGCCGACCTGTCCGGTGATTTTCGCTCAACGTCATTTAAGGTCTTTGGCGAGGCCATAAATCAGGGCGGGTGTGTCAAGGCATTGAAGCTTGAAAGGCCCAAGGATATGCCAAGGAGCAGGATAGATGAATTGACCGTATTCGCCAAGGAACAGGGCCTCAAGGGCCTTGCCTATATCAAATGCGACACGGAAGGTTTTTCAGGGCCGATCGTGAAATTTCTTTCCCTTGGCGAGCAGGCCGCCATAAAGGAAAAGACCAAACCCGCCGCGGGCGATTATATCTTTTTTGCAGCGGCAGGCAAAACACTTTGCAATAACGCGCTCTCTTGTCTTCGCAATAAATTGGGCCGCGAAGAAGGTCTGATAGATAGATCCGGTTTTAAGTTGCTATGGGTGAATGAATTCCCGCTGTTTAAATTTAATGAGGAAGAAAATCGCTGGGAATCGGAACATCACCCCTTTACAGCGCCAAACAGCGATGATCTGGAATATATTTCCTCAAACCCTGCGCGCGTGCGCTCACGCTCATATGATCTTGTGCTCAACGGTGTTGAGCTTGGAAGCGGCAGTATCAGGATACACTCGCCAAAGACGCAGGAGATGATATTCTCTGTTATAGGTATAGACAGGCAGGAGGCGGAAGAGCGGTTTGGGTTTCTGACCAAGGCGTTGAGTTTTGGAGCTCCCCCTCACGGCGGTTTTGCTATAGGCGTTGACAGGCTTACCGCCATACTCTGCGGCAGGGATTCTATCAGAGATGTGATAGCCTTCCCAAAAACGCAGAAGGCAGTATGCCCTATGACGCAGGCGCCTGCCGGTGTCACAAAGAAGCAGCTTGATGAGTTGGGATTAGACATTAAACAGCAATTATAAATATTAAGGGGGTGCGGAATGAAAAGGCTATTGGCTCTTTTATCAGTGATTGCATTTGCCTCTTCTACCGGCGGATGCGTTACCGTAAAGAAGGTAGTCAGGGAAAGGGTGGACCAGGATGTTTCAGGCAACAGGGGTTATCTCGCCGGGGAAAGCGATATGGATGCCCGCGATAAGCCTGCCGACAGGGAGTATATCGATATAAGGGTTGAATTTCCCACGTGGCAGGAGGTTACAGCGCCCGCGGCCAAATATGCCGGCGAACAGGACATGAAGATAAACCAACAGGACCCTGGTAAAAAAGAGGTTGCTGTCCCCAACGCAAGCCGCCGGGATACACAGTTATCGGGAAACAGGGGTTATATCTCAACAAAAAATACCCCAAATCCCGCGGTATATGAGTATGATGAATACGAAATTGACGTGTATACCGAACCTGTCGTCGCATCCGATGAGATTAAGCCCGCGCAGTTAGCCGATTATCAGGAATATACCGTAAAGCAGGGTGACACCCTTTCGCATATAGCAAAGGCCTTTTATGGAAAGGCCGCGAAGTGGACGCTTATATACGAAGCAAACGCGGATAAGGTAAAAAACCCGGCAAAGATCAAACAGGGCACTCGGCTTAAGATACCCTCTTTGGAGGCGGTGGAAACAGGCTATGTTAAATAGGTAATCCATGACAAGACGCCTTAAATTAAATAGCGACGAAGAGGCACGGCTGTTATTTGGAAATCACGATGAGCATCTCAAGCTGATAGAGCAGGCGTGCGGCGTCAGGATATCGGCCCGCGGCGAAAACCTCTCTGTTGACGGAGACGAACAGCGTGTCGGAAAGGCTGTAGATATATTCTCGCGGATTTTATCTCTCCTGCGCCAGGGGAAAGGTATAAAAGACCAAGAGGTCTGTTACATATTGGAGACTATCTCGCGGGAAGACGCCCCGCTTTCTTTTCAAGGCCCCGGTCTTCGCGTTGAGGTGCCGGGCAAAAAGGCTTTTATAGCGCCAAAGACAGAAGGCCAAAAAGAATATATTGAGGCCATTGCCTCGCATGATATTACCATAGCGTCGGGGCCCGCAGGAACAGGCAAGACATACCTTGCCATGGCGATGGCCGTATCCTATCTTATGAAAAACCGCGTAAGCAGGATAATACTGACAAGGCCGGCTGTTGAGGCAGGGGAAAGCCTTGGATTTCTGCCGGGCAGTTTGTATGATAAGGTCTTGCCCTACCTTAGGCCCCTGTACGACGCTTTATACGAGATGATGGATGCCGACCGCGCGCTCAAATTTATCGAAAGCGGTGTAATTGAGGTCGCGCCTCTGGCGTTTATGAGGGGCAGGACGCTTAACGATTCGTTTATTATCATGGATGAGGCGCAGAACGCTACCCCCGAACAGCTCAAGATGTTTCTCACGCGTCTCGGTTTTGATTCCAAGGTTGTTATAACAGGAGACCTGACGCAAAGCGATCTCCCCGGCCTTGGCGCTAAAGGCTTACTGCAGGTGATAAAGATATTGCGCGGTATCGACGATATCAAGACCATCTCATTGTCAGGCCGTGATGTGGTAAGACACGAATTGGTTCAGAAAATAATCAGGGCCTACGAACAGGATCCTGCCGCTGTGCGTAAAAAACGGGCTCCGCTGGGGGCCGTAAAGGATAGGCCATGACACCTTTAATTAAAAAAACTCTTTTTAGGATCAAGGAACTGCGCCGGCCCTTTGCCTCGGAGCGCAGCAAAAAGAATAAATTGCTGGCCCAAGGCTCACTAAGGGCCCTTACCGCAATCATAACCGTATTGATTGCCGCCGGCGTTGTGTTTTCGTCACGTCTGCCTGTCCGGTTTTTCTTTAATGAAGGGGATATAGCGCAGGAGGATATCTACGCGCCGTTTGATTTTTCCTACAGGCCGGGTATAGACGAGATTAGAACATCGGCTCTTCAGCAGGCGTCCGAAAACGCCGTTAACGAGATCTATGATCTTGACGAGGATGTTATGCTGAACGCCAAAAAAACGGCGCGTATCTTTTTAGACCTTCTAAAAGAGGTGAAGGAATTCCCCGTGCCCGATGAAACGGGTCAACAGGTCAGGGAAGGCCTGCTTATCCAGCTTAATGAGGCGGTAAGCCCGGCCTTGAGCAGTGAAGATTTTGAATTCCTGCTGAATGCGGATGACATATCCGCTATTGAGCCCGGTATTGAGAAGGCCGTGGAGGCTGTTTATGCCAAACCTATTATCTCTGTTGACGATAATAATAGGTTGTTGTCGTCCGGCAAAACGCTTATATCTGTCTATGAGCCTTCTCTTAAGAAGAAAAACGATGTTAGACTTTCCGACATAAACACAGCCGGCGCCGCGGTCTCGCGCATAGAAGGCCGTGCGGGGGAATTCGGTTTAAGCGATAGGAAGGAAAGGGTGCTTGTCTTAAAACTCCTATCCGCCTGGGCATATCCTAACCTGGTATTCAATAAAGACGAAACCGACTCTGCCAGGCTTAAGGCCCGGTCCTCGATAGAGCCCGTATATCTGAAGGCGGAATGCCTTAAGGGCGAGGCCGTTATCCGCAAGGGCCAGAGGATAAACAAGACCCATGTTATACAGCTTGATGCCATAAGCGGCAAGATAGCGCCGGAAGACACATATTATCAGCTTTTTGGCATTGCCGTTATTATCGCGCTTATGCTTTTTTCGATGTTTGTCTTTATAAAGATGTTTGAAAACCATACCTACGCGCAGGAGAAGATGCTTGTCCTTATCGGTCTTTTTATCATACTGACCGCTGTATCGGCGCGGGCCCTAGCCATGTCACCATTGCCCAGCTTGTTTCTGCCGCTTGCCGCGGCGCCGATGCTTTTGACTCTTCTTGCCGGAGGCACTGTCTCCATTATGGTCCTTATCGTGATATCGGCCATAGCGGCGCTTGTGGCTGGAATACAGTTCAATGTCTTCCTGGTATCCCTTATAGGGGGTATTACGGCTGTGTGCGCCGTGCATGGCGCGCGCTCACGCACTCATATTGTCAGGGCCGGGGCCCTGGTCGGCGTTATGAATTTTATAGTTATCTCCGCGATAGGGGTAATGTTTAATTTTGAGGCAAATGTGTTCCTGAAACAGGCGCTATGGGGCATGGCAAGCGGTATAGTCTCGGCCGCGATTACGATGATATTCCTGCCGGTCTTCGAATTTGTATTTAAGATAACGACAAACATAAAACTGCTTGAGCTCGCCGACCTCAATCACCCTATCCTAAAAAAGATGGTAACCACCGCGACAGGCACATATCACCACAGTATTATCGTCGGCAATCTTGCCGAGTCCGCGGCGGAGGCAATAGGCGCCAATTCACTGTTGTGCCGTATCGGGGCGTATTATCATGATATCGGCAAGATCGAGAAGGCGGAGTA
This sequence comes from Candidatus Omnitrophota bacterium, assembly GCA_041650035.1. GTDB lineage: Bacteria > Omnitrophota > Gorgyraeia > JABMRG01 > JABMRG01 > JAQUQI01. Next base: position 7,970 of record JBAZLY010000024.1, on the reverse strand, counting down.
TTTTGCCGAGAATACCCAGGTCCCCGCGCAGAGCCATGACGGGCTGTCGCCTTCGATGAGCTCGCTTGTTATCACTAATCATGTTAAGGACGGTGAGGAACTCGCCGAAAAATACAAGCTCGGCTTGGCGATAAAAGATATAATAAAACAGCATCATGGCACGGGGCTGATGACATTTTTTTATCATCAGGCGCTTGAGAAAAAGAAAGAAGATGAAGAGGTTAACGAAGAGTCTTTTAGGTACCCCGGCCCTAAGCCGCAGTCGCGCGAATCTGCTATCGTCATGCTTGCGGATTCGATTGAGGCCGCGTCAAGGCTTGTGGATGATCCGACGCCTCAAAAGCTAAAAGAGCTTGTCAGAAAGATAATTAACAACAAGTTTCTTGACCATCAGCTTGATGAGTGCGACCTTTCCCTGAAGGATATAAGCAGGATCTCCGAGAGCTTTGTCAGGATATTGACAGGCACGTATCACTCGCGCATTAAATACCCGGACCTTAAGCAGGCCAGGCATGAAAATAATATTGAGAAATGATCAAAGGGCGCGCCCCGTGCGGGTTACGGCGTTAAGGCGACTTATCCTAAGGGTATGTAAGGCGCTTGGTCTTGATAAAGACACATCTTTTAGCGTAAATTTTGTCGACGAGGCGCAGATTAAACGGCTTAATAGAAGGTTCTTTAAAAAGTCCCGCCTTACGGATGTGATATCATTAGGTTACCGGCCGCGCCGCGGCGGAAGGCCGCGCATGCGCGGGGTTTATGACACCTATTTAGGAGATGTCTATGTATGCCCTGGCCGTGTTTGGACAAATGCCGGGCAATATAAACAGCCTTATTCAGGTGAGCTAAACCTTTGCGTAGTCCACGGGATACTGCATCTTCTGGGTTATGAGGACACGGGCCCGCGGGCTAAAAAAAGAATGTGGAAAAAACAACGCGAACTGACAGGGTTATGATGGACAGGATAAACCCCCCGAAAAAAGGAAGAAGCATCGCGGACAGCTTTAACGCCGCCATCGAGGGGTTTTTGTTTGTGGTAAGAACGCAAAGGAATATGAGACTGCATTTTTTTGTGGCCTTATTCACCGTCCTTTTGGGCATATACCTGAATTTTACCCGTGTAGAGATGATAATGCTGCTTCTTACATGCTCGCTGGTGCTTATTTCCGAGATGATAAATACGTCAATGGAGATAGCCATGGATTACGCCGAGTCGTCCCATTCACAGTGGGTCAAGGCAGCCAAGGATGTCTCCGCGGGCGCCGTCCTCGTTGCCTCTATCAACGCGGTTATAGCAGGATATTTTCTTTTTTTTAAGGACAATGTCATTGCCCGGCTGTTCAGGGCGCAGGTCCTAAAGCTTAGCTCCTCGGACTGGCATATATATGTGTTTATATTAACGCTGTTGATAGGTATCGTGATAATCTCAAAGGCCGTCCTGCGAAAGGGCAGACCTTTAAGGGGAGGCATGCCGAGCGGGCACTCCGCGGTGGCATTTTCAATATGGATGCTTACTGCGGTATTATGTGATAATTCGCTTGTAGTCTTTACCGTATTGCTTCTTGCCTTCATGGTCGCGCAGAGCAGGGTTCGCAGGAATTATCACACGGTATGGGAGGTTGCGGCAGGCGGCCTATTGGGGGCCTTTCTTACACTTTTCCTGTTCAGGCTGTTGGCCGTTTAGATTTTCCACAAAGTTTATCGGGGCAAAAAGGGAGTGCTAAATGTCTAAAAAAGCATTAAAGTTTTTCAGGTATAATCTTATTGCCGGTATGATAGTGATCCTGCCCGTTACCATTACCGCCTTTGTCATAAGGTTTTTCGTTATCAGCCTCAACGCCATAATGCTTGACCCATTCACGAGATGGCTTAAGCCCTACCCGCTTTATGAGGGCCAGAGGCTTTTTCTGGCAAAGACCCTTGTTTTTACCGCCGTGATATTATTGATTACCATGGCAGGTCTTATGACAAGGATACTCGTATTAAGGCAGTTTTTCTCTTTCTTTGAGAATATCCTGTTAAAACTGCCTATGATAAACAAGATATACAGTTCAATAAAACAGATAAGCGGGGCATTATTCGACAAAAAAAAGGGTGCCTTAAAGAAGGTGGTGCTTATTGAATACCCGAGAAAGGGCCTTTACGCCTTAGGCTTTATAACGTCGGAGCACGCACCTGCCATGGAGATATCTGTGGGAGAAAACAACCTCGTTTCCGTATACGTGCCCACTACTCCGAATCCTACAAGCGGTTATTTCGTGCTGTTAAAAAAAGAAGACATACATCCTGTTGATATGAGTATTGAAGACGCTCTTAAGGTCATTATCTCCGCCGGGGCGATATCGCCGGCGCATTTACACAAACCCCTGCCGGCAGATCCAGCGTGAGCATACAAAAAACCAGGGCCATATTGCTTTATAAGAGGGATGTCAGGGAGACCAGCGTTATAGCGTCATTTTTTACAAAGGACTTCGGCAAGATAAAGGGGCTTATAAAATCAGCGCGCGGGTCCGGAGCGAAATTCGGTGTGTATCTTCATGAGTTTGCAGAGTTTGACATAGTTTTTTATGAAAGGCCCAAATCCGACACATATATGGTTACGCAATGCGACCTTGTGGAGCCATTTTCCGAGATAGCCCAGGACCTCGATAAAAGGCTCAAGGCATTTTATGCCCTTGAGCTGGTTGACAAGTTCACGGTTTTGTGCGATGATAACCCCAATATTTACAAGCTCCTTGAATGGATATTGCAGAGGATGCGCGCCGAGCGGTTTACGGAAAAGGCCCTGGTTGTTTTCCGGATCATGCTTCTTGAATATACAGGTTTTTTGCCGCAATTTGATGCCTGCATAGAGTGCGGCAAAAATATTGAAAAGCGCAATGCCGCGTTCAGCTTGAGGCTTTCAGGGCTTTTGTGCCAGGACTGCCTTAAGATGGATATGCAGGTAATACCGTTGTCAAGAGGCGCTGTCGCTTCAATAAAAATGATAAGAAGGCAGGGCTGTGAAAAGCTTGCAAGTGCTATGATAACCGGCGCCCTTGTATCCGAATTATCTATCATGCTCCATAGGCTGATTGATTATCATCTCGGAGAGCATCTCAAGACCCTGGATTTCATCAGGCAGTTCGCTAAATGTTGAACATTAAACAGCATCAACATTGAAAAACATTGAACAGACGTTTTAACATTGAACACATTGAACAGACGTTTTGAAAACCAAGAGGGACAGTGTCTTACAGTTGAACGGCACAGTGTCCCCTGCCACACGTATTATAATGAGCGGGGATAAGCAAAGCAATCTCTATATTCCTGCCTCGTTCTAAAACGACGGGTATCGGCAAAGCCGGCGCCGGTTGCGCGAATAATTAAGGGAAATTATGATATATTTTCACGATATAATAGAAAGGCTTAATGGTTTTTGGAAGCGTGCCGGCGCGGTTATCGCCTTGGGGTATGATATCGAGTCCGGGGCAGGCACATTCCATCCCCTGACTTTTTTTAGAAGTCTTGACACCGAACCCTGGCGTGTGGGCTTCGTCCAACCGTCCCGCAGGCCAGCTGACGGAAGATTTGCCGACAATCCCTTGAGGATGCAGAGATATTATCAGTATCAGGTGCTTATAAAACCTGCCCCTGGCGATATTCAGGAAATGTACCTTGACAGCCTGCGGCATATTGGTATAAATCCCAGACAGCATGATATCAGGTTTGTGCAGGACGACTGGGAATCGCCTACACTGGGTGCCAGCGGGCTTGGCTGGGAGGTATGGTTCGACAGCCTTGAGATAACCCAGTTTACCTATTTTCAGCAGATGGGCGGCCTTGAGCTTAAGGCCATATCCTGCGAGATAACATACGGCCTTGAGAGGATAGCCATGTTTTTACAAAAAAAAACAGACGTCTTTTCGATACAATGGAACAAGGATACCACATACGGCGATATGCATTATCAGCAGGAAAAAGAAGGCTCTGAATATAATTTTGAACACCTCAACCCCGACATGGCGGCCGGGCTTTTTGACATCTACGAAAAGGAATCCGGCCGGCTTAGCAGGCTCGGCCTTGTCCTGCCTGCCTACGAATATATGTTAAAGGCATCCCACGCGTTCAATCTCTTGGACGCGCGCGGGACCATATCGGTTACGGAGAGGGCCTCATATATTGCCAGGGTGCGCGAACTTGCCAAGGCCTGCGCCAAACTTTACATGGAAAAAAATGAGCACGACAGAACTGATATTTGAGATAGGGACAGAGGAACTGCCGTCTCACGATATTGACGCGGCGCTTGAGGCATTGGCCTTTAAAAAGGGCAGTCCGATAGAGAATTTGTTTCTCTCTAATAATATCAAATTCAACAAGACGTATGCCTACGCGACACCGCGCAGACTGATACTGCATATGAGCGATATACCGCTCTGCCAGGATATAGTCATTGAAGGCCCCCCTGTCAGGATAGCTTATGACAACCAGGGCAGTCCCACAAAGGCCCTGGAGGCGTTTCTGCAAAAGAATAATGCCTGCTTGAGAGATATCACGAGGCCCGGTGAAGGCCCAGGCGACCCGAGGGTTTCAATACAGAAAAAAGACGTGCCTAATGCCGCTATATTAATCAATATACTGCCCAAGGTAATTGGCCTTATTCATTTTTCTAAGGATATGCGCTGGAATGAAGGCGGGGCGGTTTTTTCAAGGCCAGTCAGATGGCTCACGGCTCTTTTTGGAAGCAGGATATTGTCATTTGAATATGCCGGTATAAAATCGTCAAATGTTACCCGCGGCCACAGATTCCTCGGGCACCCGCTTGTCAGGGTCAAGGGCCCCAGTCATTATTTTAAAGCGTTAAAGGCCAACCATGTCGTGTGGGATAATAACCTGCGCAAAAAAATGATACTTTCCTTTCTTGAGAGGAGGCGCTGGCACATCAATGATGAATTGCTTTCCGAGGTTGCAAATCTTGTTGAAAAACCCTCATTTATTGAAGGGTCATTTGACAAAAAATATCTTCAAATACCACGCGAGGTCCTGCTCGCGAGCATGTCCAAACACCAGAGGATATTCTGCCTTGAGGACAGAAAAGGCGCGCTTACCAATCGTTTTATAGGCGTGTTAAACGGCGCCAATAAAGACACCCGGCAGATTACCAGAAATTTTGAAAATGTTCTTGAGGCGCGGCTTAAAGACGCGCTGTTCTTTTATAAATCAGACACGAAAAAGCCTTTAGATGAATGGGCGGCGGGGCTATCCGATATAGTCTTTTGCAAAGGCCTGGGGACGATGCGCGATAAGACGCGCAGAATTGAAGAGATAGCAGGGTTTATATCACAGCGTTGTTTTCCGGATATTAAAAAGGGCGATATTGCCAAGGCGGCGCCTCTATTAAAAGCGGACCTGTTAACGGCCATGGTCAGGGAGTTTCCGAGCCTGCAGGGGATAATGGGTATGTATTATGCTAAGGATTCCGGCCAGGAGGAGGATATCTGTCTGGCCATATCGCAGCATTATCTGCCGCGTTTTGCCGCGGACATCCTGCCTTCGACGGGCCTGGGCGCTTTATTTTCCCTCGCCGATAAGTTTGATAATATCGCCTGTTATTTCTGTGTAGGTAAAATGCCTAAGGGCAATTGGGACCCCTATGCCTTAAGGCGGCAGGCGATAGGAATATTATCAATCCTGATGAATAATAAAATATCGCTGTCATTGTCGGGTGTTGTTGGTTTTTGCCTGTCGCTGAACACGGCCCCCGGAGGCAGTGACAAGGCCAAGGAATTGATACTTGGTTTTTTAAAAGACAGATTTGCGTCAATGCTATTGGCAAGGGGTGAATACCGCCATGACCTTATTGAGTCTGTCGCGGCAGGCGGCGCGGATGACATATATAAAACTTACTTGAAATTAGATGAGTTAAATAGTATAATCAATGAATCTGCGTTTGAAAAGGCGCGGGTCATTGTTGAAAGGACCCATAATATCGTCAAGGCCGCAAATATTAATTTGCCCGGTATTGATGAGAGGCTGTTTTCAGAGCCCCAGGAACACGAGGTATTTAACGGATTTAATGAGATAAAAAGCGATTTTATAGGTTTATGCCAAAGAGGCGATTTCTCTCACGCGACGGATAATATAGTAACCGCGTTATCCGATTCTCTCGGGGATTATTTTGATAAAGTAATGGTAAACGTTGATGATAAGCGCGTCAGGGCCAACCGTTTGGCCCTGCTGTCAGCGATTAACAGGCTTTATGTGGACAATATAGCGGATCTCTCATTAATAGTAGTTGAGGGCAAGGACAGCTCAAGGAAAGGTCCTGCCGCAAAACCGCGGCAGGATAAATAAGGCGTTTTGTTATTTGAGACGAGGACGCTGATATAAAGGAGGAAAGGTAAATGGCAGTTGCGGTTAAGGCACGGAAGAAGGCGGTCAAGTCCGGTAAGAAGATAAAATATGTTTACTTCTTCGGAGGCAACAAGACCGAGGGAAACGCATCCATGAAAAATCTCATTGGAGGTAAGGGTTCCAATCTCGCCGAAATGGCGCTTATGGGTATACCGGTGCCTCCGGGATTTACCATAACAACAGAGGCGTGCATAAAATTCTACGAGAACAATAAAAAATACCCCCAGGGCATGATGGATCAGGTTGCAGATAACCTGCGCAAGCTCGAGTCTGTAATGGGCAAAAAACTCGGCGATCCGAAAGACCCTTTGCTGGTCTCCGTGCGTTCAGGCGCCAGGGTATCTATGCCCGGCATGATGGATACGGTGCTAAATCTTGGATTAAATGACACGGCTGTCAAGGGGCTTGCCGAAAAATCAGGCAATGAGCGCTTTGCCTATGATGCCTATCGCAGGTTCTGCCAGATGTTCGGCGATGTAGTCCTTGATGTGGCGCATGCCAAGTTTGAAGAGATATTACACGCTAAAAAAACGCAGAAGAACGTAAAACTTGACACGGAGCTCGATACCGAGGATCTAAAAGATATTGTCTCCGAATATAAGGCGTTGATCAAAAAGGAAAAGGGTTTCTCGTTTCCGGAAGACCCGATACAGCAGTTAAAGATGGCCATAGACGCGGTATTCGGCTCATGGAACAATGAGCGCGCGATAAAATACAGAAACCTGAATAATATACCGCACAGCTGGGGTACTGCCGTTAATATCCAGACCATGGTCTACGGCAATCTCGGGGAGGATTCGGGTACCGGTGTCGCTTTTACAAGAGACCCCGGCACCGGCGCTAAAAAGTTTTACGGCGAATATCTGATGAACGCCCAGGGGGAAGATGTTGTGGCCGGCATCAGGACACCCCATCCAATAGATGACCTTAAGAAGACCATGCCAAGGGCATACCTTGAACTGGTCTCTATTTATAAGAAGCTCGAGCTCCACTACAAGGATATGCAGGATATAGAGTTTACAATCCAAGAGAAAAAGCTCTATATGCTTCAGACGAGAAATGGCAAGCGCACCGCCCAGGCCGCCCTTAAGATTGCTGTTGATATGGTCTCTGAAGGCCTTATCACTAAGGAAGCGGCAGTATTAAGGGTTCAGCCAAGCCAGCTTGACCAAATGCTGCATCCCATGATAGACCCCAAGGCGAAGATAAGCCCTATTGCGAAAGGCCTTCCGGCCTCTCCCGGCGCCGCGGTCGGTAAGGCGGTATTTACGGCTGACAGGGCAGAGGAATTAGCCAAGAAGGGTGAAAAGGTTGTTCTTGTCAGGCTTGAGACATCACCTGACGATATCGGCGGCATGGCCGTGGCGCAGGGTATCCTTACCGCCTTCGGCGGCATGACATCACATGCCGCTGTTGTAGGCCGAGGCATGGGCAAATGCTGTGTCGTAGGCTGTAACGGTATATCTGTCCATGTTCAGGATAAGTATTTTACCGCCAAGGATAAAAAAATAGTCGAGGGTGATTACATTACATTAAACGGAAATACCGGCGAGGTTATACTTGGGCAGGTAAACCTT
>JBAZLY010000023.1:0-19286 GCA_041650035.1 Candidatus Omnitrophota bacterium | reverse complement strand
TCCTGAAACTGTTCTTGTGCACATTGCCCATAGGCATGCGGTGCCCCTTGCAGCAAGGCACGACATCTCCGGTTGCCATTACCCTGGCAAAAAGCCATCCGGCATAGCAGGGATACTGTTCGACTACATCCTCATCATAAGCGCCAGTGGACATATTAATCCTCTCGACGCGGTTGACAAAACTATCAAAATCAGAAAGGGTAATCTCATTACCGGCATTATTCTTGTACAGGCAGTCTCCGGAAGCGTAATTCTTCCTTATGCCCCGCAGGCTGTCAAGCAGTTCGGACCTCTGGCCACTGTCAAGCAAGAGTGTCTCGGTTTTGCCTTTTACGGTGTCAACAGGAACGAATTGTATATTATCGGCATTCACCTCCAAGGCGAAATCTATCATATCCCGCATATCCATATAATTCAGATTAAAAATAACGTTATGGAAAGTGACGCGCGGCCGCGGGCGGCCTGCCGCCTTTTTCATGTTATCGATACGGACTAGCGCATCCTTAATCTTGTAAAATGTGGCCTGGGTCTGGTTTGGATGGACCCTGGCATACGTGGCCGGCGTGCCCGCCCAAAGGCTTATCGTAAGAGAATCAAGGCCTAACTCAAACAGGCATTTGGCAATACCTTCATCAACAAGGCTGAAATTAGTATTGATATCTATTTCGATATTCTTGTCTTTTTCCTTGATATACCTTATAACCTGCAATATATCCGGGTGCATAAAAGGCTCGCCGCCGCCCACTATCTTTACCTGACGCAGGCCGCCCATGCGGCCCAAATCATCAAAGATGCCTTTTACCACATCCAGTGACAGGCTTAGTTTCTTCTCCCACTCTGGCATCGACTTATCCCCCAGCAGAGGCGACCTGCACCAGCAGGCAATACAGTTAAAATTGCATTTGTTTGTAAGATCAATGTGCAGGACCTCGGGCCCTATAAAAGCCTTCTCCCGACGCAATATACCTGTCGCTAACAATAATCTGTCCCTATCCTTCATCAATCTGTCAAATCCGTCCATGTTTTTTTAATATGTCCTTGTATTTGTTGTGGATATCCAGGTTTATCTGAATATTGTCACAGCTGTTCAGGCACCCCGAAACACAACCAGGGTCATTACCTATCTGGCAAAAATAAGTGTCCTTGAAATCCAGGTAAAACGACTTTTCCCTAAACGCGCGCTCGGTCTCACCGTTCCATATCCGGCAAAAAGGACTTTGATAAATATTGCCCACACAGATACGCGAGGCCTTCAGGCATGGGTTTACTTCGCCGGAGGCATTTATCCTCGCGAAGGCCCATCCGGTATAGCATGGCTGCATAGGTACCGTGGCGTGTTCGTATTTGCCTTCCGCGGCATGCGGAGACGCTATCCTTTTTAAAAAATTTTCGCATTGTTCAATAAAAATCCTTATATGCCCTTCCTTACTGCTATACGTTTCCAGGCGAACCAGCTGCGTCCTAACATCCCTGGATACCGCCTCTATCTGCCCTTTATCAAGCAGGAGCATATCTGTCTTGCCCGGTATTATGTCTACAGGCGTAAACTCAACGCTATCAGCCTCAACGGCCTGGGCCAATTCCGCCATTTCTTTTATATCCATAAAATTGATATTGGTTATCACATAATACAAATTGATATGCGGCGCGGGGGGGGTCATGTGCTGACCATATTTTTTTTTTACATAAGCGGCATAGAGTAATAATTCTTTCAGTTTGTAAAATGTATCTTCTGTCTTGTTTGGATGCATACGCGCGTAACTCTCGGGCCTGCCGGCCAACAAGCTGACATGGATATGATCCACCTTTAATTCAACGATCTTTTTGACCCTTTTCTCATCCAGCAGGGTAAAATTCGTGTTCACGCATACCTTCATGCCATGATATTTGGCGCATTCGAGAATACCCATGATATCAGGGTGCATAAAAGGCTCACCGCCGCCGGCAAAAAACAATGTCCTGGTTCCCATATCTTTAAGCTCTTCAATAACCCTCTTAACCACGTCAAAAGGCAGCTCGCACCCTATCTCCTTTGTTTTTTCCACAGAAAGCGCGCCTAAAAGAGGGGACCTGTTCCAACAACACAGGCAATTATTATTGCACCTGTTCGTAACGTCAAATTGCACGGTCTCCGGGCCGGTAAAAGCCCTGGAACCGTCCAGTATACCTTTGAGCAAAAGATCTTCCGCCATATTGTGCCTAAATAGTGGTAGTCGCATAAGTCAAACCGAGCTTTTCTACCAAACCCAGTATCCTGCGCGCCCTTTCGTTCCTTATTTCATATGTATTACTCCCGTCGGAGCTGGCCCATTCCTTAGCCCTTATTGTCGTGTCATCCGGCAGGATCAGGCCATAGTCTTCATAGCGCGTGTTGAGTTCAGAACCGAAATTTATCAGGCACACGCTGATAGCCCCGACCCTTACAAAACTGCTGACACTTATTCGCTCAAGGGCACGGCATGTCTGAACAAAATCATCTTCAGTCTCTCCCGGAAAGCCTACTATTATATTAACATAGGCGTATATCCCGGCCGCGCAGGTATCCATTATCACGTCTTCAGCTGTTTTTGCAGTAAATATTTTTTTCATCTTCCGCAGGACATTGTCAGAAAAACTTTCAACACCATATATCAGGGTGTTACAGCCTGCTTTTTTTAGTTTGCGCAAAAAATCATAGGTCATTTCCTCGCGCGCCACAGCCTGGGAATCCCATTTTATGTCCAGGCCCGAATTTATTATCAGATCACATAGCCTGCCAAGCTGCTCAATATTACCGTTGCAAAGGAGGTCCTTAAAACTAAAATCCACCGCGTGATTATTTATTACATGGTATTTGATCTCGTCAAATATACTTTGGGCGCTGCGAAAACGATAGGGTTTTGACGATGAATGGTCATTGCAAAAACTGCAGTTACCTATGCAACCCCTGCTGGTAAAAAGCGGCAATCCCCTGTTTTTATACATAGTTAAGTCTAAACCGGCAAAAGTGGGCCAAGGTATGGAGTCTAAATCTATTATCGGCTCCCTTTGCCTGTAGATATAGTCCGGTTCCTTATCAAAGATCGCGCCGCGGACTTGGCTTTTTTCCATACATCCGTCAAACGACTGCAGGACATCTGCCAGGGTCTCTTCCCCTTCGCCGACCACAAAAACATCCACCAGGCCTTTTGGGAATAAACCCCGCATGTGTCCATTTTGGCAGGCCCAACCCCCGACTATGATCTTTTTCCCCTCACCCACCGAGTGGATATACTTAATCACCTCCGAGGCCAGCTTGATCCCCGCGAAATTAACCGACAGGCCGATGTTTGAAGTGTTAAAGCATCTTAAGGCCTCATTGATACAGGAGAACGTGATATCCTTAAGCTTGAGCCAGGTCGTTTCAAACAGCGCGCTGTCTACCCACCAATCATAACTTTTCTGCTCCCATAGATATTTTAGATCACTGCCGGCTTTATTATATAACATTATATTCAAATCAAGAATGGAGGCCGCGTGTGAATATTTATTCAAATAACCGTCCAAATAGCAAACCCCCAAAGGCGGCATGTCTATATCCCATGGAGGGCATTGTATCAACAATATATCGGTTAGCTTAGGACTCATAACAGCATTCGGGTATAAATAAGCGTGGATTAGCTGTGCACATTAATATTATATATAACTACTTATGAATGTCAATGCGCAATTTCGACGGCTGACATATCACAAACACCTTATATATTATTTAGTATAAACATATTACAAAGACTATATAATAACAGATTGACTTTGCAAATCCTTAGGACGTATAATTAGAGAAATACTATGTTTGACAATTCCGGAGGGTTAAATGGCATCAGGCATTAAAAAGTATGCAAACCCTGGCAAAAGATCCTGGGCGATATTCCTGGTCCTTTCCGCCGCCTTTCTTTTCAGGCTTTATAGGTTAGGCTCGAACGACCTTTGGTACGACGAGGTGTGCAGTGTATTCATAGGCCAAAAATTCTGGCACACCTGGAACCCTCCTTTTTATTTTATGCTCCTGCATTATTGGATAAAGATATTCGGCGTGTCAGAATTTGCGTTACGCATGCCTTCTGCGATATTCAGCTTGTTAAGCGTGTATACCTGCTTTGCCTTGGGAAAGCGGGTTTATAATTTTAAAACAGGCATATTGGCATCCGGTCTAATGGGCCTTTCAGCGCTTCATCTCTGGTATGCCCAGGAGGCGCGACCCTATAGCCTGGTTGTCCTTCTGGGGTTGGCCTCAACATACTTCTTCTGGCAATCATTGACAAACGAAAAAAAAAGGGGTTCTTTGCTATACATCTTGTCCACAACCTTGCTTCTATACTGCGATATCACATATTTCAGCTTCTTTTTAGTCGCGGCGCAGATATTCTCTGCCTTGATTTTTTTCCGCAGATTTTTTTTGAGGCATGCCCTGTTTTACTGCCTCGCCCCATTGCTATTTCTGCCGCAGACATTAGGGCTTATATATAAATTCTGCTACATAAAAAAAGGGTTTTGGATACCCAATGTAAACGCGGGTTCGTTTTTTATCACATTGGAAAATTTTAATCTCGGATACAATATGTGGCCTATGGCATACAGGGTATCCCTTCTATTAAGCGGCGGCCTGCTTATCGCCTGCCTCTTATCGTCAAAAAAAGAAAAGACACGGTCAACACCTACAGGATTTATGGTAATATTGTGCTTTGCGCCAATATCATCTATCCTGATCATTTCAAAACTATTCTTTCCTTTATATCTTGACCGCGGATTAATGCTGTTTAGCCCTTATTATTATATACTGCTGGCCTGCGGCATATGTTATCTTCTTTCAATGAGAGGGTTAAGGACGGTAATTGTTCCCGTTCTTATATACCTGCAAGCCCTGTCCTTGATATGCTATTTTAATAATTGCATGATCTCAACGGCAGAACATCACACAGGCGTCCATTTAAAGAAGCCGTTAAAACATATTATTAATTTTATAAATGACCGCCTGGGACCCAATGATATCATAGCGCATACAAATTACACGACCGCGCTTCCTTTCATACATTACAGACAGGGCGCCACGGACAATCAGTATTATTTATTCGCGCCGGGCATGATAGATACCAATTGGAACAGGCCTTTCAGGGAAACGGAAAGATGCCTGGATGTTACCAATGTCAAAATACCCGCCAACGGTAGATTGTGGGTAATTTCCTGTGATTGGCCCCGGGACTTAAGCCTTGATAAAAATTCAATAAGCGTTTTAACTGAATTGTTCAAAAGATACACAAAAGACCTGGACGCGAGGTTAGACGGCGTATGGATATTCAGGTTCAAAGAATAATACCTGGACCGGCAATTTTCCCGGGTATCGACGCATTTTTAAAAAAGAGGGGAAGTAAAGGTTTTTTGCACGCAGGTTACAGCCGGCGTTGGCATAACGCGCCGGGCAGGTTTTAAAAAAGAAGCGCGCTATTTCTTTTATCCCCCACCCATTCAGGGCAGACGAGCCACTCTTTAGGGCAATACGCGCTTGATCTCTGCACTATAATGCCGGCCGGCAGATAATCCATAAACCTGCCTAATATCCGGGTGTATTCTTGAAGACCCATAGGCCTATATTCATTTCTATTATATATCTGTTCAAGCGCGGTCCCTTTTACTACATATAACGGATGTATCTTAATGCCGTCTATGGCCAGCCTTGACATCTGACGGGCAGTTTGCATCATCATCTCCTCGGTCTCACCGGGAAGTCCTAATATAACATGGGCGCATATCTTTATAGGGTATCTCACGGTCAAGGCAAATGCCTTTAAAAAATCGTTATAATCATGTCCGCGGTTGATAAATCTTAAACTACGCTCATGTATGCTCTGAAGCCCGTACTCGATCCATACCTCATAATCCGCGGCATAACCGGCTATAAGCCTGATCACATCACTATCAACACAGTCAGGCCTTGTGGCTATTGATATAGAGACGATATCCTTGTATCTTCTTACCTTGTCGTATACTTCTTTCAAAACACTTAGGGGCGCGTATGTGTTGGTATGCGCCTGAAAATACGCAATAAACTTTTTGGCTTTAAACCGCCTTTTTGCCGCGCGCATACCAGACTCTATCTGCTCCTCGATTGAAGACATAACCCCCGCGCGGAGGGGGTGGCTAAAAGCCTTGTTATCACAATATATACAACCGAGAGTGCTTATCTTGCCATCCTTATTAGGACATGAAAAACCCGCGTCTATGCAGACCCTGTGGGTCCTGGCCCCAAACCTCTCCTTAAGATAATCGGAATACCTTTTCTTACTCATATCCTTGGCCTCAAAATAGCACGGATAAAAACAAAAAAGGATATGCAGCCAAAACCAGCATACCCCGCAATTATCCGCATGATACCGGTTTCACCCAGTCAAGACCTGTAATGCCTGATGAAGTTTCCGATACTGCGGTCCCACGTTTTTTCCGCGTCAGCGGGAAAATAACAGGCCGGCAATTCTCTTCTTTTTCTATGATATGCCACGCATTCACAGCATACACCCATCCTGCGGCATGAGTTGTAACTGCAATTGCACGCCTTTCTATTCTCTGTCTGTCTGCACTCCATAACGAACCCTTGCGCTTAAAACCTTAATTCCACTGAAGTCTGCCCATTACCGCTTGGGCGACATTAGTTATGTGATCGCCGATCTTCTCAAAATTACTGATCATATCCAGAAAGATTATGCCGGAAAGCACATTGCATTTATTCTGCCCAAGCCTGTCTATGTGGTTCTTGCGGAACAGCTCGGTCAACTCGTTTACTTTGTCCTCGAGCCGCAGGACCTTTTTGGCCTTTTCAACCGAGTTCTCCGACAATGCCTCAATGGCACAGATGATCATGTCGTCTATATAAAACAGCATCTTCTTGACCTCGTCTACAGCGGATTGGCTGAAAGGCAAGCCCGAATTTATCCTTCTTACGGCAAGCTCCATTATATTCTCTGAATGGTCTCCAATCCTCTCAATATCATTTACGGAGTGCAAAAGCGCCGGTATCCTCCGCGCCTCTTCTTCGCTTAAATCGCGCTGTGTCAACATCATAAGATAATCCGTAATAGACTCCTGTAGCCCGTCAAGGGCATCCTCTCTCTGAGGAAGGTTTTTCAATATCTTGTCATCAAGATTTAAAAATCCGCCGGCCGCTTCATCAACCATGACCTTGGCCGACTGCGCCATCCTCGTTATCTCTTTTGACGCGGCATCAAGAGCAAATATCGGTGTATTTATAAGATGCCTTTCAAGATATTTAGGCCCCGCCTCTATGACAATTTCCTCACCCGGTATAATACGCTCGACAACCTTCACAAATAGCCCTATGAACGGAAGGTATATCAGAGTCTCTATTACCTTCATAATAGTATGCGCATTGGCAATCTGCCTTAAAAGGTCATGTGAGGTGCGCGTGATAAGCAGCGTAAAAGGCCTAAGCACGATAAGAAATATTATTGCCCCTATTATATTATAAAGAAGATGTGCGGCGGCAGTCCTTTTTGAAGCGACATTAGCCCCGATAGCGGCTATTATGACGGTAACACAGGTCCCTATATTAGCGCCTAAGATGATGGGTATAGCACCTTCTATATTCAAAAGCCCCACCGATGCAAGCCCTAACGCTATACCGATCGTAACACTTGAACTTTGCAAAACAGCTGTCACAACCAGTCCGGTCAATAAGCCATACAGGACCCTGCCGTTTATAAACACAAAGGCGTTCATAACCGCGGGGCTGCTGGCGAAAGGACCGACAACACTTGTCATGATCTTAAGGCCTAAAAACAATATGCCAAAACCGAGACAAAACAGGCCCGAGAAACGCCAAAATCTTTTCTTGGCAAAAACATACAATACCATGCCTATACCAATAATGGGCAAGGCGTAGTCCGTTAATTTAAAAGCGATAATCTGGGCCGTTATTGTCGTGCCGATATTAGCCCCAAATATAACACCTAAAGACTGGGACAGGCTCATAAGCCCGGCATTCACAAAACCGACTACCAGCACCGTTGTTGCGCTGGAGCTCTGTATCAAGGTGGTAATACAGGCACCAACCAGAACACCTTTAACAGGGTTTGAGGTAAGCGCCTTTAAGACGTTACGAAATTTATCTCCGGCCACCCTTTGAAGCCCGTCTCCCATAATATGTATGCCGTATACGAAAAGGCCTAACCCACCGAATATACCGAATACAAGCTCTTTGAACATGAACCTTCTCCTTAAAGGGCCTTAAGAAATCTTTTATTCTCTTTCAAAAAATTATCTATCGTGTTCGCGGCTTTTAATATATCTTTCATGGATGGTATTATCCTGATGAACGCATCTACTATGCCCGGGTCAAACTGACTTCCGCTTCTCTTATTTATCGCCTCGACCGCATAATCCATGGTCTCGGATTTTTTATACGGCCTTTCCGACACAATAGCGTCAAAGGCGTCTGCTAAGGTGACTATCCTGGCATATAGCGGTATTTGCTTGCTGCGTAATCCGAAGGGATAGCCGCCTCCGTTAAACCATTCATGATGATAAAGGGCTATCTCGCCCGCCGCCTGAAGGACCGGGGATAGGGAGCCGGCGAATATCCTGCCACCTATCCTGGTATGTTCTTTGATCTTATCATAGTCCTGGGCTGTTATATCTTTTTTATGCAGTATAAGGCTTGAAACGCCTATCTTGCCGATATCGTGCATTATGGAGGCAAATCTGATAATCTTGAGTTTTTTCGAAGAAAAATTTAACGCCCTGGCTATAGCCGTGGAATAATCGCTTACCCTGATAATATGACTTCCTATCTCATTATCCTTATATTCCGCGGCTATAGCAAACCTTAATATCATCTCTATATATGTGTCCTCTATATATTTCGATATATAAGGCCTGGTCATGCGTTATGCCTTGTTGGCGCAACCGAGTATATCTATCTTATGAGCAACAACCTTTTTTATCGCTTGCCGGGCAGGACCTAAGTAATTCCTGGGGTCAAAATTAGCGGGACTGTTATCAAACTCGGCGCGTATCGTAGCAGTCATAGCGAGCCTAAGGTCTGTGTCAATATTTACCTTGCACACATTCATGCCTGCCGCTTTAGTTATCGCCTCCTCGGGGACCCCCTTGGCGCCGGGCAATTTACCTCCGTGTTGATTACATATCTCAACCAATTCGGGCAAAACGCTTGAGGCGCCGTGAAGCACCAAAGGATACCCCGGCAGGACATCCTGTATCTCCTTAAGCCTGTCAAAATACAATTTCGGCTCACCACTAAATTTATAAGCGCCGTGGCTCGTCCCTATAGCGATGGCGAGAGAATCACAGCCTGTCTCTTTCACAATCCTAACCGCTTCTTTGGGGTCTGTCAATATGGCCTCTTTCTCGGACACCGATATATTATCCTCTATGCCCTTCAGCCTGCCGAGCTCCGCTTCGACCACTACGCCTTTACGATGGGCGTAATCAACGACCTGTTTTGTCAGGCGTATATTCTCCTCAAGCGGATGCTTTGAACCATCTATCATAATGGATGTAAAACCCCCGTCTATACAGGCCTTGCATATCTCAAAATCCTCTCCGTGATCGAGGTGAAGCACTATGTCAAGTCCCGTGTCCTCCATAGCCGCTTCTATAAGATGTAAAAGATACGCGTGTTTAGCATATTTACGGGCCCCTGCCGATACCTGTAATATCACCGGCGCCTTCTTATCCTTGATGGCCTCGGTAATGCCCTGAACAATCTCCATATTGTTCACATTAAAAGCGCCTACCGCATAACCGCCTTTTAACGCTTTTTGAAACATCTCCTTGGATGAAATAAAAGCCATGCCCCTGCCCCTTTCTGTTATTAGAGTTTATTGATTTGATAGGAAAGTTAACACTATTATATAAAAAAATAGAATATATGCAAGAAAAATTTTTTTTTGATTACAATCTTCTATTTTGATTTTTCTTCGTCCGGGCCCGCGCAAAGCTTCGTTGACAATGCGGGTATTTGATGGTATTATTTGGTTATGGCGCATACCTTTAGGGACATATCCAAGGCCGTATTAAATTTGATCTTTCCCTTGCGCTGCCAGGGCTG
Source organism: Candidatus Omnitrophota bacterium (assembly GCA_041650035.1). GTDB lineage: Bacteria > Omnitrophota > Gorgyraeia > JABMRG01 > JABMRG01 > JAQUQI01. Next base: position 9,190 of record JBAZLY010000023.1, on the reverse strand, counting down.
TGGAAAGCTGTTGGAATATAACAACGGCCTTTTCCTATGCCAGGGATGCCTCAAAGAACTAAAACCTTTCTCGGCAAGATCCTGTCCGCCAGATAACGTTTATCCCTTTATCGAAAGAACCTGCCACTGCTGTGTTTATGAGGGCCTGGCCAGAGAGCTACTGCATAAATTCAAATACGAAAAGAAGGTCTTCTTAAAACATGTTTTTGTCAACCTCCTGCGGGACCTTTTTGCCGCGCAGATGGCAGATAAGCAGATAGAGCTTATAACACCTGTTCCAATGCTCCGGAGAGACGAAAGGGTAAGGGGATTTAATCAATCAGCCATACTCGCGAAGGGCCTTTCAGAAAAGACAAATATTGCCTATAAAAACACCCTTAGGAAGGGTAAGCCGACAGGCGCGCAGGCCGGACTTAAAAGGACGCAGAGATTGACCAATGTGAAAAACGCCTTTTATTGCCACGGGCAGGCAGACATACGGGATAAACGCGTTGTCATAATTGACGATGTATTCACAACAGGCTCTACGGTAAATGAATGCGCCAAGGTGCTTAGATCGAACGGTTCAGGCGCGGTATTCGCGATGACCCTGGCAAGGGGCATTTAATAACACTTGATTGCACAATGAGAATATTAAGGAATTATGTATTAAAAGAGTTGTTCTCCCCGCTGGCCGCCGCCCTGGCAGTATTCACCTTTGTTCTGTTGATAGGCAATATATTCAAACTTGCCGATCTCATGATAAACAAAGGGGTTCATATATTTGATATAATGAAATTATTCTTCTACCTTACCCCCTATATACTAAGTTACACTATACCGATGGCCCTGCTGACAGCAACGATGATCTGTTTTAGCAGGCTTGCCTCTGATAATGAGGTTATCGCAATGAAGGCAAGCGGCATCAGCCTTTACAAGATAGGTTTGCCGGTTATAACCGTCGCCTTTATCATAAGCCTCGCATCTGTCTATTTGAACAATACGGTCTTACCCGCCTCGCATTATGCATCTTATAAATTGATCAAAAGCGTAGCGTTAAAAAACCCAACGGCCTGCCTTGAGCCGGGCGTGTTCATAAAGGCATTCAAAGGTTACATAGTAAGACTCGACAGGATCGAAGGCAATAAGCTCGAAGGTGTTCTCATCTATCATCTGCAGGATAATGGCCCGGCGCGGACCATTATCGCGGAGGGGGGGGAATTCATACTCAACCAAGGCAGTGGGGCCATAACCTTGAGGTTATCGAACGGTTCGGTTGACGAACCCAATCCCGACGATCCAAGCGTGTTTTATAAACTGACTTTCAAGACCTACGACATAACACTGAACACGGAAAAGGGCATCTCGCTGGATAATATTGAAAAAAAACCGAAATCAATGACAATCAAAGAGCTGAAGGAAGATATAGCGGCGTTAAAATCATCCGGCAAAAGCCCTGAATATATCAAGACCAATATAAACGAGAGACTTACCGAGATACACAGGAAGATCTCCATGGCATTCTCAAGCTTTGTTTTCGTTTTAGTGGCATTGCCGCTTGCGATAAATACCAAAAGACGGGAAAAATCTGTGGGTTTTGCCATCAGCCTGATCGTGCTGGTCTTATATTATTTCATGCTATTCGGCGGCATGGCATTGGCATTACGTAATATAATACCTCCAATAGCCGGTGTATGGGCGGCAAACATAGTCTATCTTATTATAGGATTAGTATTAACATCCTGTATTATTGAACGGTAAGCGATCGTTATGAAAATACTCGATAAATATGTTATAAGAAATTATATACTTCCGCTGGTTTATTGTTTATTTCTATTTATATTCCTGTATGTTGTTGCCGATGTGTTTGCCAACCTTGAGGACATATTGCGCAATAGGGTATCCATTCCGATATTGTCCCAATATTACGGCTCATTTATACCCGCTATCTTTGTGCAAACCCTGCCTATAGCGTCTCTTCTCGCCGTGGTATACATGCTTAGCATATTTAACAGGAACAATGAGTTGACAGCCGTCAAGGCCTGCGGGATCAGCATAAGACAACTCTTACTGCCCGTATTTATCATATCGGTAATGCTTGGGCTTTTAAACTTCCTCATGAATGAGACCATTGTCCCGGACGGGTCCGTAAGGGCCGAAAGGATCAAATCAGAATATATAAAATCAAACCCCGGGCCTTCGAAAAAAATGTCCACCGTGAAGGACATGACTTACTACGGTAAAAAAAATCAGCTTGTTTACGCCCAGGAACTTAATATTGAAGATAATAAAATGTCAGGCATAATAATTATCGAACGCGACGATAACCTTAGGATACGCAGAAAGATATTGTCCGCGAAGGCCCTGTGGAGAGACGGGACATGGATATTCTATGACTGCGTAATATACAGGTTTGACGCCTTGGGCAAATCAGCAGGTAGTCCGCTTGTCTTCGCGCAAAAAGTCATAGATTTCGCCGAGTCACCAGAACAACTGCATAAATTCGAATTCCGGGCGGGTTGCATGAATTACAGGGAGCTTAAAAACCACATCGCCAGAATATCCGGCCCCAATTCTAAAGTCCTTAACAGTATGAAAACCGACCTCTACTTTAAGACGGCCATGCCGTTCGTGCCAGTCATCATTATGCTGTTAGGCATACCATTTGCGATGTCAACAACAAGAGGCGGCGCCATGTCGGGTATTGGCATAAGCATATTTATCGGGCTTTTTTTCTACGGTTCTATTTATATATCCCTCGCTGTAGGCAAAGGCGGCTTACTGCCGCCTCTTGTTGCCGCGCATCTGCCCAATATATTATTCACTCTCATTGCTATCAGACTTTTAAGACGCTAAGGGGCATTCTCGCCCATGCATTCTTAAAAGAACAATAATATCTTCTTATGCCATCTGCACGGTTTTAAGCAGGTGAGGTTGTGTCTTGAGGACAAAACGAGAATATTTATAAAAAAATCCTATCAGGCTTCCAATATCTTTAAAAGCCGGTAGAGGTCATCTTCCAGATCATGTTTTTTCTCGCATGCCTTTGCTATATCGGTAAGAACTACCTTATTGGAAACAACACCAACCATCTTATCGCTTTCACCGGCAATCAGTGATGTTACCGCCGCTGAACCAAGCCTCGAGGCAAGTATCCTGTCAATGGCATTCGGGGCGCCTCCTCTCTGTATATGCCCTAATACCGTTACTCTTGCTTCATAACCCGTAAGCCGCTCAATGGTCCTTGCTATTTTATGGCCCTTTCCAGCGCCTTCAGCAACAACAAGTATCCAGCTTACCTTACCTTTCTTGCGCGCGGCCTTTATCTCCGAGCATATGGCCTTGATATCGGGCCTTTTTTCCGGCAAAAGAACGTCTTCAGCACCGCCGGCAAGAGCGACCCGCATAGCTATATACCCGCTCTCACGACCCATTACTTCAACGACAAATATCCTTTCAAGGCTTGTGGACGTATCCCTTATTTTATCTATAGCGTCAAGAGCCACGCCAACAGCGGTAAATGACCCAATGGTAAAATCGGTCCCATTAATATCATTATCTATGGTCCCAGGCACGCCTATACAACGTATATCTGATTCAAGGCATAACGTGTGCGCGCCCTGGAACGAACCGTTTCCGCCTATAACAATAAGCGCGTTGATATTACGGGTTTTCAAATTCTTGACAGCCTTAATCCGGCCTTTTTTCGTCATAAACTCCTGTGAACGCGCTGTTTTTATTATTGTGCCTCCCAGGTTCATAATACTGCTCACGGAACGCCTGTCGAATTCCCTGAAATCGCCCTTGATAAGTCCGTCATATCCCCGCATTACCGCAAACGGCCTGATACCATAATATAGGGCCGTCCTTGTAATACTCCTTATAGCGCTATTCATGCCTGCGCAATCTCCACCGCTTGTCAAAAACGCCAATCTCTTTAGTTTATTCATATTATGTCAAGGTCTCCCTTGTCTTTCAATCTGCTGCTAAAAGTCTCTTCGTCAATAAGCGATGCCTCGTAAAGCATCTTCAGGGCCTTGTCCATTGTTACCATGCCGCTTTTAGCGCTTGTCTGAATAACGGTGGGCAGCTGTTCGGTTTTTTGCTCCCGTATAAGGCTTCTTACAGCGGAGGTGGCTGTCATTACCTCGCAGGCAACAACCCTGCCGTTACCGTTTTTCTTGGGCAAAAGCTGCTGGCATATAACACCCTGCAGGGATCCGGCAAGCTGTATCATTATCTGTTTTTGCTGATGGGGCGGGAATATATCTATCAGCCGGTCTATTGTCTGGGGCGCGTCGGGCGTGTGCAAGGTGCTCAACACAAGATGGCCTGTCTCGGCGGCGGTTACAGCAGTGGATATTGTCTCAAGGTCTCTCATCTCGCCAACGAGTATCACATCAGGGTCCTGGCGTAAGGCATGTTTCAGGGCATTGGCAAAACTCTTAGTGTCAGAGCCTACCTCCCTTTGTTTGATAATGCTCTTCTTGTTGCTATGCACATACTCAATAGGGTCTTCAATGCTTACGATCAGGGCCTGCCTCTGCGTATTGATCAGATCCACCATGGCCGCGAGGGTCGTGCTTTTTCCCATACCGGTAGGCCCTGTAGCCAGAACCAAACCGTTGGAACGCAACGCGAGGTCCGCCACAATCGCCGGCAGGCCGAGCTCTTCTATGGACTTGACCTTTGAAGGTATAACCCTGAAAGCGGCTTCTATACTGCCTCTTTGCATGTGAACGTTAACCCTGAATCTTGAGAGATCGGGCACACATATGGAAAAATCCAATTCGAGCTCGGTCTCAAACCTCACTTTTTGGTTATCATTCAGGATAGAGTATATTATCCTCTTACAATCCTCTCTTGATAGAGCGGAGTACGAGGTGTGCTGCAGGGCACCGTCTACCCTTAATGTCGGCGGAAGCCCTTCCGTCAGATGCAGGTCGGAGGCGTCTCTTTCAACAGCATGCCTTAAGAGGTCTTTAATATCAATATTGACCATTCTATCTCCTTATTATATGCGGTGTATCCCGCGTAACACGGCGATAAAAGCTTACCGGGCGCGGTCTCCGCCCCCGGGCATGATATTCTTGAGCCGCAGGATCAGTTCCTCAAGGTTAGAGGCATACGCCAAAGCTGATTCCTTGCTTATAACGGAATTCTTAAGCAGGGTGGTCAAAGACTGATTAAACGAACGCATCCCAAAAATAGCGCCTTCTTCTATGAGAGAGGCGAGCTGACCGGTATTTCCTTCGGCAATACATTTCTTTATGGTAGGCGTTGACAGCATTATCTCACACGCCGGCACCCTGCCGGGTTTATCGCTTCTCGGAACAAGCCTCATGGATATAATACCTTTTAACAACCTGCTTAACCTCATACGGATCTGGGGATAAGCATGAATCGGAAAGAAATTCATTATCCTATCCACGGTCTGGGCGGCGTCCACGGTATGAAGACTGCTAAAGACCAGGTGCCCAGTCTCCGCCGCCATAATAGCTGTCTGCATGGTAACGGCATCCCGCATCTCCCCGATAACTATTATATCAGGGCTCTGCCTTATTATATGGCGCAGGGCCTTTCTGAAATCAATTGTATCGGCACCTATCTCCCTTTGAGATATTATGGACTTTATATCTGTATGAACAAATTCGATAGGGTCTTCAACAGTAATAATATGCCTGCTGAAATTTTCATTAATATAATTTATCATAGACGCGATAGTTGTCGATTTTCCACACCCGGCATATCCGGTAACAAGAATAAGTCCTCTCTTTTGAGAAACAAGGCCTCGCAGGACATCGGCGGGCAGGTTCAGGCCTTCAAACGCAGGGATCTCTGTCTTTATGGAGCGGAATGTCATGGCCGCTGTCCCGCGTTGCATATAAATATTAAACCGGAACCTGCCAAGGTCCGGGACACTGCGGGCCCCGTCAAATTCTTTATCCGAATTGAACCGGCATCTCTGTTCCTCCGACAAGAGTGAAGCGATAATATCATTAATACCGGCGGCATGAAGTTTTTCGGTGGACAAAGGGCACAAGGCATCATCCACCCTTAAAACAGGTGCACTGCCTGACTTCAGATACAGATCCGACGCCCCTTTGTCAACCATCTGCCTAAGATAATCGTCTATCCTCATGTCCCCAGTTCCCAGCTTTTAAGATAATGCCTCTGCCTGCCGGTTAAGGAATCAATACGAATGCCCATCGACTTCAACTTCAAGAATGCTATATGCTCATCAATATGTTTAGGCACGACATACACCTGCCTTCGCAAGTTACCGGATTCCTTCACGGCATATTCAGCAGATAGTGCCTGATTGGCAAAACTCATGTCCATAACGCTGGCAGGGTGTCCTTCGGCGCTGGCGAGGTTGATAAGCCTGCCCTCACCAAGCAAATATATCCTCTTGCCGTTCTTTAAGGTATACTCCTGCGTTGATGTCCTGATATGCCTTGTACCTTTTGAATTGCTCTTTAACGCGGATATATCAAGCTCCACGTTAAAATGCCCTGAATTTGCCACAATAGCGCCATCTTTCATCAGCATAAAATGTTCCTTGCCAATAACCGTCGTATTGCCGGTAAGGGTAATGAATATATCGCCTATCTTGGCAGCATCTTTAATAGGCATAACTCTATAACCATCCATAACAGCCTCCAGCGCCCTTAGAGGGTCTATCTCCGTCACAATCACATTGGCACCGGTACCGCGGGCGCGCATGGCAACACCCCTGCCGCACCAGCCATAACCGCAAACAACAAACACACAGCCAGCCAGGAGTTTGTTTGTGGCCCTTAATATGCCATCTATTGTCGACTGGCCCGTCCCGTAACGATTGTCAAAAAGATGCTTGGTCTGGGCGTCATTGACCGCGATAACCGGAAAAAGCAGTAGGCCCTTGTCTTGAAGGGCCCTTAACCTTATAACACCTGTTGTCGTTTCCTCTGTCCCCGCCAGGACATCCTTTGCCAGGTCATTGCGCTGCTTATGCACGGCCGATACAAGGTCAGCCCCGTCATCCATTGTCAAATTAGGACGCGTATCAAGGACAGCGTTAACATGCCTGTAATATGTCTTATTGTCTTCACCTTTAATGGCGAATACCGGTATGCCGTAATCCTTCACGAGTGATGCGGCAACATCATCTTGCGTGCTTAAGGGATTGGACGCGCACAAGGCGATATGGGCGCCCGCAGCCTTTAAAGCTATGGCAAGATTGGCCGTTTCTGTCGTAACATGAAGACAGCAGCTAAGCCTTATACCGTTAAGCGGCCTCTCTTTAGAAAACCTGTTTTTTATCAGACCCAGCACAGGCATATCCTTGCCTGCCCATTCAATTTTTAACCTGCCTTGCCTGGCAAGCTTTATATCCTTTATATCATATTTCATGCCAACCTCATTTTTCTATTTTATTCTATAATTTATATTGATTTTATATTCTCTTGCCCTTTTCGAAAAGAAGGCGGGCCTTATCGGTATCCTCCCATGTAAAACACGGTCTGCCAAAATGCCCGTAAGCGGCAGTCTCTTTATAGATAGGCCTTCTTAGTTTCAGTCCGTCTATGATACCCCTTGGGGTCAAGTCAAAGTTTTCCCATAAGAGCTTCTGAAGTTTCCGATCGCTTATCTTGCCTGTGCCTTTGCTATTTACGTTAAGGCTGACAGGTTCCGCCACTCCGATAGCATAGGCTATTTGTATCTCGCATTTCCTCGCCAATTTGGCGGCGACGATATTCTTTGCCATATAACGGGCCATATATGATGCGGAACGATCCACCTTGCTGGGGTCCTTACCGGAAAAAGCGCCTCCCCCATGACTGCCCACGCCGCCATAAGTATCCACTATAATTTTCCTGCCAGTAACCCCCGTGTCCCCCTGGGGGCCGCCGACCTCAAACCTGCCTGTCGGATTTATATATATCACCGTGTTCTTATCAATCATGTCCGTGGGCGAGGCAGGATCAATAACATATTTTTTGATATCCTTTTTTATATCCTGCATTTTGGCCTTATGGTCATGATGCGCGCTTATAACTATCGCGTCAATCCTTTTAGGGCCCTTATCATCATATTCCACAGTCACCTGGCTCTTTCCGTCAGGCCTCAAATATTTCAATATGCCTTTTTTGCGCACCTCCGCGAGCCTGCGGGTTAATTTATGCGCCAGGCTTATAGGAAGCGGCATCATCTCTTTGGTCTCGTCGGTAGCATAACCAAACATCATACCCTGATCACCGGCGCCACCCGTGTCAACGCCTAACGCTATATCAGGAGACTGCCCTTGAACAGCGGTAACAACACCGCATGTATGATAATCAAAACCATACGCAGCATCCGTATATCCAATACCTTTTATCGTATTGCGAACTATCCTCGGTATGTCAACATAGCATGAGGTTGTTATCTCTCCCGCGACAAAGGCAAGGCCTGTTGTCACCATCGCTTCGCAGGCAACCCTGCCGTTAGGGTCCTTATCGTAGATCGCGTCTAATACGGCATCGGATATCTGATCGCATATCTTATCCGGATGCCCTTCAGTCACCGACTCTGAAGTAAAAAGATGTTTTTCTCTCTTCAATTTGCCTTCTCCTTTTTTTTAGCAGACATTGTCAATAACCCAGAGTAAAAACCCGGCCGCGGTTGTTTCCTACCATTTTATGGCGCGCGCTTTTTTTAAAAACCTCTTGTCGCCTATATCAAACCACTCGCCCTGAAATATGTGGCCAAAGACAGGTTCCCGGGCGGCAAGCCATTTTATAAAAGACCCTGCGAGGTCAAGAGGGTTATTCCCGGACTTATATTTTTTTAACATCCTTATTTTGTCCTTGGGAAAATAGTAAAGGCACATGGCCGCGAGCGTCGATTTAGGCTTAGCGGGTTTTTCCTCAAACGAGGCTATGCTCGAATCTTCATTCAGGCCCACGACCCCATAATTTTTGGCGGCATTCTTATCTCCAACATCAAAAAGCCCTATCCACACACCATGGGAATGGGCCCTGGCTTTCTTAATAAAACCGTTCAGGCTGAAATCGAACAAATTATCCCCTGCCACGACTAATATGTCGGTATTTATCTTTTTCCTGCCTATGGCAAAAATCACGTCTCCTATAGAACCTTTTCTCTGATCAAGCGCCTGCGCGCCGTCATTAATAACATGAACCCGCGCGCGACACTTGTAAGCGCCTGCCCATGAGGAAAAGGTGTT
>JBAZLY010000022.1:0-19496 GCA_041650035.1 Candidatus Omnitrophota bacterium | reverse complement strand
GATCACCATGTTAGCACTCTAAACAATAGAGTGCTAACATGGAAGCCAATTTTATCACTTTTGCACCTTTTGTCAAGGATTATTTTATGGATTGTTATGTGGGATTGTTATATGGAGCTATTTCGGACAAGATCAGGCCTTGAGCCTGGACTTCAGATGGCTAGGCACGATCGCCTTTATCCTAATACCTTCAGGGGTATCCTTTCTTTCAAGCACGCGGCCCTGCTCATAGATAGAGCTCAACAAACCCATTTTATCATGCGTAATAAGGATATCAACCTTTTCAACGAGCATTGTTATCCTTGATTTTATCATATCAATCAGGGTTTTCAGGGATATGCCCTCTTTTGCCGATATAATAACAGAATCCTCTATATTCCTGTGGAAGCGTCCGGCGTCAAAATTATCCCTGACCAGGTCTATCTTATTGAGAGCAGTTACAACAGGTTTGTGATAAGAATCTATCTCTTTGAGCACGCCGAGCACGGCCTCCATATGCTCACCCGCCTTTGGACTGCTTATATCAAGGACATGCAGCAGCAGATCCGCCTCTCTTACCTCTTCGAGCGTTGCCTTAAAGGCCTCGATAAGATCGTGGGGAAGCTTGTGGATAAAACCGACCGTATCAACAAGCAGTATCTTTTGATTATTCGGCAATACCAGCCTTCGCGCCGTAAGGTCTAATGTGCTAAACAACCTGCTATCGCAGAAGGTATCAGAACCTGTAAGCTTATTTATAAGGGTCGATTTGCCGGCATTGGTATATCCTATAACAGCAACGGTGGCCACAGAATGTTCCATCCTGTTCTGCCGCAGTTTTTTTCTCCTCTTACTAAGCTTGAAAAGCTCTGACTTGACGTATTTTATCTTGCGCATAATACCGCGGCGGTCTGTCTCAAGCATCTTTTCGCCCGGGCCCCTTGTGCCTATACCGCCGCCAAGCCTTGAAAGTTTTATACCCAATCCGGCCAGCCTCGGCAGCATATACTCAAGTCGGGCAAGCTCAACCTGGAGTTTTCCCTCATTGGTATGAGCGCGCTGTGAAAATATGTCAAGAATAAGCTGTGTCCTGTCAATAACCTTTACACCCAATACCTGTTCCATATTTCTCTGCTGGGTGCTTGACAGGTTTTCGCTCAATATTACCGAATCGATACCCTTACCAAGCATCTCAACCATGGCATGTATCTCTTCTATCTTACCCTTTCCCAGGAAAAAATTGGCGGTGGGCTCATCCAGCCTTACAATAATATGGCCCAATATCTTTGCCCCGCTTGAAAGAACGAGCTCCTCGAACTCGGCACTGCTGTCTTCTGGCAGCCAGCCTTTCTGCCTGTCCTCATACAGGCTTACGGTTACAAGCAAGCACTTATCGCTGAAAGGCTCTTTCACCTCATAAGTTTGCCGCATAATATCCTTGCCGCCTGGGCGGGCGAATGGTCATCAATATCGACCCGCTCAAATCTCTTGTCATTCCTAAACCACGATAATTGTCTCTTGGCATAATTTCTTGTCCCCTGCTTGATCAATACTTTTGCCCGGTCAAGGCCTATCTTATTATCAAGATAATCAAATACCTCCGCGTAACCCAAGGCCTGGCCGGCTGTCATGGATAGCTGTATTTCTTTTAACCTGCGGCATTCGGCTACAAGGCCTTTCCTGAACATGGTATCCACCCTTTTATCAATTATATCATACAAGGCCTGCCTCTGCCTGTTAAGGCAGAATATCCTTATATCATACTTGTCTTTCAGGCCTTTGGTATTCTTCCTCAACTCCGATATACGGGCATTGGCATTTATACATACCTCTAATGCCCTGATGATACGGCGGGTATCGTTGGGATGAAGCATATCGGCAGCCCCGCGGTCAATAGTTGATAATTTTTTATGAAGAAACCCTCTGCCGTTTAAGGCCTCCTGTCTTGACAACTCCTCTCTTAAGGCATAATCTGCCGGAGGGGACGGGAAAAGCCCGTCCACCAATGACTTGATATAGAGCGCGGTGCCGCCAACAAACAGCGCGCGGCGGCCTTTTTTCTCAATCCGCTTAAGGCAGTTTAGGGCCTCATAACGAAAGTCAGCGGCGCTGAAATTCCTTGAAGGCGGGACTACGCCAATCATATGATGTATTACGCCGCGCCTGCGGGAGATAGGGGGTTTTTGCGTGCCTATATCCATGCCCTCATATATCTGCATGGAATCGCAGGATATTATCTCGGCCTTTAATAATTTTGCCAGCGATAACGAAACCGCTGTCTTGCCTACCGCCGTTGGACCTGTTATAAATACTATCGTATTCAATGAATAAACCCCGTGGCATCTTTTAGCTTACTATCGTGGCTGAAAATCCGTCTCTTTTAAGCCGCATCGATTCAGCCTCGGCGGATTTTAATGTTTTAAACATCCCTGTCTTAAGCTTATGCAATACATTATTGCCATCCATCTCCCTGTCTATGGAAACGGTATACCCCTTTGCCTCGAGAAAAGCGGCATATCTTAAGGCGTTTTCTCTTTTTGAAAACGCCCCAAGCTGTATAACAAAAAATACCTGCCTCTTATAATAATCCCTGGCCTCTTTCCCCTCGAGGCTTAACGGGTATTGCTGTATGATCTTATTAAAACAACCACGAGCAAGTTCCCATTTTCCCAACCTGCGATGGGCCTTACCCATGCCAAGATATGCCATGGCCGCGTAATCGGATGAGGGATATTTATCCAGCATAACCTTATATGCCTGAGCGGCACCGGTAGAATCCCCTTCTAAAAAATACGAATCAGCAATACCAAGCAAAAGCTGCTCATCCAGCCCTGACCGCGGATAATATTTGACTATAAATTCAAAATTTTCTCTTGCCGCTTTCGTCTCGCCAAGCGCCAAAAAGGCAAGCCCCATAAGATAACGGCCCTTGTCGCCCAAGGAGGCCTCATTGGCAACAGAACGGCACACGTCAACCGTCCTTTTGTAATCCCCGCGCAGATAATCCGCCCATGCATCGTCAATGCCCCGCGCCATGCAAGGTGCCGGCATAAGCATAACGGATAAAACAGGCAGCAAAAAAACTCTCAAGGCGCTTCTCATACCATATCCCCTATAAGCGTGTTACCCTGGACACCTGTTATTTTAACATCAAATACCCTTCCTATTAAAGACCTATCTGCCTTACAAACTATTTGATGGTTCTTCCTTGTCCTTGCCTTTATATAACAATCGGATACGTCACCTGAACTATCAGGGGGCCTTTTTGCCGGCGAAATTCCGAGGGCATTTTCAATATTGCCAATAAACCTCGCGTTATTCTCTCGTGCCTTTTTGGCCTGCAGGTCAAGCAGGTCCTGATTGCGCCGCCTCTTTACCTGCATAGGGACATCGTCATCCATCTCAAGGGACTTGGTAAAAGGCCTTGGTGAATACTTGAATATGAAGGCGCTGTCGAAACCTATCCTGTCTATGATATCGCGCGTATGTTCGAAGTCCTCTTCTGATTCAGACGGGAAACCAACAATAATATCCGTGGTGATAGCGCACCCCGGGGCTATCATTCTCATATCGTCTATCAACTTAAGATAACGCCCTGAAGTATAGCCCCTGTTCATAAGCCTTAATATCCTATCAGAACCCGACTGCAGCGGCAGATGAAGATGCTCGCAAACCTTATCAAGGCCTGCTATGGCCTTAAAAAGACCGGTATTGGCATCCTTGGGGTGAGATGTCATAAACCGTATTCTCTCAAGTCCCGAGACATTGTTTACAGCCTCAAGCAATCTTACAAAATCATTCTTACCCGCGGCCGATCCTCTATCTGGGAATTTATAGGAATTCACATTCTGCCCTAAAAACGTTACCTCCTTGATTCCTTTGTCAACAAGGTATTTTACCTCTTCAATTATGGCTTCGCGGGGCCTGCTGACCTCTCTTCCCCTTACATAAGGCACGATACAATATGAACAGAAATTATTGCACCCATAACTGATATTAACAAATGAGCTGACATTATCTTCTCTGTATAGATACAAAGACCTGGCAAACCCTTTTGAGCATTTCTCCCTATCTAAAGACCTGCTCCCCCTCGCGATAGAACAGACATTGCGCCTGCCGGATGAGGCCTTTTCAACCAAGACAGGGATATCATAGATATTGGAAGGGCCGCAGACAAAATCAACATGCGGCAATCTCTTGAATACCTCCTTGCCATACGCCTTACCCATGCAGCCCACAAGCCCTATAATGACACCTCTGTCTGCCACGTCCGTTGGCATAAACCCCGATACCAGCCTTGCCTTTTTCGCCTTAAGGCCTTTAAGCTCGTTCAACTTACCCCAGACTCTGTCCTCTGCGTGCCTTCTTACGGCACAGGTATTAAATATTATAACATCCGCATCCTCATATAACTTGACGGGAATATAGCCTTTGTGTATCATCAGGCTATAAATAATCTCCGAGTCCCTTTCGTTCATTTGGCATCCGAAAGTCCTGATAAAGACTTTTCTTTTTGAATTAAATTTATTTTCCATATGTTAAAGTACTATTTTTCAGCAATAACCAGCATCTCAAAATCACCTGTCGTAAGTTTGTCGTTCCTCGAAAAAGCTCCGAGCTTTGCGCCACAAATATCAATTTTATTATATCCGAGCAATTTTAAAAGCCAGGTTATTTCACTCGGTACATAGTAACGCTCATTACATGTTAATTCTTTTTTATTGCCTGCATCGTCCTCGAACACGACAGTGTTGTGGTCCCGGAACGTCATCAGATCAAAAGAACAGTTTTTACACGCTGAATTGCCTTCTTTGGCTGCGGACTTATAAAATTCCTTAACGGAATGAAAAAGCGGAAATAACCCGTTCAATGTCGTGAATATAAACTTACCCTTATCTTTTAACGCCTTTGTCGCGTTCTTTAATATTTCAAAATTCATCTCGTCCGTTTCCATTAAAGAAAAACCGCCCTCGCAGAGCATGATCGCCAGATCGAACTCGCTTTCAAAGGGAAGGTTTCTGGCATCATGTTTCTGGAAGTCGATCTTTAAGCCTGACTTTGCCGCTTTTTCTTTCGCCCTCTTCAATTGCGATTCCGATAGATCGATCCCTGTAATGGTATAGCCCCTTTTCGATAATTCAATTGAATGCCGGCCGGTGCCACAGCCGATATCAATTATTTTTAAGGACTTGCCATGCGCTATCTCCTGCTCAATAAAATCGCATTCGCCTGAAGTCCCCTGCACATAAACTTCTTTATCATATTTGTCTGCGTAATTCTCAAATAGCGCTTCATACCATTGTTTCATTCCCCTTTACCCCCTATCTGCACTTTTTCACTCACGCTCGGTTTTTTTGTTTTTTCCTTAACTTCTTATACTACAAATAATTAATCCTTATCGTACCGCTCCTCCAGTGAGTGCAAAATCCGACTGTAACAATCTGCCCATCTGACAGCCTAAACTTTTAAGATAAACTTTTTAGGCATCCCTGACTTCTAATTGGCTTTTTTAGCTTTTAAATGCGATTTTGCCTGCCCTAATCTTTCGCGCAAAGGATTCTTATTAAACTCCAAAGTCCAGCGCCTCATGATCACCCATCCGCCGAAACGGAGCAGGCCATTGCGCCATGACCTGTACCGCTTTCTCCACCCCAACTTTATATTATGGGGAAATACGGGGACACACTATTTAATTTTTGTTTTAGGGCCAGGTTTTTTTCTCTTGAAACTAACTCCAAGAAGTTTCTCAAGCTTTTCAATAAACTTGATCTCACCTAAAGGCCTACCTGTATTTTCATGCTTCCTAAATAGCTTAATCTGCAAATCGCTTAAATCATCATACAACAACGTCTTCCAATCGGCTATCATATCAATTATAATATCGTCATCTAAAAAATATTTACCGTCTCTCTCTAAATGATGGCGCAAGCTCGACCATTTATATTCCTCTGCTTTCTTAACTATCCCCGCCTTCACTGGATTTAAAAAGATATATTTCAATACGGTATAAAGATATCTTTCATCTAACACATACGAGCTAAACCTGCCTTGCCATAAATAACCACGCCAATCTTGACGTAAATTAACCATTTTTGTATATTTCTGGTGCGTATCTCCTATCGCGCTCGCTAAACTATCGTGACGTTGCGGAATTACAATAAGATGGACGTGGTTTGGCATCAAACAATACGAAACAATTTTAAGTTGAAATTTTTCGGAATACTCTTTTAAGAATCTTAGATAGTCCTCATAGTCAGAATCTCGGAAAAAGACCTGCTGGCGTCTGTTACCTCTTTGAACTACATGGTGGGGATAATCTGGTGCTACTATTCTAGGCATTCTTGGCATGGCTAAATTATATAACTTTAGCATACAGTATGTCAACGAATTAAGTAGTGTGTCCCCTTATTGATTATCCATCCTATTATAATACCTATAAATAGCGTTGAAAATATTATGATGGCCCTACTCGTTTGAAAAGACCAAAATAGAAATTGAATCTTAATAACTTCGTAGTTTTGCACAGTAAAAATAACTAGAAAAAGCAACAAAACTAAAATTACTATCCATTGCCACTTCATATAACCTCCTATAGCCATTTCTTACGTTTAAAATAGACAAGCATGCTCATAGCCATCAATCCCATTATAACCCACGCAAAAATATACCCGAATTTCCAATTTAGTTCAGGCATATTAAAAAATGAAGCTTCCGGGTTAAAGTTCATACCGTATATGCCGGCTACGAATGTAATGGGGATAAATATTGTGGCGATTACAGTAAGTGTTTTCATTACTTCATTCATCCTGTTGCTAATACTCGACATATAGATATCCAGCATCCCCGAAACCATGTCTCTTAAAGATTCTATATTATCGATAATCTGAATAGTGTGGTCATATAAATCCCTCATATATATTGCCGTTGATGCGTCAATTAGATCTGATTCCGTTCTCTGTAATAAACTTATTATTTCTCTTAACGGCCATACTGATTTGCGTAAAAATATCATATCGCTTCTTAAACGTTGAATTACCTGCAGATTTTTAGGCGTAGGATTTGCGATAAGCTCATCTTCAATTAATTCTATTTTTTCACCTAATTTTTCGAGTATCAAAAAGTAGCTGTCAACTATGGAATCTAATAATGCGTATGCCAGATAATCCGGACCGCTCTTTCTTATTCTCCCCTTTCCGTTTCTAATTCTCTCTCTTAAGGCATCAAAAACGTCGCCTTCCTTCTCCTGAAAAGATATAACACAATTTGACGCCAGTATAAGGCTTACCTGTTCGGCTTGTATTTCATTTTTATCTTTATTGTAATATAGCATTTTTAGGACTACGAAAATAAATTTATCAAATTCTTCAAGCTTGGGACGTTGCATGGTATTAACAATGTCTTCCAGGATAAGATGATGAATTTCAAAATAGTCGCCAATCCTCTTTATAACATCCGTGTCGTATATGCCGTCGATATTTATCCAAGTAACTGATGGAGATTCTTTAAAAGGGAAGCAATCCTCAACGCTCTTTACTTCTCTCTTCTGAAAGCGTTCTTGGGCGTAATCGATGATTGTAATTTTCACCTTATCCTTTGGCTCATCTCCTACATACACAAGAGTGCCCGGAACCAATCCCGCTGTCTTTGATGCTTTCTTGATAAATTTAAACATAGAAATACTCCCCCTATATTAAGTTAAAAAATACCCCGGAAATACGGGGGTATACTATTAGACGGCTATTTCCACACAAGCCAGATAAACAAATACGCCGCAAGAACGGCGGCCAGAGTAAAGGGCAGGCCGATACGGACAAAATCAAAGAATCTGACGGTATAGCCTTCCTTTTTAAGCAGGGAACAGGCAACAATATTTGCCGAGGCGCCAATAGGCGTGATATTTCCTCCTATGCTGGAGCCTATCAACAACCCGAAAAGAAACATAGTAGGGTCTATATTAAGCTTGGCTGACATAGACACGGCAACCGGCAGCATCGCTGCCAGAAAAGGCACATTATCAACAAACGCTGATATAAACACGGACACAAATACAATAACGGTATATCCTAAAAATATATTGTCTCCGATAGTTCCTGACAAAAATCCGGCTACCCTGTCAATCCAGCCTGTCGCTGATAAAGCGCCTACAAGAATAAATACCCCTATCAAAAATAACGCGGTGGCCCAGTCAAACCTCTTAATACCGTCAAGTATTGACGACTTATCCGCGAATTTCTTCCAAAGTGCCGCTATAACACCGAATACCACGCATATAATGCCTGCCAAGTATGAAAATCCCGTGTCAAAAAATGATGAAACGGCAAGCAGGGCTATTAAGCACAATAAAAACATAGAGGGCAACCATGACCTGACCTTTTCTACAGGTATAACCGCCGCCTTGGTCTTATCTTTTCTAAAAAAAATATACAGGACAAACATGGAGACAAGGGCCGCTGTCTCCACCGCGAAAAAAATACCTGGTCTGCCTTTGTAAAAAAAGAAATCCATAAAATTCATCTTACTAAACCCCGCCAGCAGCATACTTGGAGGGTCTCCTATAAGGGTGGCTGCGCCCTGGAGATTGCTAGATATGGCTATGCTTATCATCATATTGGTTGGATTAATATTTAATTTTTTAGACAATGCCAGCGCCACCGGCGCCACTATCAGCACAGTGGCGACATTCTCTACAAAAGCCGAGATCATTCCCGTCATCAGGCAAATAAAAAGAATTGCCCAGCATGTGTTTTGCGCCTTATCAACAATAATCTCTGCCAGGTATGCCGGCACACGGCTCTCCATGAAAATATCCGCGAGAACAAGAGTCCCTACGAATATACCAATGACATTCCAATTAACGGCATAAAAGGCCTGGCGCAGGCCTATTGACTGTGTCGCAACAAGGATAAATGCGCCTGCCAAAACCGCGAGCGTCCTCTTGCCGGGCAAAAACACAAAACAAGCGTATACCGATAAAAAAACTATTAAGACTATTGTTCCCGGATTCATTGGCTCTGTCTTTTTAGACCCTTCTTTGCCATTGTTAAAAACATCTTAAAACCGCGTCCATAACCTTTATCACGCGCAGTATCGCTTTATGCTCTTTCATCAATATTGTTAATGACGTCAAGCAAGGCTCCTATCGTTTGCCGGCAAAAGACAAGGCCTTAAGCTGTATCAGGTGGGATATAGGGCTGTCTATGCCTGTATTTTATAACCCTTACCTTCTCAAGTGTCATAAGGCCCTCGCCTACAATATCGTCAAGAACGGGTAATATCTTATTTAGGTTTTCCTGTATATCCACAATCTCAATGACCACAGGCAAATCTTGTGACAACTGCAGGATCTTTGCCGAATGCATACGGCTGTTGGCGTCAAACCCCATTATCCCCCTTAGCACTGTAGCGCCCGCCAGGTTTAACTGCCTCGCGGTGATAAGAATATGTTCATATAAGGCCTTGCCTTTATACTGGTCCGATTCCGCCACAAAGATCCTTAACAGCATACCATCTTCGGGTAATTTCATTTTGTCCAGCTCCTTATTTATATAGATTGATAACTGGCTTGGAAGCGACATATCCTAAAAATACCGCGGCGATACTCAACAACACCGAGAGTACAACATTCATCATAGCGATACGATATTCCCCGTCCCTGATAAGATTAAAGGTCTCAAGGCTGAATGTGGAAAAAGTAGTATATCCGCCCAACACACCGATAAAGACAAAGAACCTGGTGTTTGGCGTTACGGTAAAACGCTCAACAATGCCCCAGAGGAAACCAATCAGCAATGAACCTGTGATATTTACGATGAAAGTGCCTATAGGAAATACCCCGTTTGAAAACCTATACGCAAGCCCCGCCGCGGCATAACGTGATACCGCCCCAATAGCCCCTCCGAGCCCTATTACAATCAGTTTAAACATGCGCGCGATCTCTCATTTCAGATACAAGCCCAGGCCTGCCTGAAGGCTATTTGGCCAGAGCGCCTTTAAACATGCAGAATATGGCAGCCAGTATGAATATTGACGCCCAGACATATTCCTGCCTTATGCCCTGTTTCATATACAATATGGAGAACGGGATGAATACGGACAAAGTAACAGCCTCCTGTAATATCTTTAATTGGCCCAGGTTCATCGCCTGATACCCGATGCGGTTGGCGGGCACCTGTATCAGATATTCAAATAGCGCTATCCCCCAGCTTATCATAGCGGCCGCAATCCATGGCCTGGACTGGAGGTTTTTAAGATGCCCGTACCAGGCAAAGGTCATAAACACATTACTGCAGACAAGCATGACAACTGTTATCAATATCTTAGACATTCGATTATTATTTCTTGTATAAAATACGGGCGGCATTCTATCAATATCAGGGTAGAGACAGGCATAACTGCACACGCTTTAATCAAGTTGTTTTTTCGCTATCACAATACCGAATACGCCACAACGCGGCGATAGTTTGACCTTAACGGCCCCAAACCCCGCCGCGCGGCATAACCCTGCCCATTGCCTGATACTGAGACAATACTCGCCCTGATTTAATATATGCTTCTTACCGTTATCATACATCTTGACAAAGGCCTCGACACCGGCATCTTTTAAGGCAGGTATCCACTCCCGCTCTAATATATTAAGTATACGCCTCAACCTACGGACATCAGTGTGCCTGCCTGTAGTGTCCATGTCAATCTCACCTATGATAAAACTCCCGCCCGGCCTTAAGGCATTATAAACCTTCTTTATCAGGCCGGACTTATTCTTTAGATGATGCAGGGTAACGGACGATACCACGATATCAAAACCCGCGCGTGGCAAGCGCGCCGCAGCGGCGTCCATATGCCTGCACTCGACATCACGCTCGATGCCGAGGCGCTTGAGCTTGTCACGAAAGATATCGAGCATTTTATCGGAATTATCTATACCGTAAACGCGGCATCCCTTTTTTACAAAACGCAGGCTCAAAAGCCCTGTACCACAGCCTATATCAAGAACCCGATCGCCGCGCCTTGCGCCGGCATGCCTTACCACGAGATCTAATAATTCACGGTGAAAACCGATACTGCCGAGCGTTTGATCGTATTCATTAGACCAGTTATCAAACCAGTCCCTTGTCCCAGCTTTATGGCCTTTTTGGCGTCTGATATTCTTCATACAAGCCTTTCCATAGGATTTACCGCGAAAGAGAGAAAGAGGGGTCTTATCTTCCTGGGCCTTTTGCGCCATGGTCTATAATACGCTCAATATCGCTCTTCTTGACAACCACCTTAAACTGCGTATCGCCTGCCTGCACATACATATTTATCTCATCGTCTGTCTGGCCCCGCAAAACCCCTTCAATGAATTTACCGCTTTTAAATACTATAAGGTGCGTCGGGGTAAACGGTTTAACCTGGGCCTTTTCCGCCTCCATAACGAAGTGGGACCTCTTCTTCAAGTCGGAGATATATTTATCTATAAAACCTGAATACGTTGAAAATGACTTCGCGGTATAAAGGGCCTGAATAGCGGCTTCAAAGTTACCCTCTCTTTCCTCTATAGCGGCAAGCGTGATATACGCGTCCCTGTAAGAAGGCGAGGACTGGATTACATTCATTATTATGCCGCGGGCCTTTTCACATTCTCCTACGCCATTATAGGCCTTGGCCAGGATATTCTGCTCAACCACAGGATCAGGGTCGTTCGAAAGCCTGTGGACAGAATTTTCAATTTCCTTGTAATAAGCGTCTATCGCCAGGCCTTTCTCGCCGCGTGTATTATATATCTCGGCAAGGTTATTATACATATTGGGATAAGCGTCATCTCGCTTTGATAATCTATCATATTCCATGACAGCCTGTTCATACATCCCCACATCCCTGTATGTGCTTGCCAGGTTATACATTATATCAAGATTTTCAGGATTTAGCCTCGATGCCTCTTTCAGGTATATGATGGCCTGGTCATACCGCTCTATCTGCATCAAAGATATAGCGATATCATTATAAGCGACATAATCATCATAATTAGAACTCAATATCCTTCTATAGGCCTTCACTGCCATGTCATATTTGCCGTCTTTATAATATATGTCGCCAAGGAGTTTATACGCCTGCCAGTATCCCGGTTCAAGTCGCATAACATCGTTCATCTTGTCTTCAGCGCGCTTTAAATAATTATCAATATAATAAAAATAACCGAGAATATAATGCGCGTAAACAGACTCGGGGTCAAGCTCCAGAGCCTTATTTAGCAGGTTGTAGGCATCCTTTTTTTCGCCTGCCGCGCGGGCTATGATACCTTGATTGATATGCTCATTGGTGCAATTCAGCCGCGCCCTGTCATAAAGGTTTTCTATATCCTGATCGTCCGGGATGCGGGCGCGGGCCTGTCTGGCTATATCCAGGGCCTCGGCAAACCTACGCCCCAACATCAGGGTATTGGATAAAGCTATATAGGCATCCGCGCGTGACGGGTCAGCCGATATCAACCGGCGGTATATCTTGGCCGCGTCACCCGGATTATCCAGTTTTTCATATACATATGCGAGATAATCGTATGTATCCCTGTTTGAGATGATCCGCAGTGATCTCTTGAAAAAATCGGACGCATCTTTATATTCCCCGGCCTTATAGGCATTGACACCTTTATTATGATAAAATGACGCCAATTTTACAATACCGACATAGACAAAGGCCGCCGATAGCACCAGCACAAGCAATAGTTCAATTATCTTTTTTGCCATGATCATTCTTTCTGAAATCGGCGGATATTATTAAGCCTGGCGCCGATTTTATAATGCACCTCATCATTTGTATAAATTATACTTCCTCCCGAGCCGAGAGGTCAAGACTTTATTGAGCGTGGAAAGTGAATAAAAATTATCTAAGAAGATAAAGGCGCGGCATAGATTTACCCCAGAATGGCGCATAACCAAACACCTGCGTAATACGCCCCGGGGAAAATAAAAATTGCTCCGGTAATCCTGCGAGTATAGTATTCAATTTTTGCGATCCTACTAAACCGGAGGATCTTCTTTGAACACAAAACCTGACAACCGTTGACAGCAATTATCTTGTTCGCGTCCTTTGTCAGTTCGATTATGCCCGGCGTATGCGCTCCGATCCGGCACGGCAAAACATTCCCGCCTGTCCGCATTGTGCCATCTTGCGGGTCACGCAACAGGAGAATTCACCCACATCCGAACCGCAGGAGCGCGAAGATATTAAAACACAGGACTCCTGACACACGCAATTGCCCATTAAAGAATTGTCTTATTCTGATAGAATTTTTTTGATCTCGTCTTTGCTCAATAACTTGCCCGCTGAAACCACCGTCCCGTCAACCGCGAGACCGGGTGTTATCATCACGCCATAGTCCGTGATCTTATCAATATCCGTTACCTTGCCGATTTCAGCCTGAAGGCTCAACTCTTTAACCGCCTCTTCAACGTTAACGGTAAACTGTTTGCACTTAGGACAGCCGACGCCTAAAATCTCGATTTTCATTTTTTATCCTCTCCTAATTAACTATCGCTCCAAAAATCATACCGCTTATCGTAGCAACAATCACAACAAGGCTGACATAAACAACGGTTTTCTTTGTGCCTATAACGCCCCTGATAACCAGCATACTCGGCAGACTCAACGCGGGCCCTGATAAAAGAAGCGCCAGGGCAGGGCCTTTGCCCATGCCGGCCCCAATAAGTCCTTGCACGATAGGCACCTCTGTAAGTGTCGCGAAATACATAAACGCCGCGGCAATTGAGGCAAAGAAATTCGCCCGCAATGAATTCCCACCCACCAGAATTTCAACGAATCTCGATGGAATCATCCCTTCATGGCCAACCCTGCCTAAAAGAAACCCCGAGATTAATACGCCTCCTAAAAGAAGTGGCAAAATTTGCAAAGCAAACCCCCGCGAAGCGGACGTCCACTCCATAAGTTCATCTTTTCTAAACCAATTGATAATTATAAGCCCTAAAACCACCAAGAAAAATCCGGTAATCCACCATTTAGCAGAATAAATCAAGCTCCAAACCCCGCTATCGCCTTCCATCGGTTTGCCCCAATTGGCAAAAATTAGCACTGCGACCATAGAGAAAAAATAAACAATGTTTTTCCAAAGCGGGCGGTTTGCCTTAACCTCGCGAAATTGGAGATCTCCTTTCGCGTGGCGCGCGTGTTCTTCTTTTAGGAAGATTAAATGCATGAGCATGCCTATAACAACACTAAAGACCACTGCCCCAATAGCTCTGCCTAATCCCAATTCGCATCCCAAAATACGGGCCGTAAGAATTATCGCCAGAACATTAATGGCTGGGCCTGAATACAGAAAAGCGATAGCGGGTCCAAGTCCCGCCCCTCTCTTGTAAATGCCTGAAAATAACGGCAAAACCGTGCATGAACATACGGCAAGGACAGTGCCTGATACAGAAGCCGCGCTGTAAGAAAGAAACTTATTGGCTTTCGCCCCAAAATACTTCACAACCGAGGCCTGACTGACAAACACTGAAATAGCCCCAGCGATAAAAAACGCTGGCACAAGACAGAGCAGGACATGTTCCCGGGCATACCATCTAACAAGAGCCAACGCTTCGAATATAGCATTTGTAAACCGCAGGTTTTCAATCGGCAGATAAAAACACGCCAGAAACGCCGCGGCAACATATAAGAGACCTTTATACCGGCTCATGCCTTCCTCCTTTCCATGTCTTTGCGGAGGACGAGAGATCTTCTTGATACAGGCCCCGGCGCTGCCACCTTGCAACAACCTCCCTCTATCTTTATAGACTTTACGTTTACAAGCGCGTCTGTAACCTTCCTGCGCGCCGAGGCGAGTATGCGCGATATCGTTGACTGGTGTATCCTCATGCGCGAAGAAACGCGTTTTTGGTCATAACCTTCAAGATATGACAGGCGCAGGGCCTCGAGCTCATCAAGGCCAAGGACAATACCCTCAAGCAGGCCCTTTGGCTTACACAGCGGCCTGAAACAACGCTCACCCGGGTGACAATCAATCCATCTTGTTTTTTTAGGCCTCATATACCCTTCTATTATGCATACCTATGCATAATACAACTAAAAACATATATTGTCAATCTCTTTTTTATGCCTTCATGCTTCCTGTTTCATGCCTCTCTTTTTCATATTATAAGTCCGGCGCTTTTTCTCAAGTAAGCCGCAAAGACAGTGGCGGAAGAAGGTTAAAAGGCCGATATAGCGACGCTATTCAGTGCCGCCAAGAGCGAATTCGTTTAATATCTCTTCCGGTGATACCGACTGCATAAGCCTAACAACGGAATCGGCACGACAGAAAGGCCTCACCAAATCAGCAAGGGCCTTAAGATGTATTTCCGGGCAGGCATCCCTTTC
This sequence comes from Candidatus Omnitrophota bacterium, assembly GCA_041650035.1. Lineage (GTDB taxonomy): Bacteria > Omnitrophota > Gorgyraeia > JABMRG01 > JABMRG01 > JAQUQI01. The sequence goes on along the minus strand of JBAZLY010000022.1, from coordinate 4,166 downwards.
GCTAAGCAGTATAAACAACACCTTTATATCCCCGTTTACGCGGGCCAAGCGCCAACCTATTTTATTTAAACCAAGAAACGCCGAAGGCCTTTTTATGCCGGTTATATGCGCGTGCAAAAGCACCATACCGGGATTAAGCTCCATAGGCTCCATCTTTGCTATTTCTTGCAGTTTATCGGAAACCTCCTTTAACTGCGTTTCCTTTCCTGCAAACTCGGGCATTAAAAGCCTTGTTATAGCGTCGAATATACCATATCCGCCCAGATCCAGCCTGATATTCTCGCGAGGAAAGCGCAGGAGCCGGCCTGGCAAGGCCTGCTCCTGTATCTTGCGGTCTTCATCCCAGGCTGTTTCAGGTGGATATGCGACAATAAGATTAACATCATCTATCTGACGGCTTACCAATTGCGGCAATCTGTTCAGGGCAGGCTGCCATGCGAGCCTGCCCTTACGCACATTGACCATCACAAAAAGATCATCCTTGGTAAGGTTTTTTTTCGCCCAGGGCAGGAGCTCGTCCCATTTTTCCAACGCGGAATACGACTCCTTAACAGCCGGCAGGCCGCGCGCTATTGTCTCGCCGGATCTTTTAAGCACCGACGGCAGGGTAGTAATCAATAACGACGCGCCTAATTGGCGGGTTAATATCTTGACGGCGCGGACAACAGCCGAAAAGCCCGGCTGATGGTCTACCAGCGCCGGTATAGCCAGCACAACGCGCTTCATTGTATTTAAAGGTATCATGCACCTGCTGACAAATACCATTTGGCTCGTATTGTCCAAAATAGAATCCAATATCCTGCCAAATACCCGCGCGTTAGAGGATGAACTGCCCTTCCAGCCTATTATTATCAATGATATACGCAGGTCTACGGCCGCCTGGCATATGCCTGCCAGGGCGTCAATAGCCGCCCTGGTCACGGGCACGACAGGCACATCCGCTTCAATGGCCTGGATCACCACATAGCTAAGCAATTTTTCGGCGCGCGCGACACGTCCATCCGCTTCATTACCGGATTGAACAACGGTTAAAGGGTATAATGGCTCATGGGAATTGCGCCGCCTCAAAAGCACCGCCAATTCCATTAATTCCTTGGCGGTTTTCGAATTGACAAGCGGTATCAGTATCCTGTGCGGAACATCGTAGGCCAATAACGGCTCATCATCCTGCTTCAACGCTACCTTACGCGCGAAACGGTCGGTAATCAATGAACCAGCCAGGCATGTCGCTAATATCATTATGATCGTGCCAGCCAACACAGGTTCCGAGAAAATACCGATATTGTAACCGACCAGGACAACGGCAAGCGTTGCCGCTGCCTGATTAACGCTCAAACCATAGATAAGCATCGCTTCATCCTGCGAATACCTTAACAATCTTCTAACAACATAAGAGGCCGCCCATTTAGAGGCAATAACCGCCAAGACCATCACCATGGCTATGGCCAAGGCCTTGCCCGGGGCAAACAATACCCCGAGGTCAACGAGCATCCCTATGGATATAAGGAAAAACGGGATAAACATTGAATGCCCGACAAACTGGATGCGGCTCATCAGGGCGCTTTTCTCCGGGATAAAATTGTTAAGGACAATGCCGGCGAAGAAGGCGCCGATTATCGGCTCAAGCCCTGCCGTGTATGCCATATAAGAACAAAAATATGTAACGGCCAGGACACCTGTGAAGGCAATGATACCGTCTGTGGCAACACTACGAAAAAACCATTTGAGCAAAAACGGCAGGATGACAAACATCGCCGCCGTATAAATTCCGATATACATGAACAGTCCGGGCCAAAACAACAATCCCGGCTCCCCCTTGTGTATGGCGGCGATGACAGCCAGCACAAGCATGGCGGCAATATCAGTTATGATAGTGCCTCCAACAGCGGTCGTAACCGAACGCTGCCGGGAAAGCCCAAGGCGGCTTGCTATAGGATATGTCAGAAGGGTGTGAGAAGAAAACATGCTTGCAAGCAGTATAGACGCCTGCCAGTTGAAACCAAGCAGGTATTTAGCTGATACGACGCCTAATAAAAGAGGTATAATAAAGGTAAGCGCGCCGAAGACAAGACTGTGCCGGCGATGGCGCATAAACTGCACCCTGTCCAATTCAAGTCCGGCAAGAAACATGATATAAAGCAGTCCGACCGAGCCTAAAAGCTGTATCTCAACACCCCTGTCAAGAACGCAAAAACCATGAGGCCCTAATAATATCCCGGACACAATAAGGCCTATAATGCCCGGCAGACCGAATCTTGACGATACGATCGGCGCTATCAGGGCAATTAACATAAGTATCGCGAAAACTAAGACAGGGTCCTGGACAGGGAAAAATGAATTAAACATCCTGATGCCTCTTATCTTGAGAGATACTAATGGTAATCATTGACCGCGCGCGCGTTTTACTTGATCTGGATAGAAAGCAGGAATATGTCGTCTGTCTGGTTATCCTGTTGAAAAACGTTTACACGCTCAAGAAGCCTTGTATTGAATTCGCTGACATGAAGCCCTATATTCTCCTTCGCAAAATCCTTGAGATTTTCATAACCAAACAGACACCCGTCAGGGCCCTTGGCCTCGATCACGCCGTCGGTAAACAATATAAGCCTGTCACCTTTCTTGAAAGCTATATTCGCGTCATATACAGTATTATCCGCCAGCCCGATACCCATCAAAAATGTCTGGGAATCCATGAGAACAATATTGTTCTCCTTGGATTGCATGAGTATTTGAGGCGGGTGCCCGTGATTTGAATACACCAGCCTGTTGTTAGAGAAATCGAGCATGCCGCAAAAAGCGGTAAGATAAAAACCTATCTTGCCGAAATCCCTGTCAATAAAGACCCCCAGCCCCTTTAGCAGTTCCCCCGGGCTGACACGCAGGTTTAAAAGCCTTTCTATCTCCGTGTGTATCCTGTTAACAAGAAGGGCTGAAGAGACACCGTGCCCGGTAATATCGGAGACTATAAACATCAGTTTATCCTTGTCAACAAAACTGAATTTGGCGTAATCCCCTCCCATATAGAACATGGGCTGATATGTCACCGCGATATCAGCCAGCGGGTCCTGCATAGACTGCGGGATAATGCTCCTCTGTATCTTTCTGGCTATATCAAGCTCTTTCATCATGACGGCGTTCTTTTCTTCGATCTCCGCCTTTGATAAAAAATTCTTCTCGCGAAGTAGATTCTCGGTCCTCTTTACAATAATACCGATTGCCGCGGCAATGATCATGATAACGGTATTTATCGTAAATACCTCCGTGTTAACAAATGTCCGCGCGCCAAGATAGACAAAAACAAAGTTTATCAGCGCGAAAAATCCGATAACAGCTGTTTCTCTCGCGGACCACGGCAATAATAATATGCTAACAAAAAAGGCCAGCAATACCAGGGTTATCCCCATATGCGCGATTAGCCCCGGGTGGGCAGGTGCGGACAGTATGGCAATAAGGACCAAAAGAGCGCTGAAGATACCCGCGCGTATTTTATAAAACAATAACCCCCGTCCAGCCCGGGCGGTGGATAAAAGTACGAGAGAGACCACAAGCCCTGTGATTATACCCGGAAAATCATTGGGACTTAATATCTGCCTGAAAAAAGTAAGCCCCGCCGTTATCTCGATAAGGAAAACAGTTATTACGATATAGCAAAACAGGTTTATCCGGGAATAAAACAATTTGCCAAGCCCTGCCTCGTAAGAAAGCTTGAGCCTTTCCGGAATCGCGCGGTCTCTCATTGTGAACACCCCTCTTTTTCTATCTCTACAATAGGGGAATCAAGGTTTATCTCGAGCCCCTTGTATTTAAGCCATTCAAAACTAGGCCCTGCCGAATGCCATACATAAGCCTTGGGTATAAAAATCTTCGCAAAATTAAACAGACCGAGCTGGGGGTCAAGGCATAGTTTATACGCCTTTACCATTAAGCCTCCTATCTCAATATCCTCTTTGTCTATAATGTGCAATCCGCATCTTATAAGCCTCGGTTCACTGCTCAACATCTCTATATTGGCGCTTTTCTTGCCTGTTTTCAGGAATCGCTGGACATAGAGAGCCAGGACCAGCCTGTTAACGATATCCGCCTTGAAAATAAATTCCTGCCGTGAAGTCCTGCCTGATACCGTATCGTGACGCGTAAAAAACACCTTATTCTCATTAAAATCAAAA